>CAZUAH010000695.1:0-6760 GCA_964617665.1 uncultured Pirellulaceae bacterium
TCTTCGGCACGCTGCACACCAACAGTGCTCCGAAAACGATCGACCGCATCATCGATGTATTTCCCAGCGACCAGCAAGCCCAAATCCGCACCATGTTGGCCGAATCGATCAAGGGGATCGTCGCCCAACAGTTGCTGCGACGCAAAGGCGGCCGTGGCCGCGTCGCCGCAAACGAAATTCTGTTCGGCTCGCACGCCGTAGCGAACATCATTCGCGAAGGGAAGATCGAAAAGATCACGTCGGTGCTACAAGCCGGCAAGCGTGAAGGTATGCAGTCGATGGACGACGCCTTGGAAGACCTGGTAAAGAATGACGTGATCGACGGCGCAGACGCCTACATGAAAGCAGCCGAAAAACACCGCTTCGCACAGTACGCACCAGAGTAATCGCACAAACGAGATTCGACGGACTACCGTCGAATGGGAATCGATCTTTTCGACCGTTTCTTCGGTGTCGATTCGTTGGATAGGCGAATTAGGCCTTCGTAGGCTTCGTGCGGCGAAAGCCCCTCCCCCATCATGTGCCTCACGAACGCAGTCAACTCGCCTTCGTTGTCCAGTTTGTTCGTGCGAAGTACTCTGGCCCATCGATCCGGATGGGTTTTGCGAAACCAACGGCTCAGTTGTTGGGCATCTTTGGGTATCGCAGCGGCTACGAACCGCTGTGTGGCGTCGATCAGTCGCTTGTATGCGCCGCATTCACCTTGGGCCCAGTCGCGCAACAGACCCTCCAGGTACATCTGTACCTCGCCGTCCGACTTCAACGCCTTTACCCTGGCGACAATCCTGGTGAGATCGGGTTCCTCTTGCCGGAAGCGTGCGGCCACCTTGGCTGCGACGTACCATTGGTCAATCCACTCAGCGACACCTTCAGAATCTACGTCCAGACTGTTCCACAGGTCAAACATCTCCTTGACCTTCTCGGCGTACAGTTCGGAATCCGTCGCATGATGCTCGGCCCATAGATCGCTCAGTTTGACGTGCAAGAGTCGACAGACTCTCTGCAGCGATCTTCTCGTACGCTGATCGGGCTTGGAAATGCCAACCTTCAACCAGCGACCAAGCGTGTTGTAATTCACGCCGGCTCGATCGGCCAATTCACGCCTTGACAAGGGCGATTTTTCAATCAGCCGTTTCAGATTGGCAGCAAAGACTTCCTTTTCGGACATGGCCATACCGTCACTGTCCAAGATCCCTTAGGCACAGGCGTCTTGCCTGGATCAGCCGGCACCTGTACCACTCATCGTTCGAGAGTAGCTGTCATGTTTCTCGCTCGGGACAATGGTCCCAAGCTACGTAGGATGGGACCATTGTCCCGTCCTGCGACAGTTGTTCCTCGAACGGTGCCAATTGTCTTATCGGCCGAACAGGTTAACCGCTCGCACCGTTCGCGTTCGTTCTTCGATCTCCGCAGGTAAGTGTCCTTTGAACCATGCCTTGGCGCGGTATGTAAACTCGTCGCCATTGGGCAAGAGTTTCACTGGTCGAAAATGGGACGCCAGCGGGTCGTAGCTACGGCTGGCGGTATGCGGGTTTTCGTGACACCCGACGCACGACTTCGTCTCGCCCGGACGTGGGTAGATCCAGGTGAGTTGGTTGCCGATCACTCGGCGGTCGCTGTCCAGTACCTGATGGTGAATCAGACGGTCAGCCGGCACTTCGATGAAGAAGGAACCATCGGGCGCCAGAGGCACTGTGCCCAACACGCGGGCAAACGTGCCCCCGTGGTTCTTCCACACCGGCTCGGGATTTGTGTGAGTGCTATGGCGTTGTACCACCGGGACCCCTTCGATCACTCGAACGAATCGGCCGCGGAGCGGTACATCCTTTTCCTGAGTCGTAAACACAGACGAACAGACGAAACGTCCGCTGTACTCGTACCGTTTTGCCGCAGGAGCACGCGCCACGGGTGGCTGTCGAGCAAGAATTGGCCGCGGTTCAAAGTCGGCTGCCTCTGAGTCGTTGTAGACAAGTTCGAGTTCTTTGGTCTCTGGATCGAACAGATACAACCCTACGTCCACCTCTTCTCGATTCGGCGTCTTCTCGGCAGTCGCACACAGAATCGTGCCGTCGGACAGCGGGAACGGCGTTGTGTAGGCGCGCGTTTTGTAGTCCGGGGTCACCAACAGCTCGGTATCACGGCGGCCATCAACCAGCACCAAGCCGGCCTGGGTGACAACCACAATGCTCTGGCCGTCCGGCATGGGCTGTGGTTGCGTCATGCGGATCACGCGATGCGTGAGCGGGGCCTCCTGTCCGTCGGCAGGTGAGCGCGGCCCATGGTCCAACTGCCGCCAGAACTGTCGTCGTTCCGGACCGTACAGAACTACGTCCTTTGTACCGTCGGGATGCACCGCATGCAGCGTCAGCTCGGTCTTGTTTCGCGAATAGAACACCTCCAACCGGCTAAACACGATGCGTCCGTCCAACAGCACCGCCGGTTCGTTATCGCGCCCGATGTTGGTGGCAATCGGATGAATATCGCTGCCATCCGCGTTCATGACGTTTAAGGCAGTACACGGATAACCGTGGTACTCGTCGCGGATGCCGCTGCGGGTAGAGGCAAAAACGATTCTTCCGTCCGGCAGGTAGGCCGGCCCGACGTGATGATAGGGCCCAAACGTCAATTGCTTGAGTCCTGTGCCATCCACATTCACACGCCAGATGTGCCACCACGGATCTTCCTGGCCGCGATAGCAGAAGATCACGTGGGTCGCGTCCCACGAAAGCTCGTGCTCGGCCACATAGCCGTCGGGAAATCTGGTCAGCGGCGTCACCGACCCGTCTGGTCGCGGCGGGCGAAGGACGTACAAGTTCCTGCCCGGTCGGTAGGCCGGCCCCGAATCGGTCACCACATAAGTCTGCCGCCAACGGTCGGCTTGTTCGACAGTGCCGATGGTATTCGGGATGTTGTTGCTGCCCTTGATGAAAACAATCGCGTCAAACTGATCGGATGTCTCGACATCGGGATGGACAACGTCTTCACTCTGTAGCGGCTCATCACCCGTGCATTCGATGCCGCGCACCTTGAGTGCGTCTCGCGCGATATGCCGCACGCAGTGGAACGGATGGTACAAGGCGGCTTTGCGAAGAGCTTCCAGCGCACGATCGTTACCCAAATCGGCTAGAGCCGAGGCAGCGGAGTGACGAATCTCGACGACGGACCGCTCGTCCTCCAGAATGCCGACAATCAACTCGGTATGTTCATGAGCACCAAGCAAGCCAAGTGCGCGGATCAACCCTTCGCGCCATCGCGGTGCCGGGTCGTCGTACTCCTCGTCCTTGAATGTGCCACTGTACCCATAATCTGCTTCGGCCTTGGCCTCTGCAAGGATCTTCGCCACTGGTTCGATCGCTCGTTCGTCGCCCAGCCAACCGATCGCCTTACCCGCGTTGATGCGCACCCATCCATTCTCGTGTTGCAGCAATGCCAACAGCCGCGGCAGATCTTCCCGCTCGGTGCAGACGCACGGCAGCCAGCTTGAGATGCGGTGCGGCGGATACGCAGACCATTCCATCGGCACGTCCGGCGGCGGCACGCGACGCGGTTGACCGAGCAATTGAAAGGCGTGCTCGCACGCCTGTTGACGCAGGCCAGTATGTTCCATCAGGTAGTGAGTCAGCAGATGCCCAACCTCCGGTTCATACAGCACAAACGTATCGTGGTCTCCGGGCAGGTTTGCCATGATGCGCGGGGCAATCTCGCGCAGAGCCGCGAGATCTTGTGGGGCATCCAGGTGCAAACGCGAAAGCGCGAATGCGATCGAATAGGGTGTCTCGAGCATCCGGTCTTCGCTCGGGAAACCCATCTTGTCGTCAGCCGGCACGTCGACGGGATTTGCACCGTTCAAAAGTTTCGCGTACCTCGAATAGGCTGCGATCAATACCGGCACAGCGCGACGATCGCCAAAGTCGCCCAAGGCGTCTGCGGCGTGGCGCGCCCAAAACGGGTTGTCCAACAAGTGTACGAGCGTCTGAAACCCTTCCTCATCCCGCAGACGTCCCAGGGATCGAAGCGCCGCGCGTACCATGGGCCGATATCGCTTCACCGACGTCGGTGCGGCGCCGATCACATCTAGTATGGCCGCAGTGGCTCCGGCGCCTCCCAACGCGCCCAGGGCCCGAACGCCTCGTTCCAAACGCCACTCAACGGGGACGTCCTCGGTAGCGATGGGGTGATTCTTCTCGCCGACTTCAATCTCGAAGAATGTGGTGGGGTAGATCGGCTTCTTCGATCCAAAGCTCGTGATGCGTACGTACCGAGCCTTGCGCATCGGGAACCGAACCTCGAGCTTAACCGGCGAATCGCCCTTCTCGCGCTGGACGACCTGGAATTCTTGGTTATCCAGGCTAGTGGCCAATTCGTACTCGGTCATCACGTAATCTGGACCATACTGGTGGATGACCACCGAATCGACATCTTCAACCTTGCCCAGATCGACCGTGCACCATTGGGGAAAAGGCACATTCTTGGTTTGCCAATAGGCTGGGCCGATTTCGCCGTCTAGCAGAATGCTGGGCGGACCTCGGTAAGTGGTGGACGTCAGAACACTGCCGGCCAATGCCAAGCGATTCGCGCCTTTGAGCAAATCCATCACCTCTTTTGGAGGCAGATCAGCCGGAACGCTCGCCCACCAATCGCGCCACCGTTCGGCCTGGACTTTGCGCTGTTCGGTCTCGGCCAAGGAATCGAACGGATACTCCATTCCGGTTAGATTCGTAAGCGAAATATGCGCCGCCTGCCGGACCGTCCAATCTCTATCGTCCAGTGTTTCCAGCAAGGGTGATATGGACGCCCGACCGCCACACCAGGCCAGTGCCATGGCGGCTTCGCGTCGCGCGACTTTGTCCGAATCTTGAAGGCAAGCGATCAGAGCGTCTTCGGCAGAGTACGCACGAAGGAATCCTAACGCTTCGGCAGCGCCGGCACGGACCGCGGGTGATTCATCCGCCAGCTTGGCCAAGTTATCCGCAACCTGATTTTGGTACGGACTGGTTGGCTGCGTCTGCGCCGTCAGTGTCACGAGAATGGCTGTAGCAGTCCACAACATAGTCGGTGTGCAGCAATTGGAGGGCAGTTTCTCGCCGATATGTTGTACTCTAAACTAACGGACTCTGGTACCCTTGGCAACGTTGTTCCGGAATACTTACAGGAGAGACAGACCCATGCCCGCCAAGTTCGATCCCGACTTCTGCGAACAGCGTTGCCCGATTTGCACTCGAGCCAGAAAAGGCAACCGCTTTGCCAAGTTCCTACAAATGATCGAGTTGGTAGTCACTTTCGGAGGTTGCCCGTGGGGCCGTGCAAGGCGAACGAAATACGGCGTTCGCCCCAACGAACCGGTACCCGAGAATACCGACGAACAGGAACAGGAAAACGCGTGACGATGATGGCCGTCGTTTAACCGCGAACCAGCGGGGAGCGCGGGAGTTGACGTCGCCCGACGCGCTCCCCGCTGGGTCGCGGCTAAACTGAACTGTTTCGTATTTCGAATTTATCCTGAAGGAGAACACGCTATGCACGAACCTGCCTCACGACGCTCGTTCTTGAAAAGCGCAGGGCTCGGCGCTGCCGGACTTAGTGCCCTGTCAGTGGCGAATGCCCAGCCGCCCAAGATCCAAGGCTTCGAAGAAGGGAAGACCGCCCCAAAGGATGCCAGCGGATATCAGCCCTCGACGGATCGGAAGATACGCATGGGAATTGTCGGCTACGGCGTTTGCAGGTTCGGTGCGTCGTTCTCGCTGCAGGATCATCCAAACGTCGAATTGGTTGCCGTCAGCGACTTGATCCCTGACCGCTGCAAAGCACTGGCTCAAGTGTGCAGATGCGAGAAGACCTACCCTTCGCTTGAGGAAATGGTCAAAGACGATTCGATCGAGGCGATCTTCTGCGCAACGGACGCGCCCAGTCATGCTCGCCACTGTATCGAAGTGCTCAAGCACGGCAAACACGCTGCCACCGCCGTGCCGGCCGTGTGGGAGAATCTTGAGGACGCCGACAAGCTGTACGAGACAGTCAAAAAGTCGGGCCTGAACTACATGATGTTCGAGACCTCCTGCTACCACTCCGACCTGTATGCCATGCGGCAGATCTACAATGCGGGCGGTTTCGGCGACTTGGTCTACAGCGAGGGCGAGTATTTCCACTACGCGTGTGCCGTGATCGACTCATACAAAGGCTGGCGCATCGGCCTGCCGCCCCAATGGTATCCCACGCACTCGAACGCCTACTACACGGGCGTGACCGGCGGCAGTTTCACCGAAGTTTCGTGCATGGGAATGCCGAGCATCCGCGACGAGTTGCAGCCGGAAAACAATCGGTACAAGAATCCCTTCGGTACGGAAATCGCCATGTTCCGCACCAGCGAAGGCGGCATGTCGCGCATGGGCGTAAGCTGGGACACACCGGGCTACGGCGGCGAGGTCGGTCGAGTACGCGGTCAAAAAGGTTCAATGATCGGCATGAACTACCAGGGACTGGAGAAGAAGCTGCCCGATCTAGCCAAACCTCCGCTTCCGCCCGCCGTGAAAGCTGGCGGACACGGTGGCTCGCACGGGTATCTGGGCCACGAGTTTGTCATGTCGATCATCGAAAACCGCAAACCGCTGGTCGATATCGCCTGGGCGTTGAACATGACCGTGTCCGGCATCGTCGCACATCAGTCGGCTCTTAAGGACGGCGAACTGATGAAGATACCGCAGTACAAAGGAAGCGCGTAATTTCTATTTCCCGAGAACAAGGAATGGATTATACCTCTGCA
>CAZUAH010000696.1:0-6734 GCA_964617665.1 uncultured Pirellulaceae bacterium
CGTTACTCGACCTCCGCTCACTGGCCTTGCTTACTCCGACGGGACTAAGGCGATGCGGAAGCCCAGGCCGTTGTCGCGGAAGCCGGGCGTATTCCAAGACCGAAGCGCCGACCGGCAGTACCCCGCGAGGCTAATCCAGCAGCCGCCGCGAAACACGCGGGACGCGCCCGTTGTAGGCCCCGTAGGATCGTCCGTAGGCGAATTCTCGTAATAGTCCTCCGCGTACCAGTCCTGACACCACTCATACACATTGCCATGCATGTCGCACAGACCGAAAGCGTTTGGCCGATAAGTTCCTGCAGGAGCCGTGGCTGTGTAACCATCGTCAAAATCAAAGTGGATTGACCACTTCCTGCCATTGGGCGACCCTTCTTCACCGGCCCCGTTCAGGTGGCCCTTGCCGTCATCGGCATCGTCGCCCCAGCAAAACACGCTGCTCGTCCCGGCTCGGCATGAATACTCCCACTCAGCTTCCGTCGGCAAGCGATACGTCCGGCCCTCCTTCTTGCTCAGCCACTCACAATACGCCGTCGCATCGTGCCAACTGACACACGTCACCGGGTGCGTGTCCTGCTGTGGAAAACCGGGTTCCCGCCAACACCGACCTTTGACATCGTCCCATTTTCCCGCATCCGTAAAGGCCCTTGCGCTACCTTCCTTTTCCGCTGTCGTCTTGTAACCGGTGGCAACAACGAACTTCTTGAAGTCCCCCACTGTCACCTCGTAAACACCCACGTAAATCGGTCGCGTGATACAGACCCTATGCCGCGGGTGTTCGTCCTTGTAGTACGATGCCTCGCTGCCCGGATATTTTTCGTCCACTTCCTCCGGCGATAGCTTCGAACCCATCATGAACTCTCCCGCCGGGATGAGTTTGAATTCCGTGCCGATGCTGTTGGTGAAGTCCGTCGGCAGCTCCGCAATCAAGTCGCGTTGCGGCTGTGCGTCCAATCCGTTCAGGGGAATCCGCGTGATGCGATCGAAATGCGAAATCAACGCGTGTACGGTATCGGTCGCTTTCACCTTTTCGCGCGGGATGCGCAATTCAATTTGACCGTTCTTGTCGCTCCGCCCTTCGGACAGACGCTCTTCGGTGCGGTTGAAAGCGTCGCGGCGGACAATGGCAACCGGCACATTGGCCGCGGTTGGGCCGCCTCGTTCTTGCAGTCGAACGGTCAACTTGGCGACGATGTTCAGAAACTTCGTGTCGGTGAAATCGAAATCGGTGAACTCGCCTTTGAGGACTGGCGTTTGCACGCCGCCGCTGGGCATCCGTGAGGCGTACAGCCGCGTCTCTTTCGCCGCATAGCCGTATAGTTCGAGAAGGGATATCTTGCCGTCGCCGTTCCCCTTTCCTTGCCGATCGGCGTCGCCGGTAAGCCCCATCATCAAGTGGTGCATGAAGACACCATGGCCGATTTTCGAGTCTTCGTACGATTTCTGGCCGGTGGCGCAACTGGCCATGATCATGATGCCTTGGCCAGCGGTCTTGGCCGAAGCGTCGAGCGATTTGGAGAACCCGTCGAAGCTCTTCTGCGTCTCGGCGCTGCGTGATCCGCCCGCGTTGGGGTCGTCGCGGCAGGCGTCGATCATGACCAGTTTGAACCGGGCCTTCGATTTGGCAAGCCGCTGATAGATCATATCGATCGAGACCATCGTTTTGGCGGGCTCCTCTTTTTCCGCGTCGATGGGGCAGAAGTACGGTTTTCCGCCGGTCTCGACCCCGTGCCCGCTTAGTGCGACCAGAGCCAGGTCGCCTTCACGAATTCGCGCCAGGAACGTGCCGTTGCGGTCCGCGTCGAACTGCCGATCGACCATTCGCTTCGTCGGCCGCAGTTCATTCTCGGCGGCGTCGCTGGTCATGCAGATGATGTCTTCCGGCTGGAAACCGGCCGCCATGAGCCGCTGCTTGAGCGACCTTGTATCGGCCACGGCATACCGCAGGTCGCGGGCATCAATGTAGTCGTTGACGCCGATCAACAGCGCCACCCGCCGCGCCGGTCGCGTCTTGGCCCCTTCGACGTCGAATGTCCGTTCCGTCGGATCGGCCGCTTGTACGATCACGGACACTGTCAAGTCAATTATCAACAACACGATTGCCACGGGATACGGATATCTGTTATGCATGGTTCGCCTCCCCGGATGTGTTTTCAGCTTCAGCACTCTCCGAACGAACAGCCATTGCACTCAATTCTATGGGTTCGTTCCAGGTACCTTGTCAAAATTCGGATTCGCCTCTTCCGTGCGTCCAAGCCGCGATAGGCACACGGCCAGGTTCAAGTTCACGGCCGGATCGTCCGGCGATAGCTCGACTGCCTTGCGGAAATGCCCAAGGGCTTGTTCGATGGATTCGTCCGTCTCTTGTTGGAACAGTGCCAAGCCGAGCCCGTTATGCGCTGCGGTCTGTTTCGAGTCGAGCTTCACGGCAGCGGCGAACTGCGCCGCGGATCGCTCGAAATCGTTTTGCTCCAAAAGGAATTGGCCGAAGTTGAGGTGCAAGTCGATCGAGTCGGGATGTTCGGCAATGGCAGCGACAAACTCGTCCTCGATCCGCTCGGTCGTGTCGTCGATTTTCGGAAACTCCTTCGAGTAGGCATAGCCGTCCGTCTCGTAGCCGTAGTCGATCAGCGCCGGTCGCCGGCTGAGGGAATGCTCCTCCGACGCGCCGCGTCCGGCCTGGATACGAAGGTTCGTCATCCGACCGCTGACGCCACCGTACAACGAGGCCCTCGCTTCAATATCAACAACTCTCCTCGGTGCGTCGGCATCACCTGCCTCAAGCTCCTTTCTGGCGACCTGATAGCCCGATTCCTCAAGGAGGCGTTGGGCGGTCGTTCGGTCAGCGTCGTCAATGTCTTCATTCTCACTCAGGTACCTTTCGATGCGATCGAATGCCGCACGGGGACGGTCGCCATCGAGTTCTTGCTGTGCCTGGGCGACAATCGAGTTCTCTCCATCGCCCGGTCGCGAGGCGATCCACACCACCACGACCAGCAGCGAAGCGGCGATAGCGGTGGCAGCAATCAGCACGTTTCGCGTGGACATCGACAATTCTCGCGGTGGGCGGATGGTAGATGTTGGTTCCGCAACCGTAGCCGTGTCGTCGTCGCCTTCTTCGTCTTCGTGCTCAGGAAGCACCCATACTTCATCACGGATCATCGCGGCCAGTTCGCGGCGGCAATACGGGCACTCGGACAGGTGAGCGACGATCTGACGATGTTCGGCTTCATCGAGTTCGCCCAATGACCATCGATCGAGTAGTTCGGTATCGTGTACCGTGTGGCTGAGGTCTTCTTCGGAGGGAAGCGGTCCCGTCAGCGGCGGAACGATTGCCCGTTGAAAAAGGTCTCGCAACAGTTCGTTTTGCTTGCGATCGGTCATGACACGTCCTCCTCCTTGATATCTCCGAGGGCATATCGCAGCGCGGCGGCTAATGCCTTTGTGTCTTTCGTGATTTCTTCCAGTACGCCTTCATACAAGGCGATGTCCGGGTAATTGGGGGCCAGACGTATCGCCTGCTCCGCTGCCTTCTCGATCGCCTTGTCCAACTGACGACCGATATTGGCCGGGTGTACCCCGACCATCCGGGCGATCGCATTCTTTCTCTTGCCAAGCAGAAAGTGCCATTCAAACAACTGCCGTTCGTCTTCCGCCAGACCTGCGATCGACTCGCGAATCAACGCAACCAAGGCGATCAGCGGCCTTTCATCGAGGGGCGTCGGCTTGGGTTCGTCGTGTATCTCTTCAAAGGTGGTCAATTTCCATTCTCGTTTCATCCACCGGCTCAGGAAACGATAGACCGGCGTGGGGAGCCAGTTCGGCAAGGCGGATTTCCCGTGGAACGAATCGAGCTTGGCTTGCCGACCGGTGTAACCGGCCAGGAAGTAGAGCAGGTCGTTCCACCATTCGTCATCGGGGTTCTTCGTCAGTCGAGCATTGAGTTTATGGGCAATGGCGCGACATAGGTTGCGGTAGTCGGTCTCAAAAACAACGGGTGCCCTTTCATCGCCCTGGACCATGGCCACGGCCAAGACGACGTCGCGCAGCGGATTGCCGCCAAGTTGCCCACCGCCGCGATATCCGTGCCCGCTGCCAACTCGCTGGGCCACCTGGTCCGATGAGACAGAATCCTTTGAGGTATCCTCGAGTGCCTGTCGCCAGTGGTGCGCTAGACACTTCCAGAGTCGGGCGACATAAACGGGGTGATGGGTGTGGTCGTCAGCAACCTCCCCTTTGCAAACGGTTTGAGAGTAGTCTCCCACCCAGCGACTCATCCGATCAAGCAGCCGCTGACACCCGCCGTCCCAGGGGATCATCTCGGGCTGCTCAGCGAGCCATGTTTTGTCTTTGATGAACATATCGGGTAACTGGCTATCTTTCATTGTGATCGACTTACAACAAGAGAAAGAGACTTTGGGTCCGGAACAATTGCGCCTCGTTCTCCCTATTGGAGGAAGCGGCGGGAAAGCCCGATAAATCGGGGTGTCTGGCCTTTGTTTGATGCTTTGATTATGATCGCGTAAGCGTATGGAGTACAGACATCTTGAGGCAATTCGCTCGCCGGACGGCCTGGTGTGCCGCAGGCCGCCCGGGGTCTGGTCCATATTTCGGTATGTGGACATCACGGTTCGTAGCTTGACTCTCCTGCGTCGAGCACAAGAAACGGCAAAAGGCCCGACTCAGGAGAGTCAGGCTACAAAATGTGCAACTTCAAACGCGCAACTTTCGCCAAACGACCGCGTCTTACAAATAAACGTCCTTGCGAGGAGAGCTTCCTATGCCAAGACCCACACGCCATAGTCTTCTGTTGACGCTGACATTGCTGGTCATCGTGGCATCCGCCGTCACATCCGCCGCCCGGGAGTGGACGGCGCAGAAGATCGAGGGCACGCTGGTCGCGATCGACCGGGGGGCGAAGACCGTCTCGATCCGAACTTCCTCGGGCAAGACGCTCGATCTGCCAGCCCTCTTTCTGACCGACGCGGACAAGCAGTATCTCGCCGAACACGCCAAGAGCATCGATGTCGAGCAGGCTCAACCGACCAAAAACTCGCGGCATCTCGCCTTGCTGGTCGGTGTCGACGACTACGGCAGGAACGTCCGCGATCTGCGCTACTGCACGGCGGATGTGAAGGCACTTCAGGACCAGCTGGTCGCGATCGGGTTCGAGAAGGCGGATATCGATTGCCTCATCAGCCGGGGCGATTTCGAGAACTTGCCGACCAAGGACAATATCGAGTCGCGGTTTGACTTATTGATTCGCTCCGCCAAGCCGGACGACGTGGTCGTGCTCGCGCTGTCGGGGCACGGTGTTCACCTCGAGGGCGAGAACTACTTCTGCTCGGCCGACGTCAAAGTCGACACGCCCGAGCGTCTGAAGGCGTCGGCCGTGTCGCTCGATGATATCTACGAGCGGTTTTCCCAATGCCCGGCCCGGTTCAAACTGCTGATCGTCGACGCCTGTCGCGATGATCCGTTCGACAAATCGACGCGCACCATTGCGAGTAGCGCCCGTACTCTGGGCAACTACACGAAATCGCTCGACGACGCAAAGGCCGGCTTTGTCGCGCTGCGTAGTTGCCGTGCGACAGAGCAGTCGCACGAAAGCCCCGATCTGGGCCAGGGCGTCTTCATGTACCACATCGTCGAAGGGCTCAAAGGCAGGGCTGACAACGCGGCGGGGAACGACAACGGACGGGTCTCGCTGATGGAGCTGTGCAACTACGCCACCTACGGCACCAGCAATTACGTCCGCCGTACCTTCAAAAAGACTCAAACCCCATCGATCCAGACCTACGGAGAAATCAGCGATTTCGATCTCACCGATGGCCTCGCAGACCAGTTCACCAACAGCCTCGGCATGAAGTTCAAACTGATTCCTGCGGGGGAGTTCATGATGGGCAGCAGAGATTCGGCGGTTGCGCTGGCCGAAGACTACGAAACGAAGGCGGAGTACTTCGAAGACGAGTATCCTCGTCATCGCGTCCGGATTACGAAGCCGTACTACCTTGGGATGCACGAGGTGACGCAGGGCCAGCAGGAAAAGCTGATGGGGACGGAGCCATGGAGAGACAAGTCGTATGCCACGGCGAACAGCAGCCACGGGGTGAGTTACGTGTGTTGGTACGACGCCGTGGAGTTCTGCAACACGCTGAGCGAGCAAGAGGGTTTGCGACCCTGTTATCGATTATCTTCCATCGAGCGCGAGAATGACGGCACGATTGACTCGGCGGAAGTGGCGCCCGTTTCCAGCGGCACGGGTTATCGTTTACCGACGGAGGCGCAATGGGAATACGCCTGCCGTGCAGGGACGACGACCCGATTCTGCTTTGGAGATGATGAATCGAAGTTGGGCGACTATGCGTGGTTCGATCACAATGCCAACGACGTTGATGAGGAGTATGCGCACCCCGTTGGTCAGAAGAAAGCAAACGCTTGGGGCCTCTATGACATGCACGGGAATGTGTGGGAGTGGTGTGATGATTGGTACGACGAAGACTACTACGAGGACTCTCCCGTAGATGATCCATCCGGGCCTACGACAGGCGCGAGCCGCGTGTTTCGCGGCGGCGGCTGGGTTAGCAACGCGGGGAACTGCCGGTCGGCGGATCGGTTTAGGTATGCGCCCGGCCACCGCAACTTCAGCCTGGGCTTCCGCATCGCCTTAGTCCCGTCGGAATAAGCAAGGCCAGTGAGCGGAGGTCGAGTAACGTCGACACGTGCCCTGCGGAGCA
>CAZUAH010000697.1:0-6734 GCA_964617665.1 uncultured Pirellulaceae bacterium
TCGCCGACCGGCTTCTGGAATCCGCGCTTCGCCGCCACGACGCCATAGATCGAACCGTGGTACTGCCACTCTTTCAGGTTGGCGAATCGCTCGGCGGAGTTATCGATCACCTGAATTTCCATCGCGGCATAGGCGGGATTCCCCTTCAGCGGCGAACGGATGCCCACGCCATTGTTACCGCCTGACGGCAGCTTGAAATCGAACCGGAAGATGAAGTCGGAAAACTCCTTCTCGGTGAACAGGTTACCGCCGCCCTTTGGCTTGATCGCCAGGACGCCGTTCTCGGCCGTGTATCCGTTCACCGAGCCCGTCCAACCATCCAATGTCTTTCCATCGAATAGCGATACAAACCCCTCGGCCTTTTCCTTCGGGCAGATACCGGAGCATTCCTGTTCGGCTGCCGCGGCGTAGGTGGCGAGAAACAGCGTTGCCATAATCCAACTGAGAGTGCGCATCTTGTGGCTCCTTACGTGATGATGTAATGAGAATTTGTGTTAGCCTGCTAATTCACCGTCTGTCGTCTGTGAAGTCAAGGTGCGAACCTCATCACGGATGTCTTTCAAGGCGGCAATGTGGTCCGCCGTCCATTGGCTGCTCACCGTGGTCGCAGCCGCTTCGTCGCCCAGTCCGGCGGTACGGCTCGTTCGTAGCCGCGCGAGCAAGAGATCTCGAATCCTCTTCGCATCGGCGACACCTTCGATCAAACCGCGATGCGAAGCCTGCCATCCGGCACCTTGCTTCCCCTGTTGGGCATCAGCACCTCCGCCACCCGCAGTTTCCACCAGCACGTCGGCAATGCCGAACCAACGCTGCAATGGCCCCTGGCTGACGTTGACATTCTGAACGTTCTCGAAGGTGATCCTCGTTTCGTGAATGACCCAAATGCCTCGGCGGATACGCAGGCTGCGGCCGGTCATTACGTACCAGGTGGTGTCGTATCGCAAATGAACGGCGATATAGCCGATGACGTCAGGAAAAATGGCGAGAAACAGTGCGGGCAAAGCAAGCGCCAACCCGATCCACACCTCGAAGACCATCACGGCGATCCAACCGATAAGTACCAGCAGATCGAACGCAATGACATAGATCCAAAAATGGAATTTCAGATAACGCAAGAAGCCCTCGGCCGGCTGGAACGATTCGGCCGTCTCACCGGGCCTGGTGGGCAACTCGGGCGGCCGGTCCGGCACGCGAAACCGTCGCGTCAGAACGCCCCACAACCCGCGGTAAAACCACTTCGAGACTCCTTCGACGCGACCGCTCATTGTTTGGCCTCCCCTCGCTCCGCTGCCCGCTTCAGCAGTTCCCGAATCTCCCGAAGTAACACGAGCGCGTCGTCGGACTCACCTGGCGATTGTGTCAAATCCGTCTCTTCGTCCACTTCTCCCCGTGCACCCCGCATCTGCATGTAGAGGAAGTCGCGCAGTTTGTCCGCTTGCAGGATACCCTCGATACTCATTTCCGGGCCGGCGCTACCCGACGCGGTCTGGATGCCTACCGTCGCAAGTCCCATCCATCGTTGAACGATGTTGCGCGTCAGATGGATGTCCTGAATACGCCGATACGTCAAGTAGATCTCGCGGCGAAACAGGATCCCCCAACTCATCGACACGCCGCTTTCATCGAACTTGTACTTCAGTGTCTCATACTTGAAGAACAAGGGCAGAATAGCGATCGGGAAGAACGGCCCGCTGAGTAGCGAGATCATCAGGTAGTACTTCATCAGAGACCGATCCGGGCGGGCAATGGCCATAGGATCGAACTCGTCGTTCTGCTGGTCTTGCTGATTGTCACTCATGGTCGTGATCCCCCACGCTTCGCTTGCGGAAAGCAATCGTACCGACCCCAGACACGCATCGCAAGCAAAAACGATTAACGAGCCAGCCCCGCCAGTGTCTCCGCTTTCCGGTGCATCGCCGTTTCGGCCGCTTGGCGTCTGACCGCCTTGACCATCTGTTTCCAGTGTGGCGCCAGGAAACGCGGTTGCTGAAGGCTGCGTTTCGCATAGCTGCGGCTGGCCTTGGACAAATCCAGATCGGCTACCAGCACCGTCTCGTTCTTGTTGTCCGCCAGTTTCAGCACACGCTCGTCCGGAGCAACGATTTTGGAATCGCCCGCCGACCACATCCCGCCGCCCTGCGGACCAACTGAATTGGCGAATACATAGTAGATCGCGTTTTCGAATGCGCGGGTGACCACGCCGTCATTTCCGTCCCGCTTCTTGCACGATACGGCCAGCGCATCCATGCCAGCGTTCGGATGAAAGAGGACCTTGGCTCCCGACATCACGGCTAACCGTACCAGTTCCGGATAGCGACGTTCGTGGCAGATCACCGTCGTTGCCGGAACGCCATCCAAATCAAATAACGAGACGGCATTGCCCGGTGTGAAGTGATCCCGATCCATCGGTGTCAGTTGACACTTGGCATAACAATGAACGGCCTCGCCTTCGCGATCGAAGACAACCAAGCAGTTATACAGTCTGCGGCGGCAGAAGACGGGAGTCCCGATCAAGACGTTGGTCTTGTATCGTGCCGTCAGTTTCGACACAGCCGCCATAGCATCGCGAAGTTCCTTTGGCCGAAGGCTGGCAAAGTCGTAGCCGTAACTCGTTACGGCACACTCCGGAAACAGCACTGCATCAGTCCGGCGCCGAGCCGCCTGAGCCAACAAGCGGCCGATCGCTTCGACATTGCCATCGATCGTCGACGCGAACTTCATCTGGATAGCTGCGACTCGCAAACTGCCGCTGGACTTCCTGCTTTCACGTTTGTGCTTTGTCACGAGTGTACCTCTCGGCGTAGACGATCACGTTAAGGCCCCTTGAAAGCGGTGGAGGGCTAAATGCCATCGTGTGACATACTCCGTTCATTCCACGACGACCCAATGTGGGCTTGACCAAGCCAAGTGCCCATGCGCGACCATGACATTGCCTGGCAGGTCGGATGCGGGGCGTTGTTGTGCCACGCGCCAGTAGTACCAATGCGTGCCTCTGCTCAGATCGGAGTCCTCGTACTCCACGGAGAGTTCTCGACTACCGTCGCCCTCGAACACCTTTACTTCCACGCCATCACGGATCAGGTGGACCGAGACGATCGGGCGAGTGCCGATCGCACGAAGAGCCAACGTTGCTTTGCCTTGTTTCGCCTTGGCCTCCGCTCCCATGAATGCGCCGTTGGCTCTCGAATCCAAAAAGATGCGCGAGCCGTTTGTGGCATAGCACCGCCGGTTACGTAGCCCGTCCAGGATCGCATCGGCGGTCAGTTGTTCTGCATAGATACCCGTCAAACCGCCGCTCAATCCGGGTGCTCGACGGTGCGAGTCGCCGGACGCGATGAACGCCAAGCGGAAACCTCGATCGAGCGGTTCGTGAAACGACTTGGGTCGCCTTGTGATGTAACTACCCCATCCGGCGACGACCTCCATGCCGACCTCCACTTTGTCGCCCGTGACGCGAAACACGGGGTGCTGCGTGAGTGTGATCCCGCCGGCCGCTTCCACAGCTTGGTTCAAACGACCGATGTCGTTTCCGATTTCCGGATAGCGCAGTGCGGGGCCGCCAGTCGGTGGATAGATCACGCTGCGGTGATTAGCGAACGACCGATTCTTGTAGGGCACGGTCCAAGTGCTCGGGTCAGAGAGCTTCACGGCGGGATCACCGGGAACACGTGACGTCCATTCGTAGGCGGGCAACGAGACGAAGCGGCCGTCTTGCGAGTAGGCTTTCGCAAGAAGGTTGCCCAGTTCGTATTCGTAGCCGGTCATCGGGATGTCGTAGATGAAGTCGTTTTCCGTAAAGACAACCACATCCAGCTTGGCTCGGTCGCGAGCGTAATGTGTCAATTCGTCAGGCTCGCCTTCCGCATCAGCCGTCAGGCCACTGTGGCAATGTGGATCGGCCCAATACAGCTTGTACACCTTGCCATCCAGTTGTATTTCTCGTCGCTGCGTCAGTTCGTTTTCGATCGGCAGATCGACCGGGCGCCAGCCGGTCCACTGCTCTTGCTCGAAGGGTGTCGTTCGGTTCAAGTCGCCAATCAGCCGGTGGTAGATCCGGCGGTTTTGGCGAGGGAGGGCCGAGGCCAGGAACACGAACTTGCCATCCGTTGCGCGGGGCGGGGCGGCAAGATGATAGTCGACGCGGCCTTGGTGCAGCACGACTGGCTCGCCCCAACGCTGCCCGCGCATCGGTCTGGCAAGCAGTTCGCCGACGACATGAGGCGTGCTGCCGCGGTGATCTGCTTTGCGTTCCCACACCAGCCACACATCGTCCTCATCTTCCAACAACAACGGGACCGTCCGTCGTCCCGTATAGCCACCCGTGGCAAGCGGCGTTGGCGCGATTTTGGCCATCAAGCCATGTGTCAACTCGGCGGCCGTGTCGTTGCCATCCGAATCGGTGATCATTTCCCATCCGTCGTCTCGACGGACAGCCATTTCCAACGTATGCATTTGGCTGATCGCACCTGGGCCGCCTATTACGTCAGCTTTCCGCAGCCAAGCGACATACAGGCCCTGACCAGTCGCGATCGCCGTCGGAGTCAAGCAATGTCGATCGTTTGACGACAGCCGTTCGATCGGTCCCGCCTTAGGAAGCACTCGGCGACCGCAGACGGCATACTCGTCGCCGTCGTATTGATCCCAAAACACCCAGGCTGCACCAGCGGCGTCCGCGACCAGAGCAGGTCGATACCCGTCGCAGTCCCTCGACGATATTGCCAGCGGATCTTGCCAATTTCCGCGGTCGAACGTGCGGCACCAAATGCGGAACCGACCTTCGCAATGATCGCTCCAGGCAACGATGGACTTGTCGTCACCCACCGTCGCGGTAGCCGGGTAGATCGCATCGGTGTCGGCGTCCGATAGCGTGACAATCGTACTCCATTCGTCCCCTGACAGATTCCGCGCAAGAACTTGCCATCGGTCACGAATCTTCGCAGTCCAAACCACCCAGATTGAATCAGACGCCAGCGCTGCGACTGTAGGCGGCCCGTGCACCTTGCCTTGGCCGCTGACGACGTGAAGCGGCCCTTGATTCCCTTCAACGTCGATCCACCTCGCCAACACCTGATCCTTATCTTGGCGGTAAGCGTGCCAGGCAATCCATGTTGTTCCGTCTTCCAAGACGACAGCCGACGGGTGCGAATCGTAGGTATCGCCTTCGGCGTTGACGACACATTCTTCCCACGCGGCGGTGGTTCGGTGTGGTTCGGCCGAGTGAGCCGTCGTCACCATCAAGACGGCGGCCAGACAACAAGTGCTGGCTGTCTTCGTTTTCGTCTTCATTTCCATAGCTTTATCCGTGCGTAGCTGATTGTGTTGGCACTGTCGAGTCTGACGCCCAGCAGGTCGAGAGTCGTCGACGGCGGCGAGCCTCCGCGAATCGTGGCCGTGAAATAGGAGGGCATCGGGTGTTTCATCGGCACCTTCACGGGCTCGCTGACCGTTCCGTCGGCACGCAACTCCTGCAGACGGTTTTCCGAGACTTGTTTGCCTGCCGAATTGGTACCGCTGACGTAATAGAACACAAACAGCCGATTATCGGGGGTTACCTGGAACCGCGCAGCGCCGGCTGTTTCGTTTGCGCCGCCTTCTTCGGCCAGGACCAGTGTGCGACGTGCGATGACCTTGCCATCGCGGACAATCGCGTAATTCAAAGCGTGTGATTGCTTCGCGTCGGGGAAGTACTTCTCTCGCAACCGCGTGTCGATCGCCCGCTCGGTCCACAGAATGTGAACGGCTCCGTCCGGAGCAACCCAGAGGTCGCATGGGAAGATCCACCCGCACGTCTTGTCACGACTCGCGATTTCGACCCATTCGTGGAACTCGCCGGTGGTGATGTCATCCGACCAGGCATAGAACAACCGCCTGAAGTCGTAGTCCCAGCCTCGGCCTGTGATCTTCTTCTTGTAGTCTCGCCACTCCTTGTACGGCTCGATAATGTCGCTGACGCCGCAGAAGTGGACGGCCCGATCCATTAGCATCACGTTCGGATAGCAGACACGAATCGGCTGCGGCTTGTCGTACTCGGCGCCCCAAGGCCACGGCAGCCTGCCAGCCGTCCACTCGCCGCCGGCGTCCCGGAACGCCCATTCGGCATGTGTGTAGCCGATGTTCTGAAACAGGATCAATTCGCCTCTCGGACCATCGGCAGCGAAACTCCGATAGGAGTGCTCGGAGAATGGCGGCGAACCGTCCCACTTCGGAAGAATCGTCTCGAACGGGGCTTCAGGATTCGCCGGATCGAAACGCAGAATTTCGGGCCGCGCCGGACCGCCTCGGACTCCGGGGCCCGTGAGCGTAGGATTAGCAGACAGAAACAAACGGCCGTCGGGGAAGCCAACCAGCGGGCTCGGTTCCCGGGTACGCCCCTTCTCGTCCACCTGCTGACGTTCCCAGCCGTTTGCCATTCGTTTCAGCAGCGTCCAGCGGCAGTTGTTCAAAGGCTGATGCTGGCTGAACGTCTCGATGCCGCTGGCGAACACGTCGTCTTTGATCCGCACCAGACACGTAGACCCGCCACACCACATCGGGCCGGACCCATTGTTTGCCGGTTCGTATGTGTAGACGTCTTCTTCGATCTCAACAACCGGCTGAAGTGTACCTTCGGCCGCAATAGCCGGACTCGTTAGCAGCAAGACTAGCACGGCTAGGCATGGTGCCGCGGGTTCATAGAGGTTTCGTTTAACGGCAAGCCGAAGGCGACTGTGTACCGGATTCGCCGACGCCTTCGG
>CAZUAH010000698.1:0-6731 GCA_964617665.1 uncultured Pirellulaceae bacterium
GGGGGGGCCCCCAAACTCCACCCGGGCGGTGCGTTGGGCGGCCCCCCCCCCCCCCCCCCCCTCGGGGGGGGGGGGGTGGGGGGGCATGACTTTACCGGTGGCCCGTCTCCCCGTGCTAAAGCACGGGGCTAGTACCGCCTTCAGGCGGCTCGGCGGCGGCAAAGACCGCATTAATGCGGGACTACGAACAACAAGATCCGCTACGGCGTTGTCAAGAGGGCCTAGGATACTAACGGCCGACCCCAACGGGGTCGAACAACATAGCCCAGGGTAAGCGCGGGCGGCGCAGCCGCGCAGCGTCACCCTGGGTAACGGAGAAGAGAATACCCCAACCCTGAAAGGGTTGCACAGAACCGAGACCATTGTGGAACCCCGTTCAGGGTTCGAGCGACGTGACGCATCCGTGACCCAGGGTGGCGCGGCTGCACCGCTGACCCTGGGCTACGATGTTTAACCGCTTCGCGGTAACGAAGGGACCGCTGAGCCGGTGGCTTAATACCGAGCAAGCAGTGCTCGCGATATCTCAAGGGGAACGCTGCGAAGTGTGGATACCATGAGGCACTCGCGGTGGGAACCGCATTTTGTGGTGGGATGGGACGGATGGAACAGGACCGATATAGCGAAGCCTGTGGTCTATCTCCATCACAGGTCGTGAAGATCGACAGCATCTGCGATCGCTTCGAGCAGGCGTGGAGCGCCGGCCAGTCTCCGCGGATCGAGGAATACATCGGCGACGAGCAAGAACCGGTCGGCTCCGTGCTGTTTCGGTTCCTGTTGGAGTTGGAACTGGAGTTCCTCTCGCAATCGGGGCAACAAGTCACACCAGCAACGTACCAGGAGCGTTTTCCAGGATTTGCCGATTTGGTCACCGATGTTTTCAGCAAACACGATCCTGGATCCTGCGAGCCGGCAGAAACGGAAGCCCGCGAGTCATCTACGCCTGTGAAGGCCGATCCGAATGCCGAAACCAAGGGCGCATTCGACCGCCGTGTAACCCCACAGACTGCCTTTGTCAGTCTGCCAGAGAAACTCGGTCGCTACGTTATCAAGAACCTCTTGGGCGAGGGCGGTTTTGGCTGCGTCTATCTGGGCTATGACACGATGCTGGATCGAGACGTGGCACTAAAGATACCACGCGCCGGGATCCTCTTAGATGAGGATGCCGCCCAGCGGTTCTTCCGAGAAGGGCGGGCCGCCGCTCAGCTACGTCACCCCAATATTGTCCCAGTCTACGAAGCGGGGCAGATTGGTGACGTTTTCTACATCGCGAGCGAGTTCATTGCGGGAATAACGCTCCGAAAGCAGATCGAGAGCGGATGGCATCCCACACACCGGGAGGCCGCTACGCTGGTATCCAAGCTAGGCTCCGCGCTCCACTATGCTCACAACAAGAGGATCATACATCGTGACGTCAAGCCGGAGAACGTGATGCTTGACGAAAGCGGCGAACCTATGCTCGTGGACTTCGGCCTCGCTCGCAGGGACGAACCCGACGTCCTGCAGACACGAGAAGGCGTCCTGATGGGAACGCCGGCATACATGAGCCCAGAGCAGGCACGGGGTGAAAGCCACCTGGCTGACGCTCGCACGGATCTTTGGAGTCTCGGCGTGATTCTGTACGAGTTCCTAGCCGGTAGTCGACCATTTGAGGGCCAGGGGACGGCGCTCTTGTCGGCGATTCAGGAGCAAGAGCCCGCGCTGCTGAGGAAAAGAGACCGATCCGTCAGCAGAGACTTGCAGACGATCTGCTTGAAATGCTTGGCCAAGGAGCCCGACGCACGCTATCCATCCTGTCAGCATCTGGCCGACGAGCTTGATCGATGGCAACGCGGCGAACCGATTGAAGCCCGACCAACTGGTTCGATGGAACGTACTTGGCGCTGGTGCCGGCGCAATCCGGTGATAGCGACGCTTGGATCGACGATAGCAGTGTTGCTGCTGGTAGTCGTAGCTGTCTTATCCGTTGCCTACTTTCGTGAAGCAGGTTTGCGTCGAAACGCCGAGACTGCCGCCGCCGGCGAACGGGCTGCCAACCAGACGGCCGAGTCGGCGCGACTGGATGCCGAGAAACAGACGCGGGCTGCAGATGCGGGGCGTTTAGCAGCGCTCTCACAGCTCAACCTGAAGACGCGTCCTGTCGCCAGTGTCCTCCTAGCTGTCGAGGCTCTCGATACTACGCTGCGTCATGGGGAGCCAAGCCAATCCGCCGCGAAGCAGGCTCTTTACGACGCCGTGGCAACCTTGGGTGGCAGAGCGATTAGTCGTCACGACGACGAGATCTTGTGTTCCGTCATCAGTCCGGATGGCCGTTGGTTGGCGACGGGGAGCCTGGACTATACTGCCCGACTCTGGAATCTCGAGTCCGACGATCCATCGGTGGATTCGCTCGTTCTGCCTCGCCACAAGGCCGCGGTCACTGTCATTTCGTTTAGTCAGGACAGCCGGTGGCTGGCTACAGGGAGCAAGGGCGGAATCTGGCTCTCGGACTTGGCTTCTGAGGATCCCTCGGTTGAATCTGCCTTCATCCCTGGAGTCTTTCCGTACGGGGCGACGTTCGCGGCGATCAGCGCGAGCAACCGCTGGCTTATCGCGGGCGGTCAATCCGAGCCCATAGTCCTGTGGGATTTGACGGAGGACGATCCAGCAACGCATTGTGTCCGCCTGCAGCATCGCCAAGAACGGCCTAAGCGCGCAACTCTTGTGAAGGCACTGAGTCCGGATGGCCGTTGGCTCGCAACGACATACCGTTCATCGGACGACTCGATACGGGTTTGGGATCTGACCGTAGACAATCCGAGCGCGGCCCCAATTGTCCTGCCACGAAACAAGCGTCAGAGAATCTTTGACGTGATGATTAGCCCCAACGGCAAGTGGCTGGTGGCAAACGCGAACGAAGCGACGAAGATAAGTGAAAACACGGAGACCCAACAGGCTTCGGTCATACTTTGGAACTTGAACGGCGAAAACCGATTCGCGGCATCCGCTGGCATCCCGCTGGAGGACCAGCATCGCCACTGCGGAATTAGCCCGGATGGCCGGTGGCTCGTTACTGCGTCTCAGGTTCGTGGCACTATGAAGCTCTTTCTCTGGGACCTGGACTCCGAGGTCCCACATGCGGCATCGATTTCTCTCCATATGGACTTTACGCCAGCATTGCTGCGGCGAACTGAAGCGATTAGCGCGGACAGCAAATGGTTGGCTGTCGCTGCCGACTTGAGTAGTCAGGTGTTCTTGTGGGACTTGAGCGAGGCGAGTGGCAAACCACCGGATTCTCTGAGGCCAAAACACATTTTGATGGGACCGGATGGACCTATCAGCTCTCTGGCAATCAGTCCTGACTGCCGTTGGCTGATCGCAAGAACAAAGAGCGGCCCAGCCCGCCTCTGGAATCTCTCCCAGTTCTCTGCCAAGAATCAGTTTCCCGATCCGCTATTGATGTCCACTCAACTTCCGGCTCGTTCCTCGACAATTTCGGACCAATTCTCGGCAACTGGCCGATGGCTGGCGACTATGAGCGTGCCTGCTTTGAGTGGAGGCGGCACAGTCCGGCTTTGGGATCTACACGTGGCCGCGCCGACCACTGGTCCAATCCTCGATCCGGTACCGTCGCGAGGGCGCACATTCGGTTTGGACTTCGCTTCGGATGGTCGCCTCAAGATACACGAGTTTGTCTCCATGGGGACGGATTCCGAGATTATCGTGCGACGGGACGTGGCTCCCGATGAGCCGTGGGCCGCTCCAAAAGGCGTGCGATTCGATAGGGGAAGCTACTTCTATGCCAACCGTCGACTGCGGAACTCAGTACATTCCTGCGTAGCCAGTTCCGATGGTCGTTGGCTGGCCGCGAGGTGGAACGACGGAAAGATCACGTTATCGAATCTGAAATCCAAAAACGCGAAAGAGGCCACGAGTCTCTTTCAGCCGGAGCAAAAAATGAGACCCTACCCCCTGTCGATCAGCTCCGACGATTGCTGGTTGATGGCTCGGGGGCCAGATTCTACAACTTGGCTGTGGGACCTTCGTGCGGAGGATCCGTCAAGCAGTCTGGTTGTGTTGCCCTGTGAAGGCGTACTCACCAGTGCCGATGGCCGCTGGCTGGCGGGGTACAGCCCAAACGAAGGTGTCACGCGGCTTTGGAACTTGCGTACGGAAGACCCGTCTGCGGCGTCTCAGATTATTGCCGGCGCTTGCAGGCCCGTTGCGCTTAGCCCGGACAACCGTTGGCTCTTGACGTACAAGCTCGAGGGCGACTCCAATCGGCGGAACAGTCTTCTTCTATCTGACTTGACATCGGCCCCGTCCACGACGAAGTTGTTTGTGTTGCCGCAGGTGGTCTCGCGTCCTGTTTTCAGCGGGGACAGCCGGTGGTTGGCAGGCGTTGACGAGCCCGAAGGCCGGTGCCTTCTCTGGGATCTCAGCGAAATCGACCGCACCGTCGTCCCTCGTGTTCTTCATGGGCGCGTAACAGGAATCGATCAGTTGGAAGCCAGCCCAGATGGCCGCTGGCTGGCTACGGGGGCGTCTTGGAAGGACAAGGCAGTCGATCTGTGGGACCTCACTGCTGAAGACCCAACCAAGAAGCCAATTGTCCTGCAAGGGCACAGTACGAGCATATGGACTTTTGCGTTCAGCCCCGACAGCCGATGGCTAGCCACAACAGATGGTCAATTGCACATTCGTTTCTGGCATCTCCAACTGAATGAGTTGATCGAAGCGGGACGCCGTGTCGCCGGGCGTGATTTGACGGACCAGGAGCGACAGGAGTTCGCCATTCCTCCGGCACCCTCCGCTCTGCCAGTTGTGGAGGAGCCCGCGACGCTACAAGAAGAACCGACGGAGGAAGTCAGCGAACCGCCGCCCGAAGTTGTTGTCTCCCCCGCTGGTGCCACGCAGGCCAAGAGGCATCATGAGGGGCGGTCAGAGCACTTCGGGTCCGAAGTGCGGTTGGAGAACTCAATCGGTATGAAGTTGGCCCCGATTCCCGACGGGGAGTACGAGCGAGGGGCTCGTGACGGTCACGGATTTGCCAACGAGACGCCACGACACCGCGTGTCGATTTCGAGTGGTTTCTTCGTTGGCGTTTACGAAGTGACGCAAGTTGAATATGAGAAGGTGGTGGGAGTCAATCCAAGCTGGTTTTCAGCCGACGGCGGAGGCAGCGACTACGTTCGCGCAGTGGATACATCGAAGTTTCCCGTGGAAAACGTCAGTTGGTACGACGCGGTCGAATTCTGCAACAAGCTAAGTGATCGGGAAGGGCGTCCATCGTACTACCGAATGACCGATGTCAAGCACGGTGAGCTCGGCATCATCAGTGCAGAGGTGGAAGTCGCGGGTGGCGACGGGTACCGGCTACTGACCGAAGCGGAATGGGAGTACGTCGCCCGGGCTGGCACAATCACAGTTTTTCCGTGGGGAGATTCACTGTCCTCTACCCAGGCCAATTTTGATGGCGAGTGTCCCTATGGGGATGCAGCACAAGGTCCCGACCTCGCTCGGACCGCTGCCGTGGGATCCTATGCAATGAATCCCTGGGGCTTGTACGACACGGCGGGGAACGTATTTGAATGGGTCTGGGACTGGTATGATGAGAACGCCTATCAGCAATTCGACGGAGCGGTTGCTGTCGATCCGGTTGGGGCGAACGGTGGCGAGTTTCGAGTTTACCGTGGCGGAGGTTGGTACAAAGGCGGCGCGTACTGCCGCACCGCAAGACGCTGCAGGACCGCTCCCGAAACGCGGAAGATTGGCCTGGGCTTTCGGGTGGCCCGAAATCTGCCGAGCGACGAATGATTCCCATTGGTCAAGGCCCGTAGCCAGCGTGTCTGCGAACGATCCAAACATGGCGTGTTCACTGGGGGGGGGCCCACTGCCCTGGGATGCAGCGGTCGAGTCCGGCTCCGGATCGCAGTCCCATCCGGCACGGCATTCGACGAGACGTCGTCCTTCGGCGGGTCAGAAGACGGTTGACTGCATCCTGCCATCAACAACCACCAAGCACAATCGCGATCAGCCAGCGGAATTGCATGAGATGCTTCCTTGTGTGTTCTTCCGTCAATTCTGACACATTGGAGTGCTGACAAGGCTCTGCCGTTCCTCCGTTACCGCGAAGCGGTTAGACATCATAGCCCAGGGTCAGCGGCGCGGCCGCGACACCCTGGGTATTCCGATCCATGGAATCCTCCGAACCCTGAAAGGGTTCCACATGCGTCATGATTCTGTGCAACCCATTCAGGGTTGAGGTTCGTTGACTGTTGGTTACCCAGGGTGGCGCTCCACGGCTGCGCCGCCCGCGCTTACCCTGGGCTATGTTGTTCGGACCCCTTTGGGGTCGACTATTTCCCGACGGGCTCGGAGGCCCATCGTACTGCAAACACTGGCGTGTTACTCGCTGCCTGTACGATGATAGCCGGTCGTGAGGGTATCTGCCAGACACAGACATCGCGGGATCGGTCTTGTCCGTATCTCTCGCAAGCATGCAGGGTGGGCCAAACAGGCCGTGTTCCTGGTGGGCCTTCGGTCGCTAGTTTGACCAGCACGGAACGACACACTGTGATGCCCAGGCCTGTCGGCTTGTGCAGGCCCACCGGGCGCTTCCGCGACATTGACCCACCCTACGTGAGAGATCCGAGATAGACGGCATAGCCGTCACCAAGGAGACATGGTGTTCGGGTCGCGCCTCGGGTGCACCAAAGTTGCTATAGCGTAAATATTCCGATCGTTCGGGTTTT
>CAZUAH010000699.1:0-6717 GCA_964617665.1 uncultured Pirellulaceae bacterium
CTTCCCAAATTCCGGACGACCCGCGTGGTTGAAGCGGGTGGCTTTGCTTGTCCCAGCCGTTGAAGTCGCCCGTAACTGTAACCCGCCCGGCACTGGGAGCCCAGACGGCAAAGTAGGTGCCTTCGGTGCCGTCATCAGCGGTTCGCTGGCGGGCACCCAGCTTGGTCTGCAAGTCGAAGTGCGTCCCTTCGTTGAACCAGTGAACATCGTCGTCGGTCAAGGTACTGACATCAGCCCGAACCGCTGGGGCACCAGTGTTGTTGCTGGATGTGTTGTTCTCAGAACTCATCGGTTATCCTTAAGATCGCGCGTCACAGGTAGTACTCGAAATCACGTTCAGACCGCACGCGACGGCGGATCTGGAAGATGTGAGCCGGGGCAGACTGCGGATTCAGTTCGACGAAATTCCGTTCCCCGTGCCACAAGAATCGCCCGTCGCCCAACAAATCGTGCACCTGGTACGGATGCGTCTCCTCCAGGCAAAGATCCTCGAGCGGCAATTCGACCCAACCCGACTGTTGGTGATGTGGATCGAGACTGACCACGACCAAGATCAGTTGCGACTTGTCGGGCGACATTTTGCTGAAGCAGATAATTTCGTCGTTGTCCACTCTGTGAAACTGCGGCGGGCTGTTCGTTTGAAACACCGCAAATTCGCGACGGATGTGGTTGATTCGGGCGATGAACTCACTCAAGCTGTCCACCCGTTTCAGGTCATGGTTGTGAACCTCGTATTTCTCCGAATCGAGATACTCCTCGCTACCGTGCTCACGTGGAGCGCCCCAGCAGTGCTCAAACGGCGGGCCGTAAATCCCATAGTTGGGACTCAACGTCGCCGCCAGCACCAAACGCGACATAAATGCCGGGCGGCCGCCAACTTGCAGGTACTCTGTCAGGATGTCCGGCGTGTTCGGCCAGAAATTTGGCCGGAAGAACTCACGTACCTTGCCCTTTGTAAGCCCCGTCACGTACTGGGTCAGTTCCTGCTTCGTGTTGCGCCAGGCAAAATACGTATACGACTGAGTGAAACCCAGCTTTGCCAGTCGATGCATGATCTTCGGCCGCGTAAACGCCTCGGCAAGAAACAATACGTCGGGATGTTCGCGCTTGATCTCGCCGATGCACCACTCCCAGAACGTGAACGGTTTGGTGTGTGGATTATCGACACGAAAGATGTGTACGCCCTGCTCGATCCAGAAGTCGAAGATACTTTTCAATTCCTCCCACAGGCCCCGCCAGTCTTCCGATTCGAAATCGAAGGGATAGATGTCCTGGTATTTCTTCGGCGGGTTCTCAGCGTATTGGATCGTGCCGTCCGGCCGTTGACGAAACCAATCGGGGTGCTGCTCCACGTACGGATGGTCCGGCGCGCATTGAAAGGCAATATCCATGGCGATTTCCATGCCATGCTCGCTGGTCGCCGCGACGAGTTGGCGGAAATCTTCGAGCGTGCCCAACTGCGGAAGTATGTCCTTATGCCCACCTTCCTTCGATCCGATCGCCCAGGGGCTGCCCACGTCGTCGGGGTTGGCTTCCGTCGCATTATTCTTGCCTTTGCGAAACGTCTGGCCGATCGGATGAATCGGCGGCAGATACAACACGTCAAAGCCCATTTCGGCAACGTACGGCAAACGCTTCTCGACGTCTTTCAGCGTGCCATGCTTGTCCGGTTCCTTGCCGGCCGAACGCGGGAACATCTCGTACCACGCGCTGAATCCCGCTCGCTTGCGATCCACGGTAACCCGCAATTCACGCCCGTAACTGACGGCAAACTCGCGGCCGGCATGACTCCGCATGAGAGCTGACAGTTCTTCGTCCTCGCAGACTTGCTCGGCGCGGACCACCGCGTCTTGGCTCCTTAGCCGCCGTGCCCACTGCTGCAGCCGCTCGGCGTCACCTCCGCTTGCCCGCGGGACCGCCGCCTCGACCAACTCGGCGCCAATCAAGAAATCAACCGTCGCGGCCTGGTTGGCGGCGACACGTTTGCGGAGATCGCGCCGCCACGTGACAAAACGATCGATCCAGGCGCGCACGGTGTACTCGTAGACGCCGATGAAGTCGACCTGAAAGCTGGCCCGCCAGCGGTCGTTGACCAGGGGCAGCATGGCGACTTCCTGCCAATCGGGTTCGTCGCTCGGGCGAAACCGGAGGACCACCGAGAGTACGTCGTGGCCGTCGTTGAAGATGTCCGCCTCCACGACGACCAACTCGCCGACGGTACGTTTGCTGGCGTACTTACCTGCGTCGATCTCGGGGTGCACGCTCTCGATGACCACGCGACTTTGCCCATCGGTGTTCGCCATGTGGTTATTCCTTCTTGTTTTTGGTGCAATCATATCCAGCGCTACTGTTTTCTACATTTGGCGGCCAAAGGCAAGTGGTGCAGGTCGCAGTACGGCGGTCACCGGGTAGTGATCCGAGGGAAACCGCCCATCATACGCTGTCCGATCAATATCGGCGCGTAGCGTCTCCAGCCGGCGCGAATGGAGAATCCAGTCCATCCGAGCCCCCGTCGTTTGCCGGCCAAAGTCGTGCCGCGTGGCCTCGGACTGTCCGTTTCGAAGGTGCCTGGAGCGGTAGGCGTCAACCAGCGTGTTTGCCGCGGAGGCCTCGTCTTCTCCGCCCAACAGCGTGCGGTACGGCAGGTCATCCTCGCCGCAGTTGAAATCGCCCATGACAATGATTGGCCGCTCGAGTCCCAGTGATACGACATGGTACCGTAACAACCGCGCGCTTTCACGGCGGGCTATCTCTCCGCGGAAATCGAAATGCGTGTTGAAAACGTGCAACAGCTCGCGAGGTGCCTCCGCATCTCGCAGTGCACACCAGGTCACCATTCGCGGCTGACGGCCATCCCAGCCCCTGCTTCCCGGGGTCTCAGGCGTTTCGCTCAGCCAGAAATGCCCCTGTTTGACCAGTGAGAACCGCGAGTGGCGAAAGAAGATCGCCACGAATTCGCCCTGCTGCTGGCCATCGTCGCGACCCGCCCCGACGAGCGCGTAATCGCCCAACTGGCCATGCAGATCCCGTAACTGAAAGTCGACCCCCTCTTGTGTGGCAAGTACGTCCGGGCTGAAACGACGGATCGTCCGCTCCACCAAGTCGTGACGCCGCGCCCAGCCGTTGTCCCCGTCGTCGGCCGTGGCATAGCGAACATTAAAGGTCATCGCGCGCAACTGGCTGGTCACGCCTGTGCTCCCGAATCGATCAGGTGGTTTGGACAGTTTTCCCAAAGATAAGCGGCTTCCGAGACATCGTCCACGCCTCTCATGCACAGTTCTGCGGTAAGAGAGCCGGGACGACCCGCTGGAGCAAGTTTTCTTGGCTTCGTGTCGCGGGTTGCCGTCCATCTACCGCTGAAGCACCTCAGACCTGACGAGCACGGCGGCGGACCGATTGACATGTGGTATCCTGCGCAGGATGCTGCTCGCTTGGGAAGTGTGCATTACGCGGGTGAGAATTCAGCCAGCAGTACTTTCAGCTAGGAGAGCAAGTCGGTGAAGACTCTTTTGTTAACCAGAGAGTACCCGCCTCACGTTTACGGTGGTGCCGGTGTCCATGTCGAGTATCTTTCCCAGGAACTGACTAGGCTGATGGACGTCGAGGTGCGCAGTTTCGGCGACCAGAACCTGTGCTCCGAACACCTAAGAGTGAAAGGATATCCGTTTTCCGTGGGCAGCTATGCCGGCGTGGAACAAAAGCTGAAGGGGGCGCTCGACACGTTGGAAACTAACTTAGGTACGCTCACGGACCCGGTCGATGCCGACGTGGTCCATTGCCACACCTGGTATTCGCATTTTGCAGGCGTTCTGACCAAGATCAGCTACGGCATCCCACTGGTCGTGACCACGCACTCGCTCGAACCGCTGCGTCCCTGGAAGCGGGAGCAACTCGGCAGGGGATACGACCTGTCATCATGGGTCGAGAAGACGGCCGTTGAGATGGCGGATGCGGTGATCGCCGTGTCAAACGAAACCAAGGCTGACGTGCTCCGACTGTTTGACGTCGCCCCGGAGAAGGTCACCGTCATCCACAACGGCATCAAAATCGAAGAGTATCAGCCCACGACCGATACCAGCGCGTTGGAGCAACACGGTGTCGATCCTGGCAGGCCGTTCGTGCTGTTCGTAGGACGTATTACTCGCCAGAAAGGAATTATTCATCTGGTCAACGCGATCCCGCACATCTCGCCCGATGCCCAAGTCGTCCTGCTGGCCGGCGCACCGGACACAGCGGAGATCGCGGCCGAGATGGAGGCCAGCGTGGCCGCGGCAAAGAAGGAATGCGACAACGTGATCTGGGTGCAGGAAATGCTGGATAAACCCGCCGTGATCCAGATGTATTCTCACGCCGCAGTGTTCTGCTGCCCCTCGATCTACGAGCCGTTCGGGATCATCAATCTTGAAGCGATGGCCTGCAAAACCGCCGTCGTGGCCAGCGCCGTGGGTGGCATCAAGGAGGTGGTGGTGGACGGTGAAACCGGCATCCTGGTGCCCCTGGAACAGCAGACCGAGGCGCCCTTCGAGCCGCTGGATCCCGAGCGTTATGCCAGAGAACTGGCGGCGGGCATCAACAGGGTGCTGGCGGATGACGCGCTTCGTGACTCGATGGCCGAGGCGGGCATGATCCGGGCACGAGAAATATTCAGCTGGAAGAGCATCGCCCGCCAGACCAAGTCGCTGTACGAGTCCTTGTAGGCGACCTGGCAGAAGGGAGGGGCGCCGACGGGTTGTAGTCGTTCCTAGAAACCTTTGATTCTCAAGGCACGAATCGAGCTGACTTGGGTCATCGGCCAATTCGGCTGCGTCACTTTCCACTGCGCCGATCCAAAGGAGCCGACGAATGAGGATGCCTTATGGTGTCGATGTGAAATCCGACAGGATTCTAACGAACTCGGTGATCCCAGGCATGGGCGCCGGTAGGGGTAGCGGTGTCAGCAGCGCGTCGGCGTGACATTCTCGATGCCCATTTGAATTGTCACGTCCGTGAATTATACTCGGCACGCACCGTGCTTGCGCGTCCAAGCCGGTGCAATTCGCATTTGAGGCGAGCTGCAGATGAGAATTTACCAGTGGGGCGACCTTCCAGCTTGCCTTCCCCGACCAACTCGCAAGCTGGAAGCATACGCCACGGTCCGAAGCCAACTGCCGCTCGCCTAACATGGGGAAGTCCACCGTGACCTATCAAGCGATACCGAACGTGTCTCGCCTCTTGCCGCTGGTGATCGTGTGTGCCGCTGCGCTGATGTCAGTTCCATCGTGGTCGGCCAGCGAAGCGAAAGAGAATCGCCAGCCGAACATCTTGCTGATCATCGCCGACGATCAGACGTACCACGACGTTGGGTGCTATGGCAGCCCCGATGCGAAGACCCCTAATATCGACAAGCTGGCCAGTCAGGGCATGCGTTTTGCCCGCGCGTTTACGGCCACGGCCATGTGCGCGCCGACGCGGCAACAGCTTTACACCGGCGTCTTTCCGGTACGCAACGGCGCCTATCCCAACCACAGCAAGGTCTATCCCGGGACCAAGAGCATCGTTCATCACATGAGATCGCTTGGCTATCGCGTGGGGCTTTGCGGCAAGACGCACTTCGGGCCTCCCGATTCGTTTCCATTCGAGAGGATTGCGAAAAAGGAAATGCAGGAGTTCATTCAGCGCGACAAGGAGCAGCCCTACTGTCTGATCGTCACGTCGCACAGCCCGCACCTGCCGTGGTCGGCCGGCGACGCATCGCAGTACGATCCCGATTCGCTGACGCTGTCGCCTTACATTGTCGATACACCTGAAACACGAGTGGCACTGACCAAATACTTCGCCGAGGTTACCGACTTCGACCGCGAAGTAGGCGAGTGCATGGAATTGGCACATCGCTCGGGCGACGAGAAGAACACAATCTTCATCTACACGTCCGAACAAGGGGCGCAAATTCCCCGCGGCAAGTGGACTTGCTACGACACCGGCTTGCGCACGTCTTTGGTTGTACGGTGGCCTGCGAAAGTCAGAGCCGGCGTGGTCAGTGACGCCATGGTGCAATACGTCGACGTTGGCCCTACGTTGATCGAGGCGGCTGGTGGTGATCCAACGAGGATCGATACGGGACGTTCTGGCGCCCCGGGCGGCGGCAACGGTTTCGATGGCCGGAGTTTTCTCGATGTGCTGCTCGGCAAGAACGATCGGCACAATGACGTTGTCTACGGCGTCCATACCACTCGCGGCATCATCAACGGTTCGCCATCCTATCCCGTGCGTTCGATTCGGACCGAAACGCACAAGTTGATTTGGAATCTCCAGCACGACTCTCCATTCCAAAACATCGTGACCGGCAGCCGCGACAACGGCGGTTACTGGCCATCGTGGGTCGAGAAGGCCAAGACAGACAAGACGGCGGCCCGTTTTGTGAATGGCTACCAGCAACGGCCGGAATTCGAGTTGTACGATCTGGGCAGTGACCCTTACGAGTTGAATAACTTGGCTGACGATCCTCAGCAGCAAGAATTGAAGGCGACGTTGTTGGCTCGCTTGAAGCAGTGGATGAAACAGCAAGGTGACGAAGGAATCGCTACCGAACTGCGAGCCAACGAACGCCAAGGACGCGGCGACAAGGCAAAGAAAAACAGCAAGCGAAAGCGTCCAGCGAAAGCAAAACCGTCCTCATAGTGTTGTTTACAGCTCACGCATAAATAAGGCGGCGGCGGGGGCAGGTACTAGAATAGGGGC
>CAZUAH010000700.1:0-6675 GCA_964617665.1 uncultured Pirellulaceae bacterium
CTCACAAAACCAGCTCAGTTAACCAGGAAAGAGCAAGTTTGGCGCCCCCGAGGGAGAGTCTGTCAGCAAAAAAGCGGAATCGACCAGATGATATCGACAGTCCAACCAAGAGATTTAGCAATAGTCACGGCATACGACAGCCCGTCCGTCCACCTTTTCTGAGTGGTGAGCAAGATGAAAGAGGGCCATCATCGCGTATATCATGCGCTCGACGTCGAACTGTGTCTCATCGTGCATGATGAACGCTTGAAACAGCGGCTCACCGCACAAGATGCGTTCAACACGCTCGAACGCGAAGAGCAATTGATAGACAACGTTGGACTGGTTGGCTTCAACGTCGCTTACCATGGCAGTTTTGCCGAGTTGCAGGAACGGCTTGATCGTGTGGCCGACGATGGAACGCCCCGTCGATTCATCATTGTGTCCGATCGGCTGACCGAAAGCGATGGCGACCGTCCGGCGCCCAACTCGGTTGCCACGGAATTGCGTGAGTGGTTCGACGAGCGCCCTCTCCATTTGGGTGGAACTGTGGCATTGATCCACGACCGCCCTCAGTCCATCACGGATATCAACCAAGCCATCGACATGCGAGGGCTGAGCCCTGAACGATTGAAGGATCGAATCTGCGCCGTTGCGAACGGATTGTGGCTGAAATCTAAGGTGAACTCTAAGCGGCGCAGCCGCAAAGGTATACGGATCCATGCTGTCCACACGCAGAGGCAAATGAAAGGTTGTCTACGGCTGCGGCACAAAGTCTATGACGCCATGGGCTATTTGGACGCGGCTCTGGCAAACGCAGCGGATATCGAAGTGGATTCCTTCGATCGGCAAGCGTTTCATTTCGTGGCGCTGGACAACAGCCGGGTTGCGGGCACCGTTCGTCTGGTGACGACTGTGCGACGCGCGCGGCAACCCTCCATCATTGGCATTGAGCACGTTACCCTGCAACGACAGACTGGCTGGATCAAGAAGATCATCGAGGGCGATCATGGCCTGATGTCCCGATTCAAGCGGACAAACCAATTTCCCTTTCCAATTCTGCAGAACAGCAATTTTGGCGACCGGTGGCCCGAAGTATTGGACCGATATGAACTACGGGCGTGCGGCGAGGTAAGTCGTGTGGTCGTGTCGCCCCGGTACCGCGGGTTGGGAATTTCCCACATGCTGATGCGGGCCGCCATCGCAACTGCGGTGGGCTTGGGGAAGAAACACCTCCTCCTGGAATGCATCCCCGCACATATTGGCATGTATGGTTCCTACGGCTTCAAACCGCTCGCCGAAGGAAACCACTGTCGCTACCAGGAACTCGACACAACTGCCATAGGAATGCAACTTGGCCTGACTACGGCCGGGATGCAGAACAACGAAGCTGTCGCGTTCGCTGGCGAACACATCCGGCGACTGAAGAAACGCGACGATCCGAAAATGCTGGCTGGACCTGATACCTGTCTTTGTGTCTGTCACATACGATCGTGCTGGAAGGATGCTCAATTCAGGCTCATGGGAAAGAGACAGTGTCCATTACGGCATTTCCATCTGGGAATACGGCGGTAGAATGAATGGGCCCGTTTCCTTTCCACTTCTTCTAATACGATTCCCTGATTAGGCCGAGAACTATGATTCCTACCCGTCTCGTGCGAGTATTCGTGTCGTCGCCTGGCGACGTTACCGATGAACGGCGTGTACTGGAAGAAGTGGTCAAGCGGATCAATGACACGTACGGTGAATCCAACAACGTGTTTCTCAAATTGTGGAAATGGGAAGAATCGAGCATACCTCAAATCGGGCCGTCGCCCCAGGAGACCATCGACGCCCAAATGCCGCGGTACAACATCTACCTCGGAATCATGTCGGCACGATTCGGAACACCCACACAAACTCACGGCTCAGGAACGGAGAAGGAGTTTCGCGATGCCGTCGAGCGTTGGGGAAGTCAGGGTGCGCCATGGGTTCTTTTCTACTTTAACGACAATCCTCCTCGACCCAAAACGGCTGAGGAAAACCGTCAGTATACGCGCGTACTGGAATTTCGAGAGGAGATGCAGAAGCTCGGAATCGTAGGCAGCTACGGGGAACTCCGCGGCAGCGAAAACGGCTTTATGGAACAGGTTGAGAATCATCTGCGGATGCTGCTGACAAAACTGCCCGAACACGCGGCCGAGCCCGATCCCGGCCCGGCGCCGGTCGAACCGGAGTTGCGCGAAACCGAAGCACCGGTCGACATCGAGCATCGCGTCGATGTGGTTCGCCAGGCACGCCGTCCGATTCTCGATAACATCACGCCCTGTTACATCCTGGACATGAATTTCTTTATCCTCGACTGGAATCCGACGTTCGAGGAACTGGTGGCCAAACCGATAGGTTTGGCACGCGGGGATCATGGGTTGGATTTCGTACGCAGTTTGATGAATTGTCAAGAGGTCATCGAACGGTCCAAGACGGTGTTTGCGTCGAATCCGATAGTCGATACGGAACCGTTACACTTTGTGTCCCCCCGCTACGGCCCGATTGAATTTCAGAAGTTTGCAGCTCAGATCACCGACCATAAGGGCAACCCCATCGCATGGTCGGTGAACCTCAATATTTCGCACGCGGAAAAGCACGATCAACTGTGGGACGATTTAAAGGAATGCGTGGAAGTCGCCAATAACTGGGCTCGCTACGCGCCGTCCTACGACGAATTGCTGCTACCCTTTGATGACTACAACGAACTGGTCGACCTGGTGATCAGCCAGGTCGGTGACGCCGCCTGTTGTGTGGACCTGGGGGCCGGAACCGGCAACGCCGCGATTCGGCTGCTCGAGTCCGATCCGGAGCGCGAAGTCTGGGCCGTGGACAACAGCGAAAACATGCTGGAGATTATGCGTAGTAAGGTTCGCGAGAGGAGGAAAAAAGGCCATGACTATTCCGATCGCCTGGTCTACGTGAAAGACGACGTGGCCCGACTGGCGGCGCTTCGCGACGACGAGTACTTTGACGCCGCCATCTCGATCAACACGCTGTATGCGGTGAGTGATCCCCAGGAGTGCGTTCGACAGGTTTATCGAATCTTGAAACCAGGCGGCGTCTTCGTGATGTCGACCGCCCACAAGAAAACAGACGTGCCGCGGCTGTTCGATCGCATGCGGGAAGTACTGAAAGAGAAAGAGCTGTTTGAATCCCTCCGTGGAAACTACAACACGGCCAAGGCGTTCCACAAGCAGGCTCTGCCAATGATCCACCGTGACTCCAAAGAGGACATCCGGCGATACCTCTCTGAAGCGGGATTTGAAGTCCGCGACCGCGACTGGCGCGACCGCGAGTATGTGGACTCTGTCGTGGTCGTGCGAGCGCGGAAACCGAGTCAAGATTCCACTTGGTAGGGCAGTACGGTCTGGACTCATTGTTTCTGTGGTTTCCGGACTGAACGGCCGCGAAAGCGGCGCGGCACGAGGCTCTCATGGCGACCGACTTGGAGGCCACGTAGCATCGCTCTGCGCAACTACGGCATCAGGTACGTCTTGTACGGATGATTGCACGGGGTGCCGCGGCTTACGTGTATGCGGCGCTGGTCTGGTTCGATGATGATGGAGAACACGGTCTCCCAGAATCCGAAGACCGGATCGGCATTGGCGTGGCGACAGATTGACGTGGGGTGGTTGTCGTGGTCGCTGAGGATGGTTTGGACTGCGTCGAGGTCGATTCCCTTGTCCAAGGTAGCCACAAATTGATCAATTCGTCGCTTGCGAGCATGGGACTGGATGAGTTCCGGGAATTGGTCATTGATGCGCTCCAAGGCCGGATGCAGACAGTGGTTGGTGTGTGCTAGCCAGCCGCTTCCATTCGGTCGCAGTACGTGAACGTCGTCGATCGTGACTTCCAGGTCGGCCGGTCCTTGGGGCGTTGCCAACATGATGTTCGCTGGAATCGCTCGGTGAGCGCGTTGGACGGCCCGCACGGCTTCGTCCAGTGTACTTGCCTGGTAGATGCCGCGCAGTATGAAGTAGTGCGGTACGCCGACCTCCCGGCTGGGCGCCGGCAGGGTGTTCACACACGCTCCGATGCCGGCTTCGTTGAAACCTAGATACGATATCAGGCCGGCCTGAGTACATGTGGTTAGCGCCGGCTTATCGGCGGGACGCCGAGTCAACACTACCGTCATCGCATCCAAGGCCGGGTCGTTGTCCCAGTTTTGCGCGACGATTGGGCCGCGTCCCAAGTCGGCATCTGCTGCAAGCGACAAGGCCGTACATCCGGCGTCCTTCTCTGGTTGAAGCTGGTTTCTCACCTGCAATAGCATCAGGTCGTCGATCGAGACTCCCGCGGCCTCTGCCGTGCCGCGGAGTTCCTCCATCATGTCCGGGCTGTATCGCTCGGCGAAATCAGCGCTACGTCGCGCCACTTCCAAGGCCTTCCCGTGCGAGATCGGCGTCGTTTTCTGGACTCGCTCCAATGCGATCTCGCAGAAACCGCGTACCTCCTCATGAGCGGCTTCGCCTATCTGTCGTCCCAGTTCACGCGGCGGGCCGCTCACTTCGATTTCTCGATATCGTGTTGGAAGACTCTGTGTGTTCATCGGTTGGCTGCCTGCCGGTGTCCGGAGACTGTAACCGAAACCCTCCCGGGATCGAAGTGCTGGGCCGGTATTCCTACTGCAACAAGAACCCAGAGTTCACGTACGCTCAAGGAACCATACGATCGTCCCAGATTTCGGTCTGGGGAAGTGACTTCTGAAGTCGATCGACACCCGACGCGGTCACTTTCGTGCTGCGGAGATCGATCGTTTTCAGACCGGTTTGTTCTGCCAGATGAATTAGATGCTCGTCGCGAATCTTTGTCCCGCCAAGATAGAGGCCCCGCAGTTTCTTGAGTCTTTTGAGATGCGGGAAACCGGCGCCAGTCAGGGCGGTATCGCCCATGTACAGGTATTCCAGGTTCACGATTCTCCCAAGATGGGCCAATCCGGCGTCGGTGATGGGAGCCCTCTTGAGCGACAGGTGTCTGAGCGATGTCAGGCCCGCGAGGTGAACCAGCCCGGCATCATTCACAAAGCTCTCGTCAAGCGACAGCCACTTGAGTCGTTGCAGGTTCCTCAGGTACTCCAGGCCCGAGCCGTCCAGCATCGTCTTGTCAAGGACCAGAGTCTCGATCCGAATGTTGGTTGCCAGATGCGCCAGCGCGTGATCCGTAATCGGTGCGTCCCAAAGACGCAAATACTCTAGCTGCGGAAAAGCCTTCAGCACTTCGAGGCCGGGGCCGCGGATCTTCGTTTCACCCAGGTTCAGCAGCCGGAGTTGCCCGAACCGCGCAAGATGGACCAGTCCGGAGTCTGTTATCTGCGTGCCGCCCAGTTGCAGTTCTTCGAGGTTGCGCAGGTTTCTCAATCGTTCCACCCCCGCATCGGTAATGCGCGTATGCGAGAGATTAAGCGACCGCAGGTCAGTATGCGTCCTCAGTTTCGCCAGACCCACGTCTGTGATTTTGGTATGCGCGAGCCCCAACTCTCGCAGCCGCGAGAGACGAGCCAGATGCTCCATACCGGCGTCTGTGATTCTGGTCTTGGATGCTTCCAGGTCTTCGAGCTTGCTCAGGTGCTTGACATGTGCCAGCCCCACGTCTGTGATTTTGGCGCCCCTCATCCGCACTTCGCGCAAATGTGTCAGCTTGTCCAGCAGAACCATATCGGCATCCCCGGCCGCCATACGAGGATCAAGGCCCGGAAAGTACACCTTGATCACTTGACCATTGTCGTCGCGCGTGAGCTGAATCCCGTCGGGCGGCGAAAGCGGCAGCGACTCGTCCTGATCCGGCTGCTGCTGGGCCAGAACGAGTGTGGGCGAGACGACACAACAAAGACTAACGGCCAAGCATCGGTATCCCATGTCATTCACCTCGCTCGGTTGATGCCCGCAAACGCAACGACAGTCTCAGTTGAGTCTATCAGTACCGATGCGATCTAGCTAGAAAGCGACGGCTTCCCAGTATGCGGCTTGCTTGGTCAAATAGGGATAATAGAGAGATTCCTGTCAGCGAGTAGAAGTGACGCCATGACTGAAGTGGACTATACTATTGTGCTTCGTGCGATTTCGTTTGCGGCGCGATTTCATGAAGGGCAAGTTCGCAAAGACGGCAAGACCCCGTATGTTGCGCACCCCGCGCGCGTGTTGGCTGTTCTGACCAACGTTTTCGGCGTGAAGGATCCCGAGGTGCTTGCCGCCGGCGTGCTTCACGATACGATCGAAGACACGCTGGCGGATTGTGACGACCTGATCGAGAAGTTCGGTGAGCGCGTTGCCGGATTCGTGGCGATCCTGACCAAAGACAAACGATTGCCCGAAGAAGAACGCGAGCGGACGTATTTCGAGGCTCTGGCAGCAGCGCCGTTGGAGGTGAAGCTGTGCAAACTGGCCGACACGTACGACAACCTGGACGATTCGTCTGGCCTGTCTGTCGAGTTTAGGACAAGGAAATCGTACAAGGCGCGAGAGTTCCTCGACGCATTCGCTCCCGGATTCCCAGCCGAATGGCAACACGCACTGGAGCACGTCCGGCGGCAGATCGATGCGACGGATCAGGCAACTCAACCGCTGCGGAAATCGTAGGAACTCCATTCGCCCATTGATGGTCCAACCGTAATTGAAACGTGAGCGTTGCATCCACGGGCGTCTTGCCAATGCCGGGGATTTGGCGATGATT
>CAZUAH010000701.1:0-6658 GCA_964617665.1 uncultured Pirellulaceae bacterium
GGCTCTGCAGATCGTCGGCATCGACGAAATCGTAGTAATGACGCAGGAAGGGTTCGACGAACCGGAACGTGGCTTCGGGCAGGCGCCCGCGCGCGAATTCGACGACGTCGGAGAGCAGGTGTGCGACGACTTCCTCGTTCTTCGCTTCCATGGCGGTCTCCTCGTCGGGTGGCCATCGGCTGCTGCGTCTGTCCGGCATTATGCGCCGATTGCGTGACAAAGCGATGTGCGGGCGCACAACGGGCGGCGGCCGGAGAAGGCCGCGTGCAGCGCCCGTCGCGGGCGCTGCTGCGAGTGTATCAGTGCAGCGCAGGCAGCGCCGAAGCGACGCCGCCTTTGACGCTCAGCGCTCGTCGCTCCACAGCTTGCCGGCCGTCGCCCAGTTCTCTTTCTTCACGTCGGTGAGGATGATGTCGACCGAGCCCGGCTCGCAGCCGAGCGTCTCGCACGTGACGCGCGTGATGGCTTCGACGAATGCGCGCTTCTGGTCGACGGTGCGGCCTTCGAAGAGCTGGATATTGAAAGTCGGCATGATGGAGTGCTCCGATGGTTGGGGTGAATGATGCGTTGAAAGCCGGCGTCGTCAGTCGCGATACGTCGGATCGATCCGGTCGAGGGGGGGGCGCCCCGCCCCCCCCCCCCAAAAACCCCCCCCACCCCCCCCCCCCCCCCCCCGCCGGCCCTGGCGCGGGCGGCGGGGGAGAGGATTTGTGTTGGTCGACGGTTCGCGTCCATCTAACCCGTGCTGAAGCACGGGCCGAATACCGCTGCGCGGGTAAGGGGCGTGAACGCCCCTACTCCTGTGGACCGACCGCGGCCTTCTCGAAACGCGCATTATCTTGAAACTTCGTCACTCTGTTGGCGGCCGGGGCTCAGGCTCGATCTCGGCAACTACTTGACAAGCCCTTCTGCTCAGCTCACGCTGATTCTTGCGTCGTAGTCGCTCACATCGAAGCGCCAGATAACAGGGTGCCGCATGGGTTTTCCTCAGACTCGTCTTACGCTGATCGAGCGTCTGGCTGATGGCGGTCGTGAGGAGGACTGGCAACTCTTCCTGAAAGACTACTGGGGGCCGATCTGTCGCTTTTCACTACGTCGTGGAGCGGCGAACCTCGACGACGCTGAGGACGTTGCTTCACAGACGTTCGAGGTGCTGTGGGAAAACCGATTGCTGGTCCGTTGCCTCTCCAATCCGTCGCCCAAGTTGCGAACTCTGCTGTGCGGCGTCGTTCGGAAGATCCTCGCCAATCGTCATCGAGTCCAGACGAACCGAGAGCGTCTCGCCCGTGAGATGGCAGCGTCGGTCAATGAGTCTGATGGAAGAGACGACGAGCAGGCGCAGACGTTCTATGTGGCATGGGTGGAGGATCTCGTTCAGCGTTCCGTCGAGTCGATGGCGGCTGACTACTATGCCAACGGCAAAGGCGACTATTTGCGGGTCTTGTACGGCCGGCTCTGCGAGCGGATGACCATCGCCAAGGTTGCCGAGGCCCTTGGAATCAGCTCTGCCTCGGTCGACAACTACTTTCGACATGCCAGGCGAAAGCTAGAGGAACAGCTAAACAAACGCGTACGGCAACACGTCGAACGCTACTGCGGCAGTGAAGAGACCGAGCAGGAGTTTGCCCTTGAGTGGGGCCAACTGGGTGACTATCTGAAAGAGCACGGCGGGCTGGAAGAAGCGGTCAGCCGGGCATACGAGCTGATAGACCCGGCAGCAGCGAAAAAACATCATGGAGCCGCCCTGAACGAGGCCGTTACTCGGCTGACCACCATCATGCGTGCCCCGTGCGACGCAACCCCCGCGTCTAAAGCGACTTAAGACTTGGGCCGTCTGCTTTCTGCGAACCGGAAAAGCCGCACTTCTGCCATCCTCTTGGGAAATCTCTGAAAAAAACACTCTCCCAACTACGAGAATCCCTCGGTCGGTACATGAACGTTGGTAGACACGTCAACCAAACCAACGCAGGAGAGAATTATGGGTTTCTTCAAACGTATTTCAGACATCCTTTCGGCGAACCTGAACGAGTACACCGAGAAATTCGAGAATCCCGAAAAGATGCTTAAGCAAGCGATTCGGGAAATGGAGGCGTCCATCAGCGACGTGACCACACAGACTGCCAAGGCGATGGCCAGCGAAAAGACCCTCGCACGCGAACTGCAGCGGAATCAAGCTCAACGTGATCAGTGGCAAGATCGTGCGGAGAAGGCTGTCAAGGCCGGCGACGACAAATTGGCTCGCAAGGCACTGGCGCGTAAGAACGAGTCTCACAACGTTGCCGAAGCCCTGGAGGACCAGTTGGAGTCGGCACAAGCGGCCAGCGAAACACTTAAACGACAACTGGCTGCGATGAAAGCCAAACTGGCCGAAGGCAAACGAAACCTGGCTTCACTCACAGCCCGCAAACAAGCCGCCGAATTCCGCAAAAAGATGAATGCACAGGGTGCCGGCCTAACTGCGGATGTTGACCAAAGTGCATTTGCCAAGTTCGATCGTCTGAAGACGAAAGTCGAACAGGCAGAGGCCGAGGCAGAAGCGATCGCCGAATTGCGTGGGCTGGAAGCCGGCGGGACTGCGGAAGACGTTGAAGAAATCCCAGATGAAGAACTGGACGTCGCCGCAGAACTCGCGGAACTCAAGCAATCGTTGCAGCAATAGGAGGTTGCTAACGGCCGCCGACACTCATATCCTGAACGCTTGAGGTGAGGTGGATATGGCAGACCCATCAGCAAAACCCAAAACAGATCGCCACCTTTCGGACTTACTTATCGAAGGGCGTGCGTGGCCGTTTCTAGCAAGTCTGAACCTGATCCATCGCCTGACGTTGCAGGTCCAGACGTTGCATCAGCAGGGACGCACACACCGGGCGATCAGTGCCGAGACGATAAGCATCGACCCTGAAGTCCGGGCCCAGCTTGGTCCTCCGGCCGAAGCTCGACGTTTTGGCGGGGACGACGCCGATCCGGAATTCTGTCCGCCCGTGCTTGCCCAGGGTGACAGTGTCGAGTTGCCAGATAGCATCGACGCCGCGGCTGCCATCCTCCGGGAACAGGGCATTCGTTCGATCCACGAACGATCGACGTATATCAAATTGGCGTGCTTTACTGCCGATTGCTGACGGGCGGGCCGATCCGGGCGTACATGTACAATCCGAAGGTCAAGGCGGACGTGCCTGCCGAGGGCTGCTCGCTGCTGGACCGAGCCTTGGGCCACGACGTCGCCCACTGTTTCGAGAGCTGCGACGATCTGATCGAAGCATTCAGCGAGGCGATCCGTCGGGCCGAAGCGGAAGGCACTCCCACGTCCATGCAGGAGACGCCTTGCGAAGGCAGCGTGCTCTTGCTGGCCGACGACACACCGGCCGATGGACACGAAGCAGTGGCCGAACCACAGGCGGACGATGGCCTGCCGTGCAGTCAGTTGGCCCATTATCGCATTATCGAACGCATTGGCGGCGGCGGGATGGGCGACGTCTACCGCGGCTACGACGAGTCGCTGGAGCGTGAGGTGGCCATCAAGATCCTGCCCGCGGAGTTGGCCCGTGACGAGGACTTCATTCGACGCTTTCACGCCGAGGCGAAAGCGGCGGCCCAGGTGCACCATCCCAACGTCCTGCCGGTCTTCTTCAGTGGCGAACACGATGGCTACCACTTCTTTGCGATGCAGGTTATCAAAGGCGAATCGCTGTCCCAGCGACTTGCCCGAAGCGAGTTCCTGGCTGTGGAAGAAGCGATTCAGGTTGCCGAGCAATGTCTCGAGGGTCTGAACGCCGCCCATGCCCAGGAGTTGATCCATCGCGACGTCAAACCAGCCAACATCCTGATCGATAGCCAGACCGGCCGGGCCGTGCTGGTCGATTTCGGGCTGGTTCGCCGGTTGGGTCAGAGCGAGCAGATAACGGCTACCGGGGTGGTGATGGGCACGGTCGACTACATGGCCCCCGAGCAGGCCCGGGGGCAGCCGGTCGACCGACGGGCCGACATCTACTCGCTGGGCGTGCTGCTGTACCGGATGCTCTCAGGCCGGTTGCCGTTCGAGGCCGACACACCCACGGCCATGATTTTCCAGCACGCATACGAGGAACCGTTCCCGCTGGGGGAAGCGGCCTCGGACGCCCCACAGCCAATCATAGACTTGGTCACTCGCATGATGGCCAAGAACCCCGACGACCGATATCCAGACTGTCAAGCGGTGCTGGCGGACATTCAGGCGTATCGGGAGGACCGCCCGCTGGCTGACGTCGAGGTCCATCCCGGCACACAACCGTCTACCGCCCCGTCGGTCCTCGATCCGTCCGTAGAGCCCCAGTTGCCGGAAGACCTGGAGGAATTGGTCGAGGAGCACCGCCGACACCGCGTGCGTGACTGGTTCGCCACCGTTTTCCGCCGACATGCACCGGAGTTGATCCAGAATCTTCAAAGCACGACGCAACAGGTGGACGGCGTCGTGGCCCATTACGAGCGTCATCGTCAGCAGTTGGCGACATTGCTCGAAGAGGCTCGTGGTATTGCCCAGCAGCTATCCGAACAGCTCCACGCGAACCTCGAAGCACAGGCCGCAGCCGAGCAAGAGCCCGAATCGGCCGACGGCGATGACGCGGAGCAGGCCACTCTGCCGAAGATGAACGCGTGCGAAGAGAACATCGAGGCATTGCGAAAGCAGTATGAGGAGCAACAGCAGCAGGTCGAGGAAATCGAACATCAATTAGGACAGGTCGACGCCAAGCTTGTCCAGGTTTGCAGCCAACGCGATGTGCTCAAGGCCCGCCTGCGAGCAGCCGGTGCACAGCGGCAGTTGGAAGGCGGTCGTCCACGCGTCGAGCGACGCCGCTGGGTGTTACTGGCCGCAATCGTGGGGGCCGTGATCCTAGTTGCTTCCGCTCTGTTTATCAGCCTCAAAATCGGGAAGACGGACGGGGCGTCTAACGCACCGCCGATGGCGGTTGCCCCTTTCGATGCCGCCACCGCGAAGCAGCATCAAGAGGCTTGGGCCGAGCATCTTGGTGTGCCGGTCGAGTGCACAAACAGCCTCGGGATGCAATTCAGCCTCATTCCACCCGGTGAGTTCTTGATGGGCTCACCGGAGGGAGAGCAGCAGACGGTGCTGGAAGAGGTGAAGGCAGTCAGGGCTGGCGAGCCGGAATTCAAGTTCAGTAGCGAGCGGCTTCTGGCCGAAGGCCCACAGCATCAGGTGCGGATCACCAGGCCGTTTTACATGGGCGTGTACGAGGTAATGCAAGCGGAATGTGTGCGGGTGACCGGGACGAACCCGAGCGTTTTCTCCCCTACGGGCAAGGGCAAATACGCGGAAAGAGTACGGGGAATGGATACAAGTCGTTTTCCTGTGGAGACGATTTCTTGGGATGAGGCAGTGGAGTTCTGCCGGTCGTTGTCCGATCTGCCCGCGGAGAAGTCGGCGGGTCGTGTCTACCGCTTAGCGACAGAAGCAGAATGGGAATATGCATGCCGGGCGGGCACCACGACGCCATTCTACTTCGGAGAACTGTTGAACGGGCGGAAAGCGAACTACAGCGGCGAAGATCCGCACGAGACTGAGACAATGGGTCCACACCTGCTGGGGAGAACCACGACAGTGGGTTCTTATCAGCCAAATGCGTTTGGTTTGTACGACATGCACTGGAATGTTGGCGAGTGGTGCCAGGACTGGTATTCGGACGTCTACTACAACTACTCGCCGACCGAGGATCCTGCAGGACCCACAATAGGCTCGCGCCGCATGATTCGCGGCGGCAGCTGGTTCGTTCGCCCGGGGGTCATCCGATCCGGGCATCGATCGGCGTCTCGTTACGGAAGCAATCCGGACTCCGAGAATTCCGATCGGGGGTTCCGTTTGGTCTTAGATCTGGAAGAAAAATAGACAAGCGAAAGTCGGACTGCTGGCATGCATAAACCGCTACGACCGAATTCTCCACGGGCAGCCAATCTCTTTGAAAATCCAGAGTTCACACGCCAACCCTTTGCAGTCCTTCTTTCTGACAACCACACTTTGACGCTGGTACACCTTGCCTTCTCCGAGTCAGGAGTCAAGCAATGAGCCGTCCGTCAACGTTGGCCTCTTTCGTTCTCCTGCTCCTTGCTGGTGTGTTCTTTCTTTGGTGGGAAGTCTCCGAAATCATCTCGGCGTACGCAGCATCGAATTGATTCGAGACGACGCCAGTGGTTGCTGGCCAACCGTCGTTTTCTTTGACAGGGAACACGGATCGACGCGCACGAAGGCTTGCCGCGATCTAGTTGGACAGCGCCACCTTGAAAGTCAAACACTGCTTTTCGTTGGATTTCCTGAACTCATTAGCCGTTTGGGCGCTAGCCCTTAGGTCTGGCCACATCTGGATATGTCACCTGTTCTTGACGAAAACGTGTTAACCTGTAACGGTGAGCGAGCCGCGGCGAGGACACTTGGTTTGACTGCCTTACCCAGATGTTTCTCCAATCGTTACGACGTGAATGTGATGAGACCTGAGCGCTAGCCCCGGTTATTGCGGGAGGAACCGGGGCTAGCGCCCAAACGGCTAATTCAAAGTGGCGCTGTCCAACTAGGCTCTGTCCCGCAAATGCAAGAAGACACGTTGTGAGCCGATGGCGCTAGCCACGGTTTTCCCAGGCCAACCGTGGCTAGCGCCAAAACGGCTAATCTCTC
>CAZUAH010000702.1:0-4450 GCA_964617665.1 uncultured Pirellulaceae bacterium
ATGTTCTCATAAATTTAAATTTGGCAAATAGTCCGATCATAACTAAAAAGCTGAAAGCTATGATCACCTCTACTAAATGACCCATTATCCAACCTGTATAAGGTAACATGTTGGCATAAGTTACCATCCCTGAAGATGAAGCTATATCATCGTAAGCATTGGCTAATTGAATTCCTACCACGAATACTGCGATAAGTAATATAATAGATAATATGAAAAATATCGGGTGACTATCAACCACGAACACCGATACTATTACAAATACCATGAACAATATAAAAGCGAATAAAAACAAGTTATCCATTAAACTTGGATATCCACTATAACTCTCACCCACCATTTGTTTAACATCTTCGTCAAAAGTATCGTCTGCTTGAATGTCACTATTAAGTTCATCGAATATCATTAAACCAAACATGGAAGCGAGTGCCATGATTACCGCTACAACTAATACAGTGATACCATCAATTACCGCACTCCCTTTCTTATTCATATTCTCCCCCAAAATGTTTCATGTCGTTTCTTTTTAGTTGGTTTCTTCTGTACTATCTCCGTTTCAATAATGTCAATTAAAGATTTGTCAGGGTATTTGTCCGCTTTAAGTTTGTACACATGATGGCGAAACGATGGCGGGACCCACATTTTAATTCTTCTTTCTTTTACACTTTGAACCATTTTTTAAGTACCTCTGTCTTTTTTGTCCAATGATAAAATAAATATATACTGAAATAAACCACAAATATTCTGAAAAACCATAAACCAACACGTAAAAAGTTATCCTTGACAGCGTTTACTCCGCTGATAAGAGTTGTAGGTATCAAAACTAAAGTTATTAAACTGAAAAAGATTAATAATAGTTTAAGTAAAAAGTGTTCTTTATCAAGATTAAAAGCGAAATATAAAAATATGAACGTGACAAACGCTAAACCTAATATCATCGGTAACGTTAAATCTGTTTCTTCCAGTGTTAAGTTCCATGATACGCTTTGTGTATATTCACCGTCAGAACATACTGCTTCTAATTCGTTCATCCCCGCATAAAAGTTACCAGAATTGAACACGTACGGTAATCCAGTGTAAACATATTCACCGTTTAAAGTCCAGTTACATACCACATCATTATCAGGATCATCTAGTTCAATATTAAACGTGTACGTGTTCGGGATGTTCATAGTAATATTTTGTTGTGATGGACTATAATCAATTATACTAAAATTAGCATTACCAATAGTAATATTATCACTTTGTACAGTATCACCTTCAACATCTAAACTACCAATAGGAGTGGCAGTGAAATATACCACCTCGTCTTTACTTGTGATATATGGTGGTAATGTAGAAACTGCTATGTCACCATCTTCTAATCCGTTAATAGTTTCGGTGTATATCTGAACATCATTTGCATACCATTTGAATACCATACTTAACCCCGTATCAGTATCATCTAAATTAAATGTAGCATTAGCATAAATATTATCTAAAGCAGTAACATCTACTGGATAAATCGTTAAATCACTGGTAGATGGTTTAAGTGCTTTGAAACCAGTTATGGAATATGTATCTATGAGATCACTATACTCACTATCGGATGAAGAATAACCAATATACGCTTTTACGTATTTTCCTTGTAAACTTCCTTCTTCAAAAGTGTAAAGTGATATAGAACTATTACTGAACTCTAAAGTTCCAAGTTCCCAATCACTCCATGTGACATTATCTGTACTACTTTGTGCATATATTGTTTGAGTGATTTCTGGTGGGTTACAATATCCACCACACAGTTCCATATTATATACATATCCTAAAGTTAAATTAAACCAAACTTGTTCTTCTATATCTGGATCATAATCGGAAGCATTATGCGTTTTGGTGATGTAATCACCCTCTAAAAAGAATTTTTTAGATGGGTTGTCATTATAAAGTTCGGTTATTTCGGTTTGTGTTAAAGCTCTGTCAAATATTTTTAATTCGTCAATCTTTCCGTTAAAAAATCTTGTTCCACCATAATTTGCCTGTCCAATCATCAAGTCGGTATTAGTAGTAGTGATATTTGTACTAATTTCATAACTTGTACCTTGAATACCATCTACAAAAATGTCAACATGTGTCCCATTATATCTCCCTACAAGATGATGAAAATCTGTTGTATCTGTGAAACCAATTTCAGCGTCTATTAAATAGTTGTTAATAAAAAAGTGTAGTTTGTTTGATAAAAAATAAAAACCATACCCATCATTCCAACTTCCAGTAGACACTTTCATAGATATTGCATCATAATCACTTAAACTATCTGCTTTTATCCATGTTGAAAAAGTAATTTCATCTTCCATATCAAGAAGAACAGAATCAGTAATTGCAATATAATCATCTATACCATCAAACTCCATCGCTTTATCACCATAAGCACTTTCATTAGTCCAGAACGCACCCATGTCTACATCAACATCCCCTACACTATCCTCTTGTATCTTTTCATATTCATCAAGTTTCCAAGTATGAGATGGCATGTGTAAAGTTTCGTCACATGTGACAGAATTGTTCACATCTGCAATCTGTGAAGAATTTAATGGAGTGTTCCACATTTGTACACATTCCATATCTCCATTGTAAGCGTGTGTCAGAGATTGTGAACTAAACGACATATGATCATAAGAACTAGGTTTATATTCACCAATATTTACGCTACCAATCAGATCCCCATCAACATAAAAGGTCACGTTATTATTATTTAATAAACTCATACAGTAATGTGTCCATTTATCTGTGGTATCTGAAATAAGCTCGATATTAACTGCATTATCAGTAATATTAAAAATATATACTCTGTTGTACGCTGTTACAGAGTGCATAAAGTACCAACCACCACTACCACCCATGTTATATACTATTCTTTTATTAGTTGTGTCTGCTACTGGTTTGTGCCATGCACACCATGAAAAGTTAGAAGATGGGTTTAAACCGTCATTATTCAACATTAAATAATCATGATTATTACTCTTATTAAAACTTAAACACCCATCATATTTACAATTATCTCCTTGTGCTGGTATTGATAAATCAATATCCAGTTCATAAGCTGAGTCATCAATTAGACCACCTGTTTCTATACCATCTTCAAAAGTTAAACTCATAGATACATCTGGTTCAAGTGATAAATCGTCACCATAAATGGAAGTTTGGTTAAATGTTCCTTCACTAAAATCACTTTCAACCATTTCCCATATAGAAAAACCTTCTACTGAACATTCGTAGTTAGAAGCGAACTCGCCTTCACCTTGATATACTGCATAAGTATCTGGTTGCCACCACCCGTTCTTTGTCATGATAGGGTTAGTTAGATCTACGTCATAGAAAGTTATAGTGGCTGGAACGTTAAGTTCTGGGTATGAAGAAGTATCTACCGAAATGTATGCGTTCTCTATCGTTACTGCACTTTCTAACGTGGTAAGGTTATGCTCGGATTCAATAGTGTCAATATAATCCACTTTACCATCATCTTCGTTTACTAACACGTCATATTCAGTAGCAGTAGCAGAGAAAATGGTAAAAACTAGCATAAGGATAAATATTAAGTTCCATTTTGTATTCTCTCTTAACTTCATATAGTAACCTCTTTTTGTTTACCTTGTGAAATTACTTCTCTTGAATGGAATTGTGCAGTTAATGATTCTCGTTCTTTATTATCTATGGTTCTGGTGAAGAAAGGTTTTAAACAACTCATAATATTATCAATTATCATCATCAGTTTTGTTTCATCTATCCCCCATCTGTAACAGTTCAGTACTATTGGGATTGTGATTTCTTTCCGTACTCCAGATATATAGTTATCAAATTCGTCTTTTTTGAAGTTACCTTGTACGGTATGGTTGTTTGCTCTAATGTTTACCATCGATAAAATTGCAGACACACCGATATCGTTTGCGTAAGGTTCGCCAACAATACGTTCTTCCTCGTACAGTTGTCCGTTTTCATCTCTAACAGTGAACACTCGTTTTGCTGTCAAGAAAGTTTCTATGTTTTGTAATAATGGGTTCACGTCAAGTTTAAGTTTAATAAAGGTTGGATCTTGTAAGTGTTGCACGTTGGTACTTTGAAATTGTTTATACATCTCTGGTTCATCTGACATTTTATAATCCTCTTTGTTCTAGTCCTGAAAATAGTCCTTTCTTACTAGCTTTCTGTTTAATACCACCGACTGTGGCGTGTAAGGTTGGAGAATACATTTTTTTCTGTTTAGAAGGTTTTTTCTTTTTCTTTTTACTAGGTGCTTTTAATTTTGCATTTGGCTTACTTACGTAACTTGGCTTACTTACATAACTAGGCTTACTTACGTAACTTGGCTTACTTACATAACTAGGCTTACTTACATAACTTGGCTTACTTACATAACTAGGTTTACTTACATAACTAGGTTTACTTACATAACTAGGTTTACTTACATAACTAGGTT
>CAZUAH010000702.1:4668-6657 GCA_964617665.1 uncultured Pirellulaceae bacterium
ATACTGAATACCTTTTGTACCTACATAAGTGGTAGCGAGTACTGGTGCGGTAAAACTCATTACAGTAGGGATTCTTCTTGTAGCGACAGCAGTGCCAACCCCTATCATAAAACTTCCAACAGCACTCAAAGGTTTCTCTCTGAAGTAAGAATAATAACCTCTTGCCACTTCTTTCGGTTGGTATATGGTTTCACGACCAAACTGTTCTCTACGTTCTACGAATGGTTTATATTTGAGTTCGTAAGTTTCTGGTGTCATGAACTTTTTTAAAACTGGTAAGTCATAAGGTGTGTATCTTTTAGTAGTATCTTTTTCAGTTTGTTTCCATTCTGGTAACATTTCAGTAGTAGATCTAATTTTTTCAGCTATCGGTTCACCATACTTTTTAACATAATGTTTAGTAGTTGTTAATGGTGCGGGTTTGACCATACCACCACCACCGAAAGGTACTGGTATCATATCTTTTTGGTGTGTTCGTTTATATGCTGGTAAAGATTTATCTTCATAGAATTTCTGTGCTTCTCGTTCTTCCCTTGCTTGTCTTTCGTAATAATCAATAGTAGCTAATGTGGATTTAGTACCACTTCGGGATTCTTGATAACCTTTTGCAGTGGTTATATCTGGTGCGAACCGATAACTCACAGCAACTCTGGTTTCCGTCATTCCGTCACGTGGTGTTTGTGTTTGAGAAATTTTTGATGGTCGTAAGGTTATACCTTTAGAAGTTGTGGTTGGTTGAGTAGTTTGTGTTGGCGTACCATTGGAAGTGGTGGTGGTTTTACCTTCTGGTGTAGTTGTTATTGTTACAGTTTTACCACCAGATTTGTAAACAGATTTAGCAGATTTACCAGTTTTTTTAGCATAAGAAGCTCTGGCTTTAGTAGCTTTTGCAGATTTGGCATAAGAAGCTCTAGCTTTAGCACTTGCTTTAGCTCTGGCTTTAGCACCAGCACTCCCCCTACCTTGTCCTGCATAAGTTCTTCCAACCATATATACTACCAACTAGACGAGGGTTATATTCTCAATATTTCATATCTATATATATGTTTCGTTTTCGGGGTATATGCACCCACATACATATATATTAGTTTTACATCTGATTAAATATCCTTATATAATTATAAGGGTGTAGTAAAAAAAAGACGAGGTATTTTACAATGAAAACTGTAAAATTCAACTTGTCCGATTTACTGGGTATTGGTATGACACTTGTTGTATTGGGGATTGGTCTTGCATATGGTTTGCAAGTAATGTCTGATGTTCAACAAGATATGGCACCAGACAGTACAGAGTTTAACGCAACTGCTACTGCTATTGACGGTGTCGCAACCATCCCAGAGAAGTTACCTACTATTGCAACAGTGATTGTGGCTAGTGTAATTATCGGAATTTTGATCACATATTTGTGGGCTAAGTTCAGATAAACTTCTTAGGAAGTGAATCGGATTAACAACCAGCACAGGGGTATATCTGTGCATTTTTTTTCTTTTTTATTACTTTATTTCTTTTAAAATCAAAAAAATATATAGTTTAAATTATATAATAAATAAGTTTGGAAAGGAATAATTATTGAAAAAAAAGATGGTGAAATTGGATAAACGACCACCCCAAACCATGCAAACCAGGGGTTTTTTACTCTATACCAAAAATCAATTTTTCCCTTAGAGTCAGAACCCCCTGGTTTAGTTGGTTAAGGGTGGTCGTTACAAATTGATTTAAGCTTAAAATGAAACAACTAATCGAAACAAGAAGATTAGATAAAGTAGATCTACTAATTGGTGATAAGAATGGAAATAATAAAAATCCAATTAATATGTGTTTTCTATTATACTATTGGCGCTTTTCTAATTTCTCTCTTTTAATCGGTGTTAGAATCAAATTGCCTTTATCATCAATATTAAGAGAAATTGAATCCCCTTTTCCAATATCATGATGTTGAACCCATGGCAATGGTAATGTTACCAAGAAACTATAATTCCAAGATAACAC
>CAZUAH010000703.1:0-6648 GCA_964617665.1 uncultured Pirellulaceae bacterium
AAGGTCCTGGAAGAGGTGACGAACCTGGAAAGGCTCGGCGTCAAGACGATCGTGTTCTGCGACGACAATTTCATCGGAAACGTTCGCTACGCCAAAGAGCTGCTCCGAGAGCTAATTTCGCTGAACAGCTCGTTCCGCCGCCCCCTGGGCTTCGGCAGCGAAATGAGCATCAACGTAGCCAAAGACGATGAGTTGCTGGAACTGCTGGCCGACGCCAACTTTCGCGAGGTGTTCATCGGAATCGAATCGACCAACAAGGAGAGCCTGAAAGAGACACACAAGCTCCAGAACGCACGCACAGATATCACGGAGGACATCAAAAAGGTTCAATCCTACGGATTGCCGGTACGCGGCTCGTTGATCGTCGGTTTCGATCACGACGGCAAGGAGATCTTCGACCAACATTTTCGATTCGCACAGGAATCGTGTGTCACGGTTCCCTCGATTCGGGTCCTAATGGCACCTCCGGGCACGAGGCTTTGGAAGCGGATGGCTAAGGAAGGGCGTTTGTTGAAGACGAATACCAACGGTCGTTACTTCGGGAATCCCGGCACGACGAACCTCGTCCCCAAAGGGTTGACTCGCTGGGAACTGCATTCCGGTTTTCTAGATTTGCGAGACAAGCTGTACGACTGGGGCAACTTCGCGGCTCGCATCAAAGGATTCGTCGCCGGCATCAAGCGGCCGCCAAACGTCGCCAAGGAGCGTCGCGACTGGAAACTCGACCTGCAATTCACCTGTTTCTTCTATTCCTCTTTGGTCGACAGACAAACGCGACCCGTCATTCGCGACATCATCCGGTATACGCGGAAACACGCGCCATTCATGGTGTCGAGGGTGAAGAGAGCGGTCCTCCGTCACTTTGGCTACGTCTACGTCAGTAAGAACGAATTGCGCGATGTCGTTCAAGAACAGATCGAACTCGAAAGATCTGGCGAACTCGAATTCGAGACCGAACAGTACAAGCCGATCGTTCCGGACAGCTTCAGAGATTCGTATCGTAACGTTTTCCCAGAAGTCCACGCTCGGGTTTCTCAGGACCTGGGCGATGACGGTCGCACGAATGAGGTTCTGGTGGAGATCTTCACGGAGTTCCTCAAAAGAAGCGCACCTGAGATCGACTCCTTTTCCGCGCAACACAGAAACCAGCTTATGGAGGTCGCCCAGCAGACGATCGCCGCAAACGGGAACGGACACAAACCGCAGTCTTCACCGCCATCAAATGAGAAAGCGACCGTGTCCGGCCGGAATGGCAAAAACCTGGCTGACGAGATTCTCAAGGCAGTCGAGCAGGAGCTACTGGTCGCGGCGTCCCGGGCTTGATCGAATTCTCCAGCCTCGCTACCAACGAGGATAGACAATGCAACAGACCGTCATAGCACACTACGATTCGCTGCTCTTCTCTCAGATTGTAGATGACTACACTGACCGAAGCGGATTTGCGAACTTCGGTTTCTGGGATCAGCATGCGACCAACGCGAGAGAGGCCAGTTGTAGGCTCGTCGAGAACCTACTGGCGTTCATTCCGCGGAAGACCGGCACCATCCTTGACGTGGCTTGTGGTAGAGGTGCGACCACCAAGTGCCTGCTGGACCACTACTCACCAGCCAACGTGACCGCGATCAATATCTCAGCGAAGCAACTGAATGCGGCCCAACGCAACGCCCCGGGCTGCCACTTCGCTGTGATGGACGCCACGAAGCTCGATTTCGACGATGCGTCCTTTGACAACATTCTGTGTGTGGAAGCGGCATTTCACTTTCAGACGCGAGAGAGGTTCTTCCAGGAGGCCTTGCGAGTGCTGAAGCCGGGCGGCCGATTGGTCCTGTCCGATGTGTTGATGGAGGATGGTGTCGAACGCCGCCGATCCACGTTCCACGAGGAGAATTACCTGCCGGGACTCGACGCGTACGCGGCCCTTGCGCGACGAGTCGGCTTTGCCGATGTTGAAGTCCAGGACGCGACAGAGCGATGCTGGCATGGCCATTTTGAGAACGCCGTCCGGTTTGCTCACGAAAGACTGCTGACAAAACAGATCGACGCCGAGCAACTGAAAGCGTTTCTCCATCAGACCTACAGACTTGTCGACGATGTGAAATACTATGTCCTGGCGTCTTTGAAAAAGAGTTCCCAGAATATTGATGGCTAAACAACGCTGTGGTAACCGCAGTTGGACTCAGGAGAACACTAGTGCCAAAACTTGAGGAAACGGAAGGTCTGAAACGGAAGATCCGCCGAGACGGCGACATGGCCGAGATGAGCCAGTCCACTTGGTCGCTGATCGCGGAACTGATCCAAGGCGGGGAAGTCAAGGAAGCGTTGGACTTCATGGACTACGAAGTCCATCGCAACAAAATGATCCACGACCTGTTGGTGCAGTTCATCCAGGAATTGTTCACAGAAATCGCCGCTGGAGGCGAGGAGAATGTTGAAAAGTTCTGGCGAAAGATCGTCGAGCCCCTGATGCGGAAGGCCCTGACTCGCGATTTCACACCGGAGGAGGCCCTCCAAGTGGACGCCGAATTGCAGCGGAACCACTTCGGCGAATTCACCGTTGTGGAAGAGCCCGACCGATACGTGATGACCTGCGACCCGTGTGGCGCCGGCGGTAGAATGAGGCGGATGCGGTGTCCTCAATCGGAAGACGAGCCGACTCTCTGGCCGTGGCCGCGAGAAGTGGGCGCTACGCAGGAGGCGTACCCTTGGTCGTGGGGCAGAACAGGCATCCCCTACTACTGCGTCCATTGCACGCTGATGTGGGAGATACTCTCCACCGAAATACTCGGATACCCGATACGAATCCATGAGCTTGGGGAGAAGCCCGAGGATCCTTGTGTGCATTTGTACTACAAGAAGCCCGAGTTGATCCCAGAGAAGTACTACACGCGGATCGGCAAGACCAAGAAGATCAAATAGTCGGGAGACGTGGGAATGAAGTGGATTTGTGGTGTTCGGCTTAGCCGGATGCTTGTTTTTGTCGTGCCTCTGACTCTCGCTTTATTGTTACTGGCGAGTTGCGACGCCGCGCAAGACGCGGATGCACGGAAACGCCGCGTCCAAGCACTCTACGACTATCACGAACGGGCATCTCTCCAGAAGGGATGGCAGCGAATCACCACTACCGTGAATGATTCGAAGAGGAAGCTTCTATGGAAGGGCCCCACGCCAACTTGGACCAACGGGGCGATCATCGCGTTGCATGGCGGCGGAGGCACCTGTTCGAACTACTCGAGCAATATCGTTTTGGGCAAGCCCATGGTAGAGTTCGGCGAGTTGGCGATCGCGGAAGGGTTCGCCGTCTTCTCGCTGGAGTCCACGGGCGGGCTAGTCACCGATCCGAAGGGACATTCCGCCGGCAAACGATGGGATTGTTTGGCGCTGGCCGATAGGCCCAACATCGACTTGCCATTCATCGAAGCCGTGATCACCGACGTTATTCCTCGTCTGCGGCCCGAAAACAGCGCGAAGGACATGTTCGTCACAGGTATCTCCAACGGAGGCTTCATGACGATTCTGGCTGCAACGCACTACCCGGACAAGATCAGCGCTTTTGCACCGGTTTCGGCCGGAGATCCTTACGGAACTTACATGCAATGCGACATCAACGTCGACACGCGTCCGAACGCGCCGGGCGTATTCCGCGACTTGGAAACCAATCGACTGGTTTCGGAACCCGATGCGGCCAAGGCGAGCGTGTGTGCCCACGAAAGGCAATGGCCAGCCACCGACAATGTCAAGAACCCCGTTTTCAAGCAGTTTCATCACCAACACGATGGTGTTTGCGACATTTCGTGCATGGAGAAAGCGCAACGACTTCTCGTGCAGCAGGGGTACGAGACCGAAGGGCCCTTCATTCTCAGAGAGCCCGCGAGGCGACGAATCTGGAACCATTTCTGGATGACCGAATACAACGCCCCGATGATCGAGTTTTTCAAGAAACACGTAACCGACAGGCAACAGTAACGGCCTCCAAGATGGATTTTGAACACTTCATTCCACGAATCCGCGAAATCGGTAGCGGCGCGCTTGCCCGGCTGGATGTTGCCCAAGCGTATGCAAGAGACGGCCGATACGATCAAGCTCGTGTCGAGTGCGAGGCGGCATTGCGGCTCGATCCCAGTCTCGGGCTTGCTCATTTGTTGGTGGCCTGGATCGACATGATGGAAGGGAATCATGCAGAAGCCGCCGAATCGTGCCGCGCCGCGCTCGCCGATGACCCTGAACTGACCAAAGCCCACATGATTCTGTCGCACGTCCATTTCGAACAAGGCAACATCGGCGATGCGATCCATGCTTGCCAGAGGGCCGTCGAGACGGATGGGAAGGACCCATTTCCGTGTCAGGTTCTTGGTGACCTATACGTGAACCAAGGGCAATTCGACGGGGCAATCGCAGCGTACCGCGAGGCGCTAGAGATCAACCCGCAGTTGGCCGCAGCAAGGTACAAGCTTGCTGCAGTCCTGCGCGAGCAAGGAAGCGAGAAGAAAGCGCTGGCGGAAGTCGAGACGGCTCTACGTTTCGATCCGACGATGCCCCGTTCCCACATGCTGCTGGGAGATATCTACTACGCAAGACACGACTACGAGGCCGCTATTGCAGAATACTGGCAGGCAGCGGAATTGAATCCGCTGTTATGGGAGGCGCATCATCGACTGGCCACGGCCTACTTCAAAATGAAGCAGCTCCCGGCGGCAATTTGTTCGTGCCGCGCGGCATTGACCGAAAACCCGAAGGCGGCCGAGTGTCACCAGTTGCTCGGCGAAATCTACTACGAACTGAATCGCCACGAAGAGGCAGTTGCCGAGTACCGAGCGGCGCTGCTTCACAACAGCCGTCTGCCAATGGCGCACTGCAAACTGGCACTCATCCTTGAGCATCAGGGCGAGAGGGACGAAGCCATCAGCCAACTTCAGAAGGCAGAGGAACTGGACCTCGAATTGGCTCCACGGCTGAAAACGAATGACATCTTCGCGCCACTCTGGGATTTGGTGAGCGATACGGCGAAGCCGTAGACGATCGGTGCACACTCATGCTTTGCTGCCCGGTAGTAGATCGCGATTCCACCAGCATGCAAACGCCAGGACGAAGATCGCCCCAGGCAGTTGATACTCGGGCATGACCCACCAGAAGGCAACGAACACCGTAACCGCTATCGCCGCCATCCGATACGCGTAATAGGCCAGACCATAACCTCTAAGCCAGAATCGCTCACGGTCTGAAAGTGGCCGCGGCGCTACTCTAAATCCGAACCAGGCTTTCGTTTCCTCTCGGGCCCATTTCAGAAGTTGCCATTCGCCTATCTTGTCGCACAGCCAGAGGTATGCCGTGCTGTGCTCGAAGAAGATGTTCAAGTGCACGAGCAATCGAAGCAGGCCGGGCACGACGAACAGGAGCCAGAAGATCTTTGCCTCTGAAGTTGCCGTCGCCCAGCCAACACAGGCAACGGTACAGAGCGTGGCGGCGGTCCAGAATCCCAGATAGACCATCGTCCGACGCCCGCGATCGTCCATCAACGCCAACGAATCGCCAACGTCCGTCCGGAAATAGGGGACGACGCCGCCCCACCAAGCGATCCCAAAGCCGCGCACACGTCCGCCAAATCGACGGCAGGTCATTCCGACCAACAACGCTTGCATCAGGTTCAACACCAGCAGTCTCGGGGCCACAACCAGTAGCACATACAGCGCCAAAGGAAATGCCTGGTACATCTGCGCCAAGTCGCCAACCATCTCATCCCAGTGTCGCACTGCGACGTTCGCTGCAAGGCCCCCCAGAACAAGGACCGGGCCGATCCAGACGGGATGCATGATCCAACCAAAGAGAAGCGCGGCCAAATCGAAACGGAAGTTCAGCTTTGCCGCCGGATCATGCCGCCGAGCTACATCTGGCGAACCCGGCGTTGAACCGTTCGTTGCAGCGGAGTTGTGGTGCGAATCGGCCTCATCGTCGAGCAAGCGGAGTTGTCGAAGGTTTTCGATAAACTCTCGGATGTGGCGTTTGCGGATTGTCCGCCCGACGACGGCTTGAAAGGCATCCCCCACTTCATCCAGCGTCTTGTCCTGTTCGAGCAACTGCAGAAGACACCGATCCTCCGCGCCCAGCGCATAACTGTTTCCCGTTCGCCGGTCGACCAACAGAGTGCGACGCGGGTCGCAGGGAAGGACCTCTACTTCTGAGTGCAGGAGCCGAGAACGGTTCTGCATACTTAGGGGCCTGTTTTGTCGAGATGTCGGTACAGGAAGTCGACAGCGTCGCTCAGGACCACTTCATCCACGTAACGGCCGTCCTTCATCAACAGCTTTTCGAAGGGCAATGTAGACCGCTGATAGTGTTGCTCGATGGCCACAACGAACTGAACCACGTCGATAGACTCGAATTCCAGGTCGCGGATCAAACGAGTGTTCGGGCCGATGGCGTCATCGCCGTCCCGATCCCAATCGCGCGTCATGTCGTCCACGATCGCCACCAGATCATTCTGGATCGTCCTCCGACTAATTCGACCATTGCCGCTCATGAATCACCCTTGGAACAAAGAACTCGAGGGGCCTACTTCGAGTCTAATTGCGAGGTTGTATCTGTCAAAAGCAGCGGTTTCGCTGTGAGCGTACACCAGAACGGTAGAGGGGGAGGCGCGCGCTTTGCTGAAGG
>CAZUAH010000704.1:0-6643 GCA_964617665.1 uncultured Pirellulaceae bacterium
GGAGTCCCTCAAAATGATCCCCAATCGTGAAGAGAATCTGGGCCGCCGGAACTCCGGCAAACATCGTGGCAGGCGTACAGGCATCCATAGCATCCCGCATCTCATCCATGGCAGGCAGAAAAGCTGACGAGCCGATCATCTTCACCGCGGCGTAGCCATGGTCCACGGAATGGACAAAGCGATTGAAGCCGAGATGGGGCATCTGGTATCCACAGCTTCCAACCCACAGTTCACAGGCGCACTCGGTGCCGCGCTGTTGGCCTGTGATCTAGTTTGAGCAATTCTACAATTGATTCGAGCTACTTCGGCCAGACGTTTCGTTCTGCGACGGGCATGTCACCGGGAGAGTATCCAAGGTGGAGGCCGGGAAAATGAGGACGATCCCGACATAGATTTGGAGGATTGCGATAGCGTTTCGGGTGTAAAATATCCGGTGATGACAGCCAGTCCCCGCTGAGTGGCCGGCCCACCTGCAAAGAGTCGCCAAGCCTGTTTTCCCGCCTAACCTGAAGGAGCTTCGCTCGTGACTCGCAAAAGGCTATCTGGAGTGGTCTTCATTCTGCCCGTCATTTTGAGTGCGGGAGAACTCGTCGCAAACGCCGCCGACAGGACAAATGCGACACGGACAGCGTCGTTCGTTCAATTGGGCAGGCTTCGACGAGTATCTGAAGCACTACCCGCTGCCGAAGCCTCGCATTGTTCACAACCTGTACACCCTATCGCCCGTGCCGTGAGTTTTACTGAAGAGCCGGACGTGGGAAATCCACAAGTCCGGTTCTGTGAGGGGCATTGAAGTTGCCTTTCATGGTTGAATATTGTGACACTCTTCATATCGAAAGAGAAGAGCAACAGGGAACACAAAGCATACCTACCGAAGGAGACCATATTATGCCTACTCGAATGAAGAGAATAGTGTTGACGATAGGTGTGGGTTGTTTCTTTTTGATGTCCTGTAACCGCGCAAGTGCGCAGTACAAATGGTCGGAGTATAGCGGGAAGCTGACGCATACGCAGCACTTTGCCGAGGATGCTTCGCCCCTGGGTGTTCATGGCATAATCGGACCCCAAGCATGGCATCGCAACGGACGAACGTATGTAGCTTATCAAGGAGTAAAGAGCGCGCCTCATGTCGCCTGCTACGACCATGAGAAGAAAGTGTGGCTCAAGACCGTTCCCGTCGGTGTTAATCCGATCGGGCATAGGGACTCGCATGGCGCACCGGCAATGATCGTGGACAAAGAGGGGTACATCCACATCTTCTACGGCTCTCACGCTGGAAAGCAGCTCTATGCCAAGTCCGTTCGTCCAGATGATCATACCGAGTGGATTGCCATGCCTCATGCCGCGCGCTCGATGACGTATCCAATGCCAACCTTGTTGAGCGACGGTACGATCGTCTTGATCGCACGCGCCGGTTTTCATAAAGCACCTTGGATTGAGAAGTCAACCATTGATGGCGGAAAGACATGGCAGAATGCGCGGAGTATTCTGGATTTTCGGCCGCACGGCGCCTACTGCTCTGTAACTCCGGGAACGGATGGCAAGAGTATCCATATGGCTTTCTGCCTACAGGAGAAGCTCGATCTCGATCGTCGGGCGATGCGCCTCGTCAAAAGCCTTAAGCATGTGTGGGATGAACGGAATCACTCCTTCTACATATTTCGTGATGCGGAGGGTGTCTGGCGGAATATTGAAGGAGAGAAGTTGCCCATGCCGCTGAGCTTGAAGACGGCGCATGAAAAGTGCCTGGTGTATCGTGGCGACTGGCCCCATCATGGAAATGTTACCTATATAGGCGTTACACCTAAGAACCGTCCTTGTCTTGCGTGGTTGGACGGGGAATTGCCTAAGGAACGCGAGGACTGGCTTATCGACCGAGTCCAATACACCGTCAAGAGTGCTTATTATGATGGCACGAACAAGAAATGGCAGGTGAGTGATATCACGACCACCGACAACATCTTCGATAGTCCGTCGGCGATTTTTCCTGACGATCACGGCAATGTCGATGTGTACTTGATTGCGGGCGGATCATTCGAGACGGACTCGAAGCGTGGCGGGGATGTTCAACACTGGCGTTCGACAGAACATGGCACCAACTGGAAGAAGGTGAAAGATGTTCATACCTTTGCCCACACGGGTGACCTATACGTTTCTCCCCGACCCGTTGTAGACGCGCATCCCGATGGGAAAATCATCTTCGGTCAGTATCACACGGGGCATCGTTTTAGCGGCACATACAACCATCGTGTGTATCTGTACGGCGAGAACGGCTTCTGCACGCAGCGTTATACGAAGTAAGGAGGTAGAGACGTTTCCAACGGAGAGACAAACGGAGGAGTCGGCCAACGGTCAGGTGATCAATCTATCGCTCTTCAAGGAGGTCGAGATTCGCGAGGAACAGAACAGCCCACCGCGAAAAGCAAGATGACTGAAATGCAGATTCGCCCCATGCAACGTGCCGACCGATCGGAAGTGGCCGAGTTGATTTGCGTCTCGACGAACTACTGGTACGAGAAGCGTGGGAACCCGCCCGTGTTTCCCGGGGGACCGGAGTCCACCGACGTGTATTTCGACGTGTACGAGGCCCTTGACCCCGGTTGCGGCGTCGTCGCCGAAGACCCGCGAACTGGGCGACTGATGGGTTCGGTCTTCCTGCACCCACGTTCGACGCATGTTTCACTCGGTATTATGAACGTGCATCCGAACCACTTTGGAAAAGGCGTCGCGAGCGCCATGCTCCAGCGCGGCATGGAACTGGCCGATCGAGAATCGAAGCCGCTTCGGCTCGTGTCGGGCGCAAGGAACCTCGATTCGTTCTCGCTGTACACCCGGGCGGGTTTGGTGCCGCGGTGTGTCTACCAGGGCATGTGCCTGGAGGTCCCGGAAGCGGGACTGGCTCTCGACGTGGCCGGCGAAGAGCACGTGCGCGAGGCGCGGGTGGAAGATGTGGACGCGATGGCGGCGATTGAAATGGAACTCGTGGGAATTCGACGCGACGCCGATCTCCGCTATCTGACCGAAAACAGCAACGGGTTCTGGCACGTATCCGTGTTTGAAAACGACCGTGGCGAGCTCGAAGGATTCTCGGCTTCCTCGGCGCACCGCGGATGCAACATGATCGGTCCCGGCGTGGCTAAAACCTCGGAGCAGGCCGCGGCGCTGCTGATTACCGAATTGAAACGTCATCGGGGGCGCCAGCCCGGATTCCTGATTCCCGCCGAACGCGACGACCTGGTCAGCCGGTGCTACGGTTGGGGTGCGCGTAACTTCGAGATTGCACTGGGGCAGGTGCGTGGCCGATGGCAGCCGCCCCGCGGTGTAACTATACCCACGTTCTTGCCCGAGACGGCATGATCACGAAGTACCATGAAGCGTTTTGGGGTTCTTCGAAAACCTAGAAGACATTGGAAACGACAGCGATCAGAGACAAGAGACATTTCCATAGACCCCATTTTGCAGGAGAAGAGGAAGACCATGAAAGAAAACACTTTTTCTCGCCGCGATGTCCTGAAGGCCGGCTGCACCCTGGCGTGCGGCATGGCCGCGCCACATGTGATCACTTCTTCCGCCTTGGGCAACGCCGACAAGCCGGCCGCCAGCGAGCGAATCACGCTCGGTTTTATCGGGGTCGGCAGCCGGGGAGGGGCGTTGGTTCGCGCTTTCCAACGCTGCAAAGAGGCCCAAACCGTGGCGGTCGCCGATCCTTATCAGTCGAGACGCGAGTCGCTCGCCCGCGTCCTTAAGGCGAAGGCGTACAACGACTTCACCGAGATCACCGACCGCGATGCCGTCGATGCGGTGGTTATCGCCACGCCCGACCACTGGCACGTGCCGATGGCCATCATGGCGGCCCGCGCCGGAAAAGACGCCTACGTCGAGAAACCGCTGGGGTTGAGCATCGAGCAGGATCTGGCCTGCCGCAAAGCTTTTCAGGGCAATCAGCGTATTTTCCAGTACGGCACCCACCGGCGATCGTTCCCTCGGTCTTGGCACGGATGCGAGCTGGTCCGCCGCGGAGTGATCGGCGAACTCCAGAGGATCGAATTGATCTTCACCAACGGGGCTGCTGGCGGTTCAACGGAAGAGGTTCCCATCCCCGAGGGCTTCGACTACGACATGTGGAACGGTCCCGCTCAGCCAAGACCCTACACCGTGGACCGCTGCAAACGCCCCGGTACGTATTGGATCTACGACTACTCGGTCGGCTATCTGGGCGGCTTCGGGGCCCACTCGCTCGACATGGTGATCTTCGCCACCGATGCCGACCAATCCGGGCTCATCGAAATCGAAGGCACAGGCGTCATTCCCACCGAAGGGCTTTACGACACGGTTTACAACTGGGATATCAAGGGGAAGTTCGGAGACGTCGAGATCACCATGAAGCCAGGCAAGGAATCCACGAAGTTCATCGGCCCCAATGGCTGGGTCAACGTATGGAGAAACGGCTGCGACGCGAGCAACAAGGAGTGGCTGGAAATGCAGATCGATCCGGCGGAAGCCAAATTGCCGGTTATCTCCGGAACCCAGCAGCAGGACTTCATCAACTCGGTCAAATCGCGTCAAGAGGCCATCGCTCCCGTCGGCGACTCGGTCCGTTCCGACATCATCACCCACTTGTGCGACATCGCCATCCGCACGGGTCGCAAGATCACGTGGGATCCGAAGAAGGAGACCATCGTCGGCGACGAAGAAGCCGCCAAGCGGATGCACCGCCCCATGCGCGCTCGGTGGACGCTATAAGACCGCAACTCGAAGCGTTGACGAGGGCGTCCGGAGCGCCCTCGCTCACGCATCGGGGCACAAGCTACCCCCGCATAGGAAATCGACTTTGGCCGAACCACCTATCAACTCGACACGATGCAAACGGTATCGCCAGAGGCAGTTGCGACCGGTTCCACTGCTTCTGCTTGGTGCAGTCTTTCTTGTGGGCTGTCACACGGGACAGCCGACAGCCAATAAGACACGAACGCAACCTGAGGCGAAACCCGCCGCAGCACCGACTGAGACTGCCGTTGCAGAGCAACCAACGCTTTCCGAGGACGACGTGGCCTCGATACGCGAGGCAATCGAGGGCTGTGGCGGCATGCTTCAGTATGATACGCAGGGCCAACCCACCGCAATCGACTTGGCAGTCGAACGAGGATCGACCAATCAGGCGGCGTACGAGGCGGCCGTATCGTGCCCCTCCTTGAAAAGCCTGCGGGTTCGCGCCGCAGTTCTTTCGGCCGACGACTTCTCGAAGATCGCCACTCTGACGTCGCTTGAGGAGCTAATGCTGGAGGACGCAGCCATTACCGACGGCGTGCTGAAACAGATCGCCGACGCTCTCCCCGAATTGCAGCGATTTCGGCTCCGGAACGCCCCCCAGATTACCGATCGCGGAATCGCCGACTTGGCTACTTCATCCCGCCTGACCCACCTTACACTGATCGATCTGCTGATAACCGGCCAAGCAGTAGAATCGATCGCAGAGATGCCTTCACTCGTCTCGCTGGACCTTCGCATGTGCAGCAAGATCGAATGCGTCGGCTTGGCGGCGCTAATGGAAGCACCGAGGCTGAAGGAATTGAAGCTGGGAGGGAGCGGCATCGACGACACAACGATGAACATCGCAGTAAGGCTTCCGCATTTGGAGAGCCTGACGGTTGATGATGCATCGCTCGGTGCCGAGGGTCTGGCCACACTCGCCCAGAACAGGAAGACCGCCGATCGCATTCGGATTCTGACGGTTGCGAGGTGTTCCGCCCTGTCGGACGATGCATTGAAGCCCCTGGCCGCATTCAGCAATCTCGAAAGGCTCACGTTGCGAGACGTGCCAATCACGGGATCATTCCTGGAATCGTTGCCGTCACCGCATCGGCTGGAACTGCTTTCGCTGAACCAGACGTTCCTGAGCGACGAAGCATTTGACGCCATCGCCGCATGTCGCTACCTGAAACGCCTCGAAGTGGCCGAGTCTCCACTCTCCGCCGAAGCCCTGGAGAGGATCGCAACGCTATCCAGTCTCGAATACCTGAACCTGAGCGACTGCGGGCTGGACGATGAACTCCTCGAACCGATCGCCGCTCTAAAGAACCTGAACACGTTGATCCTGGAGGGGAATCCCGACGTCACACGGCCCCGTTAACTTCTACCGAAGTAGGATCAAATCATGCCCACAATCGCCCCGAAGCGTTTTCTCGGTCTTCTGCCCCTGCTATGGGGCGTTATGACAACCGGCCTTGCCTTGACTTGCAGCACCGGCAATTGCCATGCCCACCAACGCCCCAACATCATTCTGATTCTGGTCGAGAATATCAGCACCGACCTGAGTTGTTACGGTTGCCCCGCCGTGAAGACTCCGCATATCGACAAACTGGCCTCGGAGGGCGTTCGGTATAACATGGCAAACTTGGTTGCCGAGCAATTGTGGTCACATCGTCCGAGGTGATCAAGCGCAGGTTCCTGAAGCGCGGAGGGGCACCCCACCGAGGGCATTCTTACCTCGGCCGCAATGCGCGGAGGTGCTTCACACCTCTGAAGTTTTTGACTGGCCCAAAAGTACGGCGGTCCGACACGCCTACGCGGTTATCAATCTGCTTAGCGAGATCGGCAGCGTCAGTTGTGTCCATGGTCAGAGGGACTGCCTCGGTACACGGAA
>CAZUAH010000705.1:0-6637 GCA_964617665.1 uncultured Pirellulaceae bacterium
ACCTCCGGCATGTCGTTGTAGCCCAACTCCTCTTTCAACTCGCTTTCCCACTGCTCAATCAAGCCCCGTAGCATTGCCGTAACTAGGGCGTCATCGAGTTCTTCTTGACTTGCGATGTCGCCGGACTCGACTCTTTCTCGGATTTGTGGTTCCAGGGTCTCTTGCAGATACCCTCTCAGCAAGCCTACGATCTCATGCTCTGTCATTTTGCCTACCCCCTTGATTACGCCTTCGCTGCGCTACTCAAGTGAGACTTGTTAGGCCATCGGTCGCCTGCCAACGCTCACTTCTGGATCGTCACGATGCGATAACCTCCATCATTAGACACATTGAAGGGACGATTGCAAAATAAGAACTCGCTGAGTTTCCGCGGACTTTGTCGCAACCTACTGAAGCACAACGTGTTCCGACCAGAGAATTTCTCCGGCACCAATGCGGCTCGTGCGTCAGAGGGCGGTCTGCGGCGCTTCCAGCGACGTGGCGGGCGAGTGCGGCGTGACCTGCCCTTGATGTTGCCGCCTGAGGAACTACCCACAAGCTCGCCAGCCGACCTTGTCGTAAACCACGCCCTCGCCCAACCTACGAATGACCCTGCCACGATGATTGACACGTCCCGAGGTTGGAGGCGGGAGAGGGACGCCAGCGTGCTTACCGAGGCAAATCGACCATCCTGGGATGTACAAGCGATTGAGGCGTTTCCAAAACCGGTGGCCGAGCCACACAGGGCTCCTCGTAGGCAACAGGCAAGCGAGTTGCGTGGGAAACAGGTGCGTCAACGGATACGCGAACTGGGTAGCGTTCCAGTCTTTGAGCCGAAGTGCCACAGCCTAACTGGAGGACGATCATTCCGACTAGCAGTAGAGCAGAGAGGGTGGCTTGTTTCATGTCGAGCCGTTCAAGCCGCCCGCCGGCTAGAGTTAGACTTGTAGGTGAGGTTCGATGCCAGGAAGGAGGACATGTCGAATCGGCGGCAGCAATTGTGGCACCTAACGGCAATGACGAAAATACGTCCGAGTACTGATTTGCGGCGGTTGCCGCTGCGACTCCGATACAACCTTTGCGACTTACAGTATGGGCAATTCATGGCATTAACTGAGAATCAAGAGTTGCGATGCAAAGTCTTTTATGCTGTCGTCCTAGTCGACGACGGATTGTGTGTATCTTGAACAATGTGGCTAACGAGAGGATTGGTTGGATCTGGTAAACACTGCGGCCCACGGACCGCCCCAAACAAAACCAGCCACGCGGATGACGGCGTTATTCGGCAGACGGCGTTCTTGCCCTGTCCCGTCGCCGCCCAAGCCAACTTGCGAACAAGCCGCCGATGGTTGCGAGGACGAGAGTCCAGAGGGAATGGCGATTACTGCCAAGGCGGCATCGGGACAGTCAGACTCTGGCGAAAGCCGCCTCTCGGTCTGAAGATATCTCGAACAGTGTGTCCAGCTTTGAGTAGGAAAATGCCTCACGCACCACCTGATGCATCCCGCACAAGACGAGCCTGCCCGCCGTAGCTTGGACCCGCTTTTGCAGCGTCAAGAGTCTAGCAAGAAGCAAACTGGCGATCAGGTCAAGGCAAGACAAGTCAACGATGATACGTGGCATACTGTCGGCACGCACCAATGTCTCAAAGAGACGATCTAGGTGTTTGATATCTGGCACAACTCCAGGAGCGATAAGAAGGTAGACGACCTCGTCAACCATGCTTTTGCAGCACCATATCGGACACCCGCACTGCGGACACGGCGCCTCACAGGGGGGCGTCCCATGATGGAAGGGCAGTGCTGAGGCACAAAGTGGATAGACGCAAAGCGTCCGGCAAGCTGAGCTTGAGGTATCCATATGTTTCACACCTGATCGCGAGCCAGAGGTGCACAGCCTCGCTCCGTGCGAGAGAGGCGTCACACGGAATGAATCTCCGCAGATTGTAATGCGGATCAGTCGCCGAGCAAGCACACGGGCATGCGGACTGCCTAGCTTAACACGCCGTTTTGTTCGTCGGTCGGAGAGAGTGTAGCTAACATCCATATGTGCAGAAGCCGGGCGGGTCCGGAAACATCTGTGGCTTGCGCCGGGGCCCCCAGAGCGGTTTTCGTTTTCGCTGGCTCAATTCACTCACCGTCATCATCGTCTTTTTTGAACACGTTGAAATGAGTCACGCCTTTGAAATCAGGAGGGAATGCGAATGGCGGACGCATTCCGACCGGGAGAATTGCCTTCGTCAAAAGCAGCAAGAAAATCTGTATCCCCAGATTCACCTGTGATCGCCCATCCGCTTCCGGATGTTCGCACTCGTATGCGACGTAATCCATTTGCCGAATGTTGAGTCCCCAGAATCCGAATACTCGTCGTGACAAAGAGCCGACAAAATGCGGTGCGACGTAACCGTCTTTGAACTCCGTGAATGACTCCTTGATTCGATTTTCGTATGTCTGACTGATTCCATCCTTTGGTTCGTCCACATCATCCCGAAACGTAACGAATGCCGAAAACACCTCGTCCAACGGATGGGATCTCGGAGAATTACCCATGCACTCACGAATGTGAGTCTTTGCGTCAACGAGGTTCTTTATCCCCTTCTTCAGAGTATCGGAAGTGAGCGTCCGCTTGACCTGAATGACTCCACGTACCGAGGCAGGTTGAACGATTACGAAATCGTCGATCCGAGTCAGCGGAGCATACGACTCCCTGTCGTGGATCATCACGTCGATTTCGGGAGAGTGCTTCGTGTCGGCACCAACAATACGTCGTCCATGGGTGAATCCCTTATCGACGCTATATCGGTCTGGTAGCACTCGACGGACCAGTTCTCTGATCAGAACTTCACAGGCAGTACCCGGCGCAGTCCAGTCCCTGGTTCTGCCGAGCAAATGTGTAATCGTGTCGTACTGATGGAGCGCAGCCTGAGCGAGAGACGAGTAGTACGCAGTTAGTCCGGTATTCACTTCGGTCTGCGGTGACAGGATTACCTCAAACAAGACCCGCAACGACTTGTCATCGACGAGCCGATGATCAGTCCCGATTTGAATCAGCGCCCCCCTATCCAATTCACTGTTCTGCGCAAGCTCCTCACTATTAGTGTATGGAACGGTGGCATCATCCTTTGAGTGAAGGATGACCGTTCCCGCCTTTGCCTTGTCAGCCGTTCCGTTGCCGTCGTTCTTCCACGCCGGGCACAACAGGATAAGGCGTGCGTCACCACTGTCCATGTTCACGGCAACAGCCCCGCCACGCGACGAGCCGACGATCACGTCGGGTTGATGTTCCTTGTGCTGCTGCTCAGCGATGCGCACGGACTCGTCGAAGTCATCGTCGGGCAACTGGGCTACGGCGATGATCGCGAGGATGTGGCAGATGTCCACCTCGGAGAGTGCCGGCCAAGCGGCGATGACGGACTGGAGATCGGGGCCGAAACCCTCGTTTCGTGCGCCGGATGCATCGGATTTTGCAGCGCTCGGAAGTGGGGTTTTCTCTAACTCGTTGGCTGGTAAGGTGGTTACATCGGACATCTTCTGTCGTTTTGCGACACGGGCATTTGCCGTTCCCGCGGCCAGGGCGATCGTGTGCTGAAATGCGACTCAGGACGGCCACAACTGCCTTGTCGCAAAATCGCCTGCCCGTGCAAAGCGATAGTGTAACGTCTAACCGCTCCGAGTGGGTGTTGCGCCTGCTGGGAGCATCCGCGAAGCCTGCGATCGGGAAATCCCGCCATGGACAAGACTCGTCGGATTGCCCTATTGCTAGATCGAGGGTTGAGCTTTGTTCGCGGCGTCATCCGCGGCGTGCGTGCTTACGCAGCGGACAAACCGAACTGGATCCTGCGCGACGGACCGCCCCGACCGCAACTCGTCTCCCACGTGCGGGACTGGAAACCGCATGGGATCATTGCAGGGCTTGTCCTTCCACGGGTTGCGCAAGAATTGACCCGCATGCGTACACCATTGATCGACACCGCCTGTACATTGCCCGATCTGAAAGTGCCAACAGTCGACGTGGATCACGCGGCCGTGGGACGGCTGGCGGCCGACTATTTGCTGGAACGAAAGTTCGAGCATTTTGGCTTCTTCGGCAGCGAGTCGGCGGCTTACTCAAAAATCCGCGAGTCAGCATTCAGTGATCGCGTGAAGGAAGCCGGCCATGCGGTCTCCTCGTGCCATACCGAGTATTTGGCGGATCTTGCGACCCCCGCCCTTTGGAAGAAGTCGGCGCAGAAGACGCGCCGGTGGTTGCGTCGATTGGAGAAACCCGCAGCCATTCTTTGCTGCGAGGACGCCCCAGCCCGTTATCTGGCGGACGTATGTCGTCAGACAGGTCTGAGGATTCCTGAAGACATCGCTCTGCTCGAATCCGGCAACGATGATCTGGAATGCGGCTTGACGCAACCCGCCCTGTCCAGCATCGCCGTGCCGTCGCAGCGGGTTGGTTATGAAGCAGCGGCGCTGTTGGATCGGCTCATGTCAGGCGAGCCCCGACCTCGAGAACCACTGTTGGTACCACCGCTGCATGTGGTCACGCGTCACTCGACCGACATCATGGCCATCGAGGACGAGATTGTCCAAGCGGCCCTGAAATACATCCGCCAGCATGCCTGGGAAGCTATAAGCGTCGCCAAACTGGCCCATGACATCGCCGTGGGACGACGGCTTATCGAGCGACGCTTTCGGTCTATCTTGGGCCGGTCGGTGCTGGAGGAGATCTACAGACTACGCATCGCGCGGGCGAAGCAACTGCTTACAGATACCCATCTGCCCATTGCGGCGATTGCCGAACAGTCTGGGTTTCCCAATACTCGGCGGTTAGACGTGGTGTTCGCTAAACGAACGGGCCTCACTCCCACGGCATACCGTCGTCAATCGCAGGCATGTTGAGTTCGCCATCCGGCTTCACTCTAACTTGCGCCGAAGCAAATCGAGCAGTCGAGTGACAAGACGGGAACGAGCGTACTGGCCAGTGCCGCGCAGTCCGACGCGTTGGCTCTCCAATCCACCGTCGGGCAATCTGAGAACGACCTCGACATAACGTGCTCCGTTCGAGCCTTGGCGGACCTCACCCGCAGCGACCGCCCACTCGCTTTCGGTCAATTCGGCCGCAGTAGCGGCCAGCAGACGCGTCATTTCCTCATTCGAAGCGGCGCCTGCCCATTTGCCGTTTGACACGTCGAGCAGTCGACGCAGCTTGTCTTCGGTCGATGTAACGTAGGCCGCGGCCAATACAGCGTCGGCGCCCTCCGTGTCAGTGATTCCCGCTGCGAGACTGCCGCCGCTGCCCACTTCGACCAGCGCGAGTGTCGCACCTCGCTTCTGAAGCAGGCTAACAACGTGCTGCTCCAGAGACGTTCCGTCGAAGGCGTACAAATAGTCGCCCAAGTGCTCCGAGATCTTCTTCCTCAGATCATCGAGCCGCGCGCGATCCTTCGGAGTGTCGTCGGGCAGCGAGAAAGTGAAGTCCACGCGGCCGCCTTCAAACTGCGAGGCAAGGATGATATCGGCAGGCAATGGTACGTGGTCCTTGAGTGTTTGGTCGACCTGCGATTGACCAAGGCCCACGAACCGCAGCGTCAGCGAGCATCCGGGCAGCCGCGTGCCGAACCGGCGGCTCAGGTACGGCACCAATTCTTCGTTGACCATACCCTGCAACTCGCGCGGCGGCCCCGGCAACGCCACCGTCACCTTGTCGGTTTGCTCAAAGACCAAGCCAACCGCCGTGCCATTCGAGTTCTTCAAATACGTGCCGCGTACCGGCACCTGCGTCTGGCGACGAAGGTTCGAGCGGATTTTGTCCCGAGGCACTTTGAATCGACGTCCCATCGCCTCTAGCACCCCGGGATGTTCTCGAAGGGCGATGCCGGTGAACTCAGACAGTGATTCCCGAGTGATGTCGTTGTCGGTAGGACCGAGACCGCCGGTCACGATAGCCAGGGGCGCCTTGGCTTTGGCGAAACGCAGTGCCTCTTTGATGTCATTTCGCTCGTCATCCACGCTCATCGAGCCGACGCAGCGCAGACCAAGCGGTCGGAGCGTACGGGTCAAGAAGTGAGTGTGTCCGTCAGCGTAGGCACCGGCCAGCAGTTCGCCGCCGGTGATCACGATCATGTAGTCGACGGACGCGTTGGTCGACTCGGGCGAAGAGTCATCCGCGCCGAGCGGTCGGAGAAACGCGGGTAGGAGCAGGACCGCCACCCAGAGAAATCGGAAATGTGGAGTACGGCGGCTCCCGCACTTGGCAAAGCATGCTGCAGCACCAGACATAACTTGACTTTTCGTCATCCAAGAACTCCGTTATTGTGCCGACAGATCGGCACAAACCAGTTCCTTATCGTTTCGAGCGAACACGTGCCGATACGCAAACGCTGGATGCGACCAGGTGACACCACCGCGCCGGCGGGGCAGTTGCTCCTGCGTGGTATCGAGTAGCTTTGCCCTGCTGATTTCGTTGAATCTCTGCGGCGTCAACTTGGCGATGATCAATTCGCCTTTCTCGTTAAACAGCCATGTGCGGTCCCCGTTTCGGATCAGATGGATGGTCGCAAAACGGTCCTCGGCGACGGCCGTTCTATCCTCCCAAACCTGCTTGCCCGTATCGAGCCGCAAGCACCGCAAAACGCCTCGGCTATCCGCACCGTAGATAAAGTCGCCATCGA
>CAZUAH010000706.1:0-6623 GCA_964617665.1 uncultured Pirellulaceae bacterium
AGAGGCTTTTCGCCGTACTCGCCCTTTCGACCAGTAATCGCTCCTTCCAGCTTTCCCTCGTCAAATGCATCGGATCCCAGCATCTTCCAGCGGATGCTACCAGAGGAATCTGTGAGCGACAGTTGCTGTGTCTTCGCATTATACTGGATCGTCATGTGGATGTCGTAAATGACGTGGACCACCCAAGGCACTTCAATCTCGTCGTGAAAATGAAGCTCAACGGGCTTACCACTTTCAATTTCACTGAGTGAAGCTGGTGTCTTTCCATCCATTTCATTGGCAATACCCACCGCCCGTACCCAGACCTTGTCGCGATCCTCTTCGTCTCGACGGAAACGAACGGCCTCGAAACGGATTTCCACCCCGCGTTCGTTCGGCGTTCCGCGCGCCGTATTGACTGCTAACGCAGTCGTCTCCTGCTCTTCGTCGTCAAAGACAAAGAAGGTAGGGATACCTTCGTCGTCATCCTGAAGCACGAAGGTCACTTGTTGCTCGGATTCGTCAAGCAGCGGCTTGTCGGGCACGACTTCTTTGAAGACAGCTTTAGGCGGCGTCGTATCCACCGGGCGGGTTACATACCAGATGAAACCCGCTCCCGCTGCAAGAATGACCAACGCCGCTAGCATCACGTACCGGAGCCAGCTTCGGCGCTCGCCCGAACCACCGGGCGTCTTCTCCATGCGGGCGGCGTTATCGCGACTTGCACTGGTTTCAACGGGACGATCGACCAGTTTATTCTCCATCAATTCCCTCCGTGGGTCTGAACTTTCGATTTGCGATTGTTCGCCGCCGCGCGACACGGGTGAATTAGTGTAGCGGGGATCGGCGGCTCAAGGCGTGCCGTTACACCATCATCGTCTTCTGGCACTCGGCTCCGATGCTTCCTTCCTTGCAGGAAGAAGTGAGCATGAAGTCGGCGGAGTGTCTGGCCTGGATGTCGAGTGCTTCGGACAGCGGGACGCCGCAGGAGCCCCTGATGGATTCCATCATGGCCTTCCGGGCGGCTATCGTCGCGGGGTTATCGGTAGTTGGGATTCCGGCGTCCGCAGGGATACCTTCCAGCACGCCCTCGTTCAGTTTTCTCATCGGTACATTGGCAGCCTCGCCGGATGCCAGACTCCAGGCCGTCCCGAGCGACTGCTGCATCGATCCAGAGTGGTCGACCAACCAACCCACAGCGTCTTTCGCCTTCACCGGCTCGCCAGTCAGCAGAAGTCTGACAAGCTTCGGCCAGTCGCCTTGGTCCGTTTTTCGGAACGGCCAGTGGCAACCTTCCATGCCTGGCACCACGGGCAACGTCACTTCAGGCATTCCGAGGACCGCATCTTCGACGGCTACCAAGTATTGGCAGTGTGTGAGAAGCTCGAGAAAACCGCCCAGGCACCGTTTGCCGCTCACGAAGCCTACCGACACTTTGAATTCAACGCAAAGCCGTCTGGCCGTGGCGGACCAAGTGGCCGCCACGCGGCGTCCTTCTTCGACATCGTCCAGAGCTGGATAGAACTCGCTTGTGTCAGCGCCGAGCATCTGTGTGGAAAGATGGAAATCGCCGGTCACGATCACGTTGTCGATGCCGTCGGCCTTGAGCCAGTCGATGGCCCGATTCAGTTCGGCATCCACGTCGCTGTTGTAACGTTCCCGGCTGATCGTGATTACGCCGACATTTCCGTCGTGCTCGGCGTTCACATACAACTGCTGCCATTCGGGACTGCCCACGTCGTCGAATGCGTCCGGATACCAGGCGTCAGCCGCCGCCTCTGGATGGAGTTTGTGATACGCCTCGACCCTCTTGACTGCTGCTTCGGCACCAATGCTCCGGATCATGGCTAGGATTCCGTGGCGGAACTGTGCGCACAACTCGCCAATCGCGTTCATATGGGACAGGTGGGCCCTGCGTTCGTGAAGCATCAGGCTGGCCATCTGGAACAACGCGCCATGGATCCAACTAAAGAACTCGTCTTGTCCCGCCTCATCCAATTGCCAATTGATCACGGGTCTGAAGTGGTTTGGCGGGAACCAAGTCTGGCCGGTCACTCGCCGCTCGTCCAATTCGGGTGTCGGCCTGAACAACGCTCCGTATTTCTCACCAAGGTGATGCAGACAGGACCATGTCAGGAAATTAGAGCCCGCGGATCCGATCACGTCATGAGCCCGGAACGGGTTCGGCCCCACAAACTTCCTCACGAACTTGTCGATCTTCCAGAAGGGCATGTTGGTCGCCCGGTGGTACCGCATGCCTGCCAACGCAATACCACAGAACAAGACGTCCAAGACAAACGACCAATCGTCACTGACCGGAATCGGGACCAGTCCCAGTGCCCACATAAGTTGGGTGATGGCTGAAGGCTCTTCTTCAACAACCTCCCACATCTTGTTTGTCTCGTGAGGAAAGGCCGGGTGCGCGACGCCTACGCCCAACTCGGCAGCCGGGAAGCCAGACGTGACCGAGCGGATCTCAATTCCCGGAAACGCGTCTTGGAAAATCTTGTAGTGAGTCTTCTTGATCTCGAGGATTTCAGGAATGGCTTCCAACAGAAAACGGGGACGCCAGTTCTTCAGGTCCGCCGGTAGGCTGTTCCCGTCGTAGGTCATCCTGACAATGTTGCCCATGACCCTATCGGCCCGTTTTTTACCGAGCGCCGCCACCAATCCTGGATACTGCGGGCCGATGCCGTCAGCGGTTCGGGCGCGACTGAGGGCGATTGACTTGACGCCGAAGGGCTCCAGCCTGGAAGTAAGCTGCATCATCTTCCCAGCACCAACCATCCCGTTGGCTCCGGAGATCACCAACGAGCCGCGTTCTTCGGGGCCGCCAAATACTCGATCGACCAAGTCGCCCGCATCGACGGGTAGCTTCCCGTTGCGAAAGATATCTATGACCGAACCAAGTCCCAGTGTCTGGAGGGTCGATTGTCGGATGGACTTTGTCATTACGATTCACCTCCTTCGGTGACTTTGAATATGGCTGCGATTCCAACATCTCCTGCAGCACAACCGGAGAGCAGCACATAGCCACCTCCCAAAGTCACAGCTTCCTCCAGACCTTCGATTACAATCCTGGTGAGCGTCGGCCCTTGGGGATGTCCCCATACCAGCGAGCAGCCCGTCTTGTTGACCTTCTCCCAGTCGTGGTTCATCACTTTGGCGAAGATAGCATCGTTCACGGCAAACGGGTTGTGGCTCTTGATCACCGTCATATCGTCCAGGGTGAGGCCAGTCTTATCGAGCAGTTTCTGCACGGCCAACGTGGGAGACTCCGGCATCAGGGCCGGATGATTTCTGATTTCTGCCTTGGCCACAAACTGAATGTCAATCTCAGGCCGGGGGCTCAGTTCCTTCGCCTTTTCCGGACTGGTCACCAGCAGAGTCGCCATCCCGTCCGCTGCGTGAGTCTGCAACCCCGTCGTTACACAAGTATCCAACTCCCGCATCTGACGCAGGCCGTCCAATGTCAGTTCGCGAACTCCCACGTCATCGTCGACGAGGCCGAGAAAGCGGCCTTGTACGTTCAATACCTCAAGGGGCACAAGGACACGATCGAGGAAGCCGGACGCCTTGGCCTCGAAGTACTGCTGATATCGGCAGAAGGTGAGATCCTCCACCTCTCTTCGATCTAGATTGTGCTTGCGGGCAGAATTGGCGGCTGTGGTAATCATGGCCTCGCCCGTGGCCGGATCGAAACCGAAGTTGTCCCACACGTCACTCAGCGCCTCGGTCCGCCGATGCGCACGCCGTTCCGGAAACACACCGACCGGCGAATCACTGCAACGATCAAAGGTCAGCACACCAACGACGTCGTGACAACCGGTCTGGACATCGGCACCGGCCAACATGACGGCCTGGAGACCAGTCGCACATGCCTGCTCCATGTGGAAACCGGGGATGCGAGTACCCAGGCAGCTTGCCACCAGCGGAGCGTTCCAGAACTTCCAGTGCCAGGGGACGGTCGAGCCGATGACCAGATACTCCAACTCGCTCTTCGGCACCTTTCGGATCCCGAGAATTCGGTTCATCCCTTCCCCGGCAAACTGGGCAATATTGACTTCCGCCAATGCCGACGTCTGCCATGCCGGGAAGAAGCTGCTTCCCCAAGTTCCGTAGGGGATTCTAGCCCTGGGGAACATATCAACGTTTTCTTTTATAGCCATTAGAGGGTCTCGTACGGCGGTGGATCGGGGCTATACGTAAAGAATAGTATAGCTGCAACGCCCATTACAGGAAGATGTCGGGCAGCAACTCTGCATCGGGGACGACGGAATATTGCGTAAGATCCGTCATACCGTTGTCAGCCAGCGCTTCTTCATCCACAAAGAACTGCCCGGTGCATTCGCGGCTGTCGCGCAAGAGGATCGAGTGAGCGGCGGCGGCCATGATTTCGGGTTTGCGTGATCGGCGGAAGGCGTCCTCGCCGATCATGTTTCGCACTGCCGCCGTCGCGATAAACGTCTTGGGCCACAATGCGTTGACAGCCACGCCCTGCGGGCGCAGTTCCTCGGCCATTCCGAGCACACACATGCTCATGCCGTATTTGGACATGGCGTAGGCCGGATATGGCGCGAACCACTTCGCATCCATGTTCAACGGCGGAGCAATATTGAGGATGTGCGGATTAGCAGCCTTTACCAGATGCGGCAAACATGCCTGCGAAGTTAGAAACGCGCCGCGTACGTTGACCGCGTGCATCAGGTCGAATCGTCTCATCGGCGTGTCGGTCGTGCCGGCCAGAAAAATCGCGCTGGCGTTGTTGACCAGGATGTCGATCCCGCCGAAGTGTTCGGCCGCTCGCTGGACGGCCGCTCGCACTTGCTCCTCGAAGCGGATGTCCATGAGACAAGCCAGCCCTTTGCCGCCGGCCGCCTCGATCTCCTCGACGGCCGTGTAGATCGTGCCCGGGAGCTTTGGATGCGGCTCCACGGTTTTTGCAGCCACCACGATACTCGCACCATCCGCGGCCGCACGCAGTGCGATCGCTTTTCCGATGCCTCGGCTGGCGCCTGTGATGAATAGAGTCTTCTGCTTGAGAGATTGTGTTTCCATGTTCGTACCGCCAAGCGATCGGAGTCCGCAGGGGCCGACTTGCATTCACCATTGGACGGTACTATAAGGAGAACACGATGACAAGCATGTCTGACTCTGATGCAACACGGGCGGGACCATCACGAGTGCGGAGGACCGTGGGGTTCTGGCTCGGCCTCTTGCTCTTTGCCCTGGTGCTGTCGGTGCCTGCGCCGGAAGGCATGCGGCCGGAAGCACAACGGATGGCCGCCACGATGGTCCTGATGGGCTGCTGGTGGGTTGGCGAATCACTACCGCTAGGCGTGACCGCTCTGGTCCCGCTGGTTGCCTATCCCATGCTCAAGATCATGCCATCCAAGGTGGTTGCGCCCAACTACACCAACCACTATGTGTTTCTTCTTCTGGGCGGGTTCTTCATCGCCCTGGCCATGCAGCGTTGGAACCTGCACACGCGGATCGCTCTGGGGATAATCCAGTTGGTCGGCGCCAGCGCCCGCAGGCTCGTCTTGGGATTCATGCTGGCCACAGGCTTCCTCTCGATGTGGATCTCGAACAGCGCAACGGCCATGATGATGATGCCCATCGGGTTAGGGCTTATCATCAAAATCGAAGCGATGCAGGACAGAACGTCCGGTCGTTCCGCTACGAACTTCGGCGCCTGCCTGATGCTGGGGATCGCATACGCGGCCAATATCGGCGGTGTGGGGACTCTGGTAGGCACGTTTCCCAACCTTGTTTTTGCCGGCATGTTCAGGGAGCATTTTCCCACCGCGCCCGAGATCACATTCGTCGAGTGGCTCAAGATGGGGTTGCCCTTTGCCGCCATTTTCATACCGGTGATGTGGGCGTGTATGGTATTTGGTGTCTTGCCAATCCGCGGCAAAGTGGTCGAAAACGCTGATGCGATCATTCGCAACGAAATCGCTAAGCTGGGCAAGATGTGTCGTGGCGAGGCGCTGGTGCTGGCTGTCTTCGTTGCTACGGCTTTCTTGTGGATCTTTCGAGCCAAGATCGAGGTAGGAGGTCTCGTCATACCAGGCTGGACCAACCTTCTCGGTCTAGTGGAAAATGTTGACGGCAAGGACGTCTCCTTTGTGCACGACGCGACCATTGCCATGGCCATGGGGATTCTCTGTTTCGTCATCCCCGTCGACCGGAAACGGAACATCTCCCTGCTCGCGTGGGACGATGCGAAGAAAGCGCCGTGGGACATCCTGCTTCTGTTTGGTGGCGGATTTGCCATCGCTGCCGGGTTTGAGCATTCGGGATTGACCGAGTGGATTGGGACGCACTTGGGTGGACTCAGGGGAGTGCCGATCCCGATCATCATAGCAGCCATCGCGCTGTTGATGACGTTCCTGACGGAGGTGACCTCCAACGCGTCGACGACAACGATAATGCTACCCGTGCTGGCGGCTACCGGCGTAGCACTGAACATCAACCCCTTGCTTCTGATGCTGCCGGCGACGATTTGCGCATCTTGCGCCTTTATGCTCCCAATCGCCACGCCACCGAATGCCATCGTGTTCGCAAGTGGCCGCGTGAGTCTTCTTCAGATGGGAAGAACGGGGTTCTTGCTCAACCTCATCACCGTCCTTTTTGTGACC
>CAZUAH010000707.1:0-6620 GCA_964617665.1 uncultured Pirellulaceae bacterium
GGGCTCCCGCCAGACAAGCTGGCAGGTGGCCAAGGCGAAGTCAAACAGTCGAACTACTATGACTGATGAAAAACGAGATCATGAGGCCACTTCTCTTGGCACCGATGCCCGTTCAGCCATTCACTTCTGCATCGCCCGTTCCAACGCCTTTTCAATATCCAGCAACCACTCGTCGCCCTCACCGCGTGATTCGCGAGTCTCACGGATTAATCTCAGGTTGCGCAGTGTGGTCTCAGGCTCCCAGACCTCTCGGACTGCGGCCAGCGCGTCAGCCAGTGCAGACATTGCACGTTGCTTATCTCTTCCTAGAACCGCCAACTCAAGCAGAGTGGCGTGATCCCAATAGTCCGGTTCTGCCGCTTCAATCCGGCGACGCACACTGTAGGTCACGACCGGCAAGATTTCCTTTCGACGTTCGTCCGGCGGCTCTTGCAGTTCCATGAGTGTCACGGCATTGATTCCAGGATAGGCATCCCGCATATCGCTCTGAAACCCCTTCAGGTACGCGTCGATCGCCTTGCTCAGCAGTCCTTCCGCGAGGACCGTATGACCCGCCTCCCGAGCCGCTTGCCAGCGGTCCTTGTAGACGCGGCCAAGAATGCCGTATGTTTCGCTGCTCGGTCCGCGCTCGCTGATCAACCGGACCAAGACACGCTCCGCCTTTTCGCTCTGTCCCTCGCGGTTCAGCGCCAGAGCATACTGCTCGCGGACCATGACCGTCTTGGCCAAAGGTTCGGGCATTCCGTCGACCAACGCGATCATCTCTTTCCATGCCTTGACGGCCCGAAATGACAGCATCAGGTCGATCAGGACGCCCGATTCCACGTCCGACAAGGAGCCAAGTTGAGCCCTTATGGACTTGACCGCGTCTACGCTGTTTTGATTCCGAGCGTCAGCGAGCCTTTCTTTCATTGCGTGGGAGTATTCGACCCGATCGCGGAATACGTCAGTCTTTAGCCGGTGGATGTCAGGCGGCATCAAGCCGTCGACGAGCTGAAACAAAGGGCTGTCCGTGGCGTCCTTCTTCGCTTCGTTCAAGAGGTCTGTGAGGGCGCGGGCGTTAGCCGCAGCGTCGGCGGGCTTTCCCGAACTCTCGATGCTGTAGGGCATAGCCCTTACCGGACCCAGATCGAATGGAAGCCGTGTGCCCTCGGCAAATATCAAAACCGTGCTTTGGGGCGGATGGCATGGCGAATTCCAAGTTCGTAGAAGACATTCGCATTGGCGGTCGTAAGGTCGGCAACCGCGTATTCGCACAGAATCAGTCGTTCAAACATCGGCTTGCCCTGTGTGTCACAAATTAGGGCCTCAAGGATATGCTCCGCGGCACTCAATCTGTTCGACTCGATCAGCGCCTGCGCGTACTGCCGACGGACTTGATGCGAAGCCGATCCGGCTTGCCATCGAGCGTCTGGACGACGAAAACCTGGAGCTCGCGGGCGACGCCCTGCGGCTGCTCCGGAAGCACGGTTCTGCGGCGGCGGAGCAAGTCATCCGGCAGAGATTCGAGAGGTGGAACGCCGCGTGGAAAGACCGCGTCGGCGAGTTGAAAGTCGTCGACAGCGGTTCTCAGACGGACCCGCAAGTCCTCTTCGAGCGTGAACTCGTGGACGCGTTGATCTACGACAGGAGTTGGTTCACCGGCCCGCCCACGCTGAAACGCGTGCGCTCACTTTGTCTGAGCAAGCCGAACCAGACGATGGTCGATTTCGATCTCGATCGGTGGCGCGAACCGGTGGCCATCCAATTCAGCTCGGGTAGCGAAAGCGAATTCCTCAACGCCCGTCCGTCCTATCATCGCGGAAATCCGTCCTACGACTGCTGGCACGTAGCTCAGTACTCAGCCTACTCGCTGGCCGAACTCAAGAAGCGGCTGGCGCGTTTCCCCAAGGGCACGACACTCAGCTTTCCAACCGGCATGCTGACCGACGCGCAAGCCGAAGAGCAGCTCTTCACCGACCTGCAGCAGCACGCCGCATCACACGAACTGAAGCTCGTCAGAAGGCCGCGCCCAGAGTGACTCTCGGTGCTGCCGGCAGTAGTCTTCTCGCAGAGGCCGCAAGGCCCGCACAAACAGTCCTCTCATCGGATGTCCAACGAAAAGCCCTGAAGTCGATGTCATACGCAGGAGGTTTCAGGGACTCTGTCGAACCGGCGGCATGCGGTCGACGAAACCGGCGTCGTTTCGCCGAAGTTCGACAATTGCAGCGGCACGCAGGTGTTGCAGCCTCTCGGCGTGTTCGGGTTTGACGGCCAGATTGTCCAATTCGTCTGGGTCTTCGCGTAGATCGTACAGTTCTTCCAGGTCGTTGGGAATCAACGGCCGAACGTATTTGTAGTGTCCTTCGCGTAGCATCACGTACCAGGGCGCGCCGCCGTGGTATGCGTCGTTGCCCGTTGGGATCTCGTCGGTGTCGGATCCGTATTTGCGGCCGGTCGCGGTCAGCAGCATTGGGTGCGGCCATTCGCTTGTTGGCTCGGCCAGTAGCGGCGAGAGGTCGTGGCCGTGCATGGGCCAGGGGAGGTCGATTCCTGCGAAGTGGAAGAACGTGGGGACAAGATCCACTCCGCCGACGGGGGCGGGGCAGACGCTGCCTTGCGGGATACGCTCCGGCATACTGAAAATCAAAGGCGAGCGGATGTTCGAATCATAGGCCGCTACCTTGTGCCGAAAACCGTGTTGGCCCCAGGCGAATCCTTGATCCGACGTGAATACGATTAGGGTGTTTTCCCGCTGACCCGTCTCCGCCAGCGTGGCGAGCAACCGTTTCACTCCTTCGTCGATCGCCCGCACGCCTTGATGGTATTGCCGTGTCCACGACGTGAGCGTTCGCTTCCGCCACATCGGCGTGTCGTTGGGGCCTCGTTCCCAGAAGTTGATCTTCTGGGCCCAGTCCGGTTTGCCGGGGCGCGGTGGGAAGATGTCGGCGGGCGTGGTGAGTTCGATTCCGGGATACGCGTCCAGATGGCGGTCTGCTGGCGTGTACGGGCCGTGCACGGCGCCGTAGCACAACCACAGATACCACGGTTTATCCGCGTCTCGTCCCTCGCCCTTTACGAAATCAACCGCCCAATCCGTGTACTGATCTGTCGAGTATCGCTTCAGGATCTTCGTTTCACCGCCCTGATACGTGATCGGTTGATCGTAGTAGTAGTGCTGACTCGTTTCCGTGTACTTGGGCCGGTTCCATACGATCTGAAAATCCCAGTCGCGACCGTAGCCCGTATCCACACCCGTATGCCATTTGCCGATCTGGGCCGTCGTGTAACCATGTTCTCGGAACACACGAGGCCAGAAGGGACACTGCTCGGGATCGTAGACACTGCCCGGATAAGGTCCTTCCATTCGCATCGACTGGACACCGAACTGATGGTGGCCGGTCAACAGCGTTGCTCGTGACGGCATGCACCACGTGCCGATGTACGCGGATTCGAATCGCACACCTTCTCTTGCCAAACGGTCAATGGCCGGAGTCCGGACCCAAGGGTACGCCTCGGGATAGCAGCCGACCGTCCGGTACGAATGATCGTCTGTGTAAATGAACAGAATATTCGGCCGTTTCGATCCGGTCGCGGCTAGGGCAGAACGTACGAGCGGGCCGCAGACGATCAAGAGACCCAAGAGCATCAGGCAACAAGGAAACACTGATCTTGCCAGACGGTTGCTTTTCGCCGTTCTGTGGGTGTTCATGTCGGAGGGTATGGCAATTTGTGTCATGGCTCAATCCTCATGTGAGTAGAAGGCATTTCAAGACTCATCCTTGGGAGGGCGAAGCTCCTGCTGAGCCGTGGATTTCCGCGGTCTAGGCTCGGCGGGAGCCTCGCCCTCCCGGTATTGAAATCGCCTCTAATGAAAACGGCAACTCTGCCTTCACTGGTACCATGATAGCGGAGCTTAGGCCACGGACGTACTGGGCTTTGGAATGTGTTCTGGAATTCGTACGATGGCTCTCCGAAGCCGGCGTTTGGAGCCAAGGCCATGAATGTCGACGGGCTCGGAGGCCCATCGTACTGATCAAATTCTGACCCCAGCACGATTCCAAGCCACGATTCTAGTCTCGTGCTGGCCAAATCGTGCGAATTCGGCAGCCACCGAGTGGACTGGTCAGTACTTCGACGTTGCCACCGTGCTGCGTCAGGATCCGTTTCACCAAAGCAAGTCCAAGTCCGGCGCCGTATCCATTCGAGCCATTCTCCAACCGGACAAATGGCTCGAAAATGCGATCTTGTTCGGACTCCGGGATTCCGTCTCCGTCGTCATCAATATCAACGATCGTGGCCCCGTCCGTCCGCTCCATGCAAATCGTCACACGGCTCTTTGCATGCCGACCCGCGTTGCTCAACAGGTTGCCAATCGCCCGTTGGAGACCGGTTCGGTCAGCCAAGATGATGCTCTCATCGCTGCCGATGTCTTCGCTCACCTCGAATTGAACGGACGGATACAGCGCCGCGTGTTTTGGGATCAGAACATCAAGAGTGTCCTGCAATGCAACGTGTTCCAGTTCCAGCTTCGGCTCGGTTGTCTCCATTCGTACGTAACTGAGCAATTCGTCAACAAGCCCGTCGAGTTCTTCGGTCGCGGCATCCAACGACTCGAGCCGCCGCTTGCGTTCCTCGTCGTCTTTCGCGGTTTCGATCAAGTCGATGGCGAATCTCATGCGCGACAGGGGAGTCCGCAACTCGTGCGAAACCGCCTGCAACAACTCGCGTTGAGTGCGAACAAGCGCCTCGGTGCGACCGGCCATATTGTTGAACGCTTGTGCCAAGGGCCTGGCGGAACGGACGCGGCGTTCGTCCACACGCGCGCTCATGTCGCCCGCCGCGATCGCTTGCGCGGTGTGTTCCACTCGACGAAGTTGCCGAGCAACCGGCCGCAGCAGTAAAGCAATGGCAATCGCTGCCGGTAGCAGCACAAGGGCCAGCGTCGTCGTTGCTGCCTTCTGTTCGATCCGCTCGAAGCTTGGGAGTGGCCCGAAGCGGACGATCTCAGTACCGTTTTCCAGTGGCGTGGCGGCAAACCAACGTTCATTCGGTTGTCGGTCCGGCGAGTAGAATACGACATCCTCGCCACGGGCGATTCGCCCTGCCGGCCAGTCGGGCAAGTCCCCGCGGCCCGCAAGCTCGATCGGGAACTCGAATCGCGTTTGTAGTTCATCAAGAACGGCACTACGATCGTCAGGCTTGGCCGCATCAAGCCTGTCTGCCGTCAATCGCATCCAGCCTCCGAGCGACTGTTCGATCTCCAGGAAATCGTAATCCGGAAAGGGGCCGAGACGTACAACCTCGGCGCCGCCGGTCAATGCAGCGACAATGTGATACCGTTTCTCTGGCCGAAAACAGGCGACATCGTCACCGCTGGCGATCTGTCGCTGTGGGCCACTCGGGAGTTCCTGCAAAGGAATCACATCCACCGGGTAGGCAAACCGCTCGCGCAAGCTGTTCAGTACCTGCTCTCGGTTCTCCGGCGGCGAAGCGTTCAGTTCACTCGCCACAAGCCGCGCACCGCCACCGTGGGCTTCCACGATAACCCGATCCCATTCCGCATCGGCTCGGCTTTTCACCACGGAGCCATGAATGTACCAGGCCACGAACAAGACGATCAGCACGCAGAAATAGAAGCGAATAAAGAGCCATGTCATGGTTCAACCGACAGCATATAGCCGACTCCTCTTACGGACTTGATACGTTGCGGTTTCGCGGGGTCGTCGCCGAGTTTCTTTCTGAGACGCGAAATACGCAGGTCGATCGAACGATCCAGTCCGTCGTACTTCATCCCGTGGATTTCCAGATAGATGTCGTTGCGACCGAGCGGTTGGCCGACGTGCTTGGCGAGGAGGTTCAGTAAGTCGAATTCCGCGGTCGTCAGGTCCACGGCGGCGCCGTCGATCTCGACGCTCCTTCGCGCTGCGTCGATCACCAGTGAGCCGACGGTGATCGGCTGGCTTGCCTGCTCGGCCGGGGTAGCACGGCGCAGATGGGTCCGCAACCGTGCCAACAATGCGTGTGGCCGTACCGGCTTTGCCATGTAGTCGTCCGCGCCGGCTTCGAGCCCCAGAACCTCATCAACCTCTTCGCCGCGAGCGGTCAGCATAATGATCGCGCCGTGATATCTTGACCTGACCGACTTGCATATCGAGAAACCATCCAGACCGGGCAAATTGACGTCTAGCACAACCACGTCCGGGTTGTCACTCGTAATCCGAGAAACCGCAGTATCGCCGCGTCCTTCGATCGAGACGTCGAATCCGTGTGGCGCAAGAAAGTCCGCCACCATCGACGCGAGCGGTGCATCGTCTTCGACGAGAAGGATTCGATAGTCCTTTTCCTCTTGATTCATTGAGAAACCCTGTCAACACTGCCAGCTTTTGAGGAGCCCCGGGGAAGTAAATGGGCAATGGCCCGATGTTTGAGTTTGTTCGGTTTCAGTTGGCCCGGCAAGGTCTTTGCGCAGCGAAATGCAAAACCGATACAAACGGATACAGTCTATACGTCGCGACCTATCCAAATCCCCGCAGTCATCTTCGCAAACGCACTCGGAAGCAGGTTGCGATGTGAACGTGCGTTTCAATGTGACCGCTCCATAATCTTCCGTCTTGGCGCGTGGTTTATTCTGTGATTAT
>CAZUAH010000708.1:0-6612 GCA_964617665.1 uncultured Pirellulaceae bacterium
ACCGACCCGCACTACCAGAGGTCATCAAATAAATGGGCCTCAGAAAATCGCTGGTAAACGACCCTGCCATCCTCATGACTCCAAGATTTCACCTAACCTCCGATCCAAATACTCCTTCGCCGATCGCCCGGGCGGCAGGTCGGGCATACACTGTTCGGCCAACGAACACAATTTGCACTTGGGTCCCTTCTCCGGCGGCGGCGTACGACCGGAGCCGATCATCTCGTGGACCTGTTTTGCGGTTTCCTTGGTCAGTTCCCGCAGTTCGACGTCCAAGGGCACCACGTTGCGACGACGGGTCTTGCCGTAGAAGAGCGCCCCAACGGGAATCTGGCAATCCAGCATCTCTTCCAGGCAAAGGGCCTGGGCGCAGAGCTGGATTCGGTCGCACGCGCCCCGCTTTCGTTTGCCCCGTTTGTATTCGACAGGATAGACCCGCCAACGGCCCGCCAGGCCCGGCACGTTTTCGGCCGGTTTGTGATCGTCCTCCTCAGCCGGATGAAACTGGACCACATCGGTGACGCCCGACAAGCCCAACGCCAGCGACCTCAACCGCAGCGACCGCACGATGCGGACGTCCCCGTCCCGCTCGCGGCTTCGCCCATGCACCCGTTTGTGCATCACTCGCCCTTCCGCCGTGTACCGGTTTTCCACCCAGATCCGTTCCACATGAATCAGCGCGCACTGCCGCGCGCAATAGTGCATGTGCTGCAAAGCAGACAGCGGAACTAAGTCGTCTTCCGAATACACGGCGGTGGCGTCCGACAAGGTTAGACTCTCTCGTGCAATGTGATACCCTTCGGCAGAACGTCTCGGTCAATACTCACTTCATAGTCGCCAAAACTGCGGGCCGGCGTTTCGACAGTCTTCGGTTTCACCTCGATCAGATCGAAAAGCCTTCGGGCCGTGGCGTTGCCAAGTTTGCTGTCATGCTCGAACACCAGCAATTTGCAGGTACTCATTTCGCCGCGGGCGGCCGACCGGTCGTGATCGAACATCTGTTCGAGCGATTGAAACAGCAATTCCAGATCGTCATCGTCGAAGCCCGTGTCATCGGCCAAGTGCGGACTGATGAATCCGTGAGCACGATAAAGAGCATAGGGCACGATTTCTTTGCGGCCCATCGTGCGGGCCTGCCCCGCCTGTTTCTTTTCCTGGGCTTCTTTGTCCTCTTTGGTTGTGACCGCCATCCGCGTAATCGACTGCTCCAGCGAGACAATCGGCTCAACGGAACGGGCAAACGCCATCTGGACGGGACCACGGACCTGACCGGCATTGACCTTTGTGCTCATCACCGCACCGAACATGCGAATGTCGAAAAACGTCTGGCACATCCAGCGGCGGACGCGTTCTTCGGCCGGGCTTTCGCCTTTCTTCGGTTTGGCTGGCTTCTTGGGGTCTAACCCCAATGCGTCGTATCCCTTTTGGTGCTGTTCATTGAGGATGGCCTTTTCCTTGACATAGATGTCGTATCCGGGCTCGGGCGGGCCGTCCGGGCTGCGCTTGACGAGCGTGATGAAGTTGCGGATTTTCCGTTTCAGGCAAACGTCGGACACCAGCCCGTGTCCGGTTTCGGGATCGATCCGCGGCGCGTTCCCCGCATCGGGGTCACCGTTTGGGTTGCCATTCTTGACATCGAACAGCAAAACGAACTCGTATCGGTGTTCAATCGCTCTCGTGGCCAAATCGGTGGTGGAAGGTTCGGTCATTTTTGCGTTCATGGTTATTCAGTCTCCAAGTAAAGGTTCGAATTATCGTCAGGCATTCACTGCAGCGGTCTCATCCGGTTCCTCGACCGGCTCTTTGAGCCAACGAAAAGCACGCGGGGCGTCAGGATGGTCCGCCTCCCACGTCGCCCTTTCCTCCTTGGTCATCCAGAGCCAGTGGCGCATTTGATGGTAGCCGAGCACAAACAGTCCTTGCTGTTCGAGGTCAAGATGTGCCGGCAGGCCACTTGTCCGACACGGGTACCGTTTGGTGTCCACGTCGAAGCGGCTCGCCAATTCATCAATCATTCGCGAGCAACGGAAAACCATGGCCCGATCCCGTTTGTCGTCGCTGTCACGGGCCTTGCGAACATGATGGTGAGCGTTCTTCAGAAGCCGAACGAACACGGTGCGCGGTGTGGCGGAGGCCGCACTGAAGTAGCGGTCGACCACCGAGGCGTTGACGTCGCCCAAGGCCTGCGCCTGTAGCCGTTCGAGAACGGCGATCAGCAGACCGAGAGTATAGCCGGGGTTTTCGTGACTTGGATTCATTTCGGCAAGTACCTCCTGGTATCGGGTAGCAGCTTGAGGGTCAGAGCGGCGCCGGTTGAGAACCGCCTTGATCAGGGCAGCGCGGGCGTCGCGTCGGGCGGCATCGGTCCATTGATCGCGCCCCGCCTCGGCTCTCGCACGCACCAGCGCCCGCTGGAGAATCTGAAACGGATAGGGAGTGCCGGTGAAGGCTGACCGAATGAATGCCGCTTCGAGCGACGCCGGAACGGGCTCCGAGCGGCCTTCGGCGGCCAGCGATTGCATCAGCCAACGAAGGGGAACCAACCGCGATTGCCGATTGCCCTTCTTTGGGATTGCGTTGCGGACGATACTCAAATCGTCGAAATGCTTGGCTAGGTTTCCCGCCACTTCCGGGAGAGTCGTCTCGAACCAATCGCGGACAATTGCCCGGCCTTGAGCGCCGGAAAGCGTGAGAGCGTAAAAAGCCGACGGATCGTCGATGGTGAGTTTCTCGCCCTGCCACACTGATCGATAGACTTCGGCAACGCTCTCTTCGTTTTCGCCCTCCAGCAGGTCAGGCAATACGTCGAGTAAATCGTCACCCGCGGTCGCCCAGAAGCAAACGGCAGTGTCTCCAAGAAGGCGAATATGTCTCCTGCCAAGCACCGTCCCCGTACCATCGCGAGGTTGTGGATGCAGCAGGCGATTTAGTGCCGCGGCGGCCTGCTCACCTGCTTCCCTTGAGATGGTGGCATTCTCGTTGCGTTTCAAACCGTAGGACTCGAATGCGCCCTTGTTGAACGAAATCAGCTTGATCGGTTTGGATGCACCAGGGACGTTGCCAACTTGCGGAAACTGGTTTATCTCGCCAAACCGTTCTCCGGTAACGAGACACTGGTACGTGTCGCCAACCTGCAACTGTTCTTGTCGCGCGTTTTTCCACCAAACGCGCACGTCTGGTCGCAGGTGAGTGAACTCGCCGAGACCGACACGAAAGGCAAACATGTCGTTTCCGACCGCGTCTTCTGGGAGTGTGACTTCATCGGATCCCGGCGGATATCTTTCAAGAAACCGCACTACCGCCAGTGCGTCAGAGTCTTTCGTGGCATCGGCACACAGGTTCACGAGGCTACGAAATCGGTCCGAAAAATCGCGTCCTTGCTGAGGTTCAAATATGGTGTTGCCCACCGGTCTTCCGAACACGAACTTGGCGTTGTCGACAAGAAAGAACGGCGGGGGCGCAATTCCTGCGCGGTAAAACTGCATGGGAACCTCTATTTCCTTGCCGACCCATTTCGGTTTCCCCTTCCTGCCCTCGTTCGCATTTCGGCGCAGGTCTTCGATGTTCACGAGGGAGCCATCGTCCTGAATATTGATGCGCCAAGAGACGGGCTTGATTTCAAAATCAGGGTCACCCACAAGATTCTCGTCTATCGCCAGTTGGCGTAGTTCCTGAAGTATCAAGATGCACCTCCTTTCACCAACGTGTCCTCGGGATTCGCCGAAACTTCCAGCACGCCTTGTTCCAATCGCGCCGCGAAGAATTGCGGTCGATTCCCTTTGGGACTGTAGTCGATGTCGTAGAGCATCAAGCCCAAATCACAAGTTTCGCCGATCGGCTCGGGCGTGCTATCGTCGACGGGGCTGATGTCGGCCACGAACTCGCGGCAACCGAAGTACGGTTGGTGGAAATGTTGCCCGCGTTGGACCCGTCGGCGAAACATATCGACGAACTTCGCCCGGTTGTCTTGCGGCCCAGCCCGATCGGTCATCTCGAACCGGGCCTCGATGACGTAGTCCACGTCGCAGAGGGCCACCGTGTTGCGTTGGGCGCGGTCGGTGTCAGCCAGCAGCACTGGCGCATGACCGCCTTCCTTGACGACCTTTGCCGCAGGAGGCGAGGCGCGGCTGTTGACCTCGTTGCGGCGAAAGGCGACCCAGCGGATGGGTTTGAGCACCTTGATCCGCTCGATCCGCCAACGAATGGCGGGCTTCCAAAGGACGGCCTCCAGCACGCCGCGGGCGGCCGACGGCGTGATCACCTGGTACGAAACCCGTTCGGCCTTGAGTTCCGGGCGGGTGAAGCAGGCCAACGGGCCGGATGCCCGCAGACAAAACGGCGGCAGATGCTGATTGGACATGACGATCTCCTTCGTAGAAAACGGCAATCCAAAGCGGCGACGAGTCGCCGCACTCCATGGTTTCATGCAACGGTTTTGATCAAATCATGAGAACCTCGGGATCAATCGGGGTATCAAAGACTAACCCAAATTCCTCGGTGTAGGACTTTCCGAAAAGCGATGTGGGAAGATGCAGGTTTGTTCCTTCCCAGCATTCCACCATTCCTTGGTCGAGCATGTAATCTATGTGCTTCCCTGAAACCTGCACGATGAACGGTTGCACTGCCCGCTGCGTCTCACGGCAAACCTCACTACGGAGGGCGTTGATGCGTTCGGGGCCGTCACCCCAAGGGACAACGACCGGACGGCTCCAGCCGTTGTCGATCATCTGAAACGCCACAGCCACGTTGGCGAAATTGCTGGCGGCTCGCTCCCGTTGGACGTGTCGCGCGTCGAGTTCTTGTTTGCCGTAGAGTTCTCTAAAAAACAACTCGCAATGGTCTGGATTGAACGGATCGAGTTCGTTCAATACGGAACTGCCTCTTTGGGCCAGCAGGGTTTGCGTACTTTCCATGGCTTTGCGGAGCGTTCCCGGTGGCGGAGACGTTTCTGCGAGAAAGACGATGAATTCTCCTGCCGGTCTTCCTGCAGCTTCGGTCAGTTTGCCTTCCCGGTCACAACGCCCGGCAGATTGCGCCAGACTGTCGAGTCCCGCCAGGGCGCGATAGACAACCGGCAGGTCGATGTCGACGCCCGCCTCGATAAGCTGGGTCGAGACGATGCGACACGTGGCCCCCGTTTTCAAGGCTTGCGTGATTCTCGCGATCGTCTTCAGCCGGTGTGCGGGACACATCAGGGCTGACAAGTGGAAACGGCCTTTCTTTGGCAGTTTCTCGGCCAGGGTGCGGGCGTCTTGGCGTCGATGTACGATGGCCAGCACGCGATCGTGTCGGACGAGTTCTTTGGCCAGTTCGTCGTATGTCATCGTCCGATCGACACGCCAATCAACTCGCACACGCCGAGCGGCGGGGCTTGCTGCCAGCTTGACCGGGTCAGGGATGATCGGCCGTACGTCGCCGAGACCTTGGGGAAACCCGTCGCGCCCGGCGAGGGCTGGCGGTGTGGCCGTGCTGAGCACCACGGTGGAACCGTAGTGGCTGGTCAATTCCTTGAGGCCGTCGAGAATGGGTAACAGCAAACCTGGTGGGAGGGTCTGCACTTCGTCGAGGATCACAACGCTCTTGGCTATGCGGTGCAGTTTGCGGCACTGCGACGGATGGTCGCTGAAAAGCGATTCGAAGAACTGTACGGCCGTGGAGATAACAATCGGGGCGTCCCAGTTCTCTGCGGCCAGCCGTCGGCGCAACTCGGCCTCACGGCTGATTTCTTCGGCCTTCTGCTCATCGATGCCACTATGATGTTCGAGAACGTTTCGATTATCGGCCCCTGCGGGCGTGCCGAAGGCTTCTCGATACCGCTGGGCATTCTGTTCGATGATGCTCGTGAACGGGATGATGACAATCACTCGGTCGAGCCCGTAGCACGTCGCGTGCCGCAGGGCGCCGCTCATTGCGGACAGTGTCTTCCCTCCGCCCGTCGGCACGGTCAGTGAGAAGAAGCCCGGTGGCAGTTCCGCTGCCGCGCGGCATGCCGCAAGGACTTCGGCTCGCAGTGTATTGACACGAGATGGTCGCCTTGAGTTGGCATCTGCGGCGAGGCGGTCGATATGTGCATCAAGTTGGTCGCGCAGGGTTGCCAGCGAATCGTAGTTCAGTTGTTCATGTTCCGGCTGGCTCCCTTCCGCCGCAGCATAGAACTCGGCCGTGGCCAAACGATCGGCATCGACCAATGCCGAAAAGAGCATCCGCGTGAAAAACGAAAAGGACCGCTTGACCGCATCGGGAGATGCCGCCTCAGTAATCCAGCCCGGGACTTGGGGTATGCCCAACTCCTTGAGGCTTGCGGGAAGCAACGGCAGGACTTCATGAAGGCTATGTTCGTTATCTCGAAGCCGCCTCGCCAAGGGGATGCGCGTGACGGAGGGAAAATCCTCCGGGCTATTGCCCCTCGCGTTCGCGAGCCCGGTGTGATGTCCCGCAATCGCGAACGCGGGTGCCTGCCCGGCGCGCTTCGCTTGCTGCATTGCCAAGGCGGCACCGACAACGGCGTGGTCTATCTGCATGCGTTCGCCGGCAAGCTTCTTCTGGAATGTCGGGTGGTACTTGCCTACATCATGCCAGCGTGCGAGCAAATCGCCCCAGGATTCGAGTGCG
>CAZUAH010000709.1:0-6593 GCA_964617665.1 uncultured Pirellulaceae bacterium
GATGGATAGACTGTGCGCTTGGATCGATCTGGTCGTACCCTTCTGCGGCGACTACATGGAAGCAAACGCCTGGAACGAAAGGGAACTCGATACTGCCCGCCAACGAATCGAACTTCGCAAGAGAATGGACGAATTCGAACGTCAGAGCATCGAAGCGATGCTTGGCCACAGAGAATCGATTTAGAAGGCAGGCCGAAGAATCTTATCTTCACCGATTTGCGATGAATTGATTGATGCGGCACTTGACGCTGCGGGTACAAGCCGCGGCTATTCGTCACTGCGCACGCCCCAGCGAATTGCGTGACAGACCTTCGTAGCCACGTTCGCCAGGACGTGGGCGAAACTCCGGACGATGTCCCACGCTCTGGCGAACGTGGCTACAGACGGATGAAATGTCCGGGCTATTCGTCACGCTGTGCCCGCTTGTACGTGAAGATGACGGCCGCTGGTCGATCGTCCACGGAGATACTCAGACCATTCTTCAGCAACTCGTCACCTGTCATCACTTTCACACCCGCCACATCCAAATGGGTGAACTCATAGCGCTCGTCGGGTTTCAAGCCTCGTAGCTCTAGTCGCACGGAGGAATCCGGGCAGTCGGCTCGACGGAAAGCCTGGACCGTGCCTTCGCCGAGGTCCGGACGATGGAACTGCCAGGCGATCCAGACGCTGTTGTCTCGGGTGTAGGGCGTCAGCGGGTAGTAGTCTCCGCAGTAGTACCGGCTGACCGTGCGCCATTGGCCGACGAGCCGACGAAGGGCATCATAGTCGATCTCTCGGACACGAATGTCGACGCCGGAACCGAGGCTGGGGGCGGCGTTGCTCCAGAACGCATAAGGCTCGACGGGCGTCAGGCCACCTCCGTAGTACGTGGCGTTGGCACAAGCCACTGTGCCCGTTCCGTGATAAGGTATCCACAACGAGATGCCGTACGTCATGCATTGGTGGCCGACCGGCTCGAAGGCGTAATCACTCCGCCATAGAGGAACGGCGCGGCGTAAGGTCTCCAAGTCGTTTCTCCGCCCGCCACTGGCACACGTGTCGATCAGCATATTCGGATGCCGGCGCCGCAACTCGTCCCAGTAGTCAAGCAGGCCCGTTACGTGTTTGATTTCGGTGATTCCCTGACGATCGGGTGCGTCGGCCGCTCGCCAAAATGCCAGGGGGTCCATGTTGAAGTCCTGGCGGTAGAGGTCGATACCCTGCTCGGTCAACAGCTTGTCGACGTGTTCGGTCAGCCACTGCCGGGCCTCTGGATTGCCGAGATCCAGCAGACGCATGCCCTGCGGCTCCTCCGGTTTGCCCGGCCGATCGAACAGGTGAAACGTGCTGACGTCGGGCGCAGGCCCCGGCTTCAGATAGCCGTAGCTCCACGATCCACCAGGATTCTGTTCCGCATGAAACTCCTTCGCAGCATCGTGCGTCTTGCCGGATTCTGACGTCAGGCGAATCTCCAGGCCCGTAGAATCGCAGGCGTGCGTACCGTTCCCCCAGCCGACGACGAAGTCCAATGTATCGCCTTTTGTTACCGTAAGGCGGCCATCGTATTCGACTCGCTTGCCTTGACCGTCGAAGTTGATCCTCCCATCGAACACCGACCGGTTTCCATGCAGTACGTGGACATCGGTCGTCGTGCTTTTGTCGATGGCCAGAAACGCAGCTCTCACTGCATATTCGCCGGCTTCCTGCGCAGTCCAGCGCACCACGCAGTATTCGCCCTTCGGCCCCGGGTGGAAAGCCAATCGTCCGGGCTCCCAGCGAATGTCCGCCATCGTCCGGGCATGCGGTGTCGGGTTATGTGACACGTTTGGATCGATTCCCAGGTCGCTCGACGACCATGATCGCATTCCGGCCAGCGAATGGTCCTCAGCACGCGTTGGCCCGAGGAGCCACTCTGGATGCTTCTCGTAAAGCCACGTGCCGGGCATGACGCGTTCCGGCTCGAACCACACCAAGGTCTTCACTCCCTGCGAATGTGCGTGGTCACTGATCGGCCGGAACCCGTTTGGAAACCGCTTTGGATCGACTTCCCACGTGCCAACCTGTGGCCAGCCATGCTGCTGGATGTACCATCCGGCGTCCATCCACCAGTAGTCGATCTTCAGATCTTCTTCCAGATAGCGGTCGATGTGCATGATCTGGTTGGCTTCATTCGCCCCGATCATCTCTTCGTAAGCTCGCGAACTGGCAGCAACAAACTGCGGCGGCGGTAGTTTCCCTCCGGGCTTTGGCATACTGTGGGCCATCATCCAACGTCGCCAGGTGTTTTGTGCGTCGATCCAGTCCCCTTTCCAGAAGAGCAAAACGATCAGCGGCGTACGAACCTCTTCGCCCGGCAGCAGCTTGAAGTGTGTCAGCTCCTGGCCAGCCTGGATGTGGATCCCCTTCTCGTCGTCTCGTGTAAACTCAGCCACCCACTGCCCCGGCCAGCCAACGGCGATGATTACACCGTCCGTGTCACGCTGCAGGCTGAAGTACGATAGGTCCGAGTTCGTCGGGCGACCGCCAGCCGCACTGATTCGCTTCGTTGTCCCTGGCGTGAGCCGCGTCTCGAGCGGACCATAATCCGAACCGTTCGCTGGCGAGCCAACCGCGTGGTGCAGTAGAAACTCGCAGTCACCGCCGCGCTGCCACGTGCCATCCAGCGACTGGATATTCTCTAGGATCGGCGTGTCTGCTGTGCCGGCATTCTTGAAATAGACTGTCCATTCGGTAACTGGAAAGCCACGATACGTGACGGCCTTGCACCGGACGACGAGGCCCGTGTCGGGATCAGTCCACGTGGATGTGTACTCTGTCCGTTTAGGAAGCTTGCGCACGTCGTGTTTCGATTGCCAATCGTCCAGCAATTCTGTAGACGGCTTCCCACCATATGCGAAGGAAAACGCCTTCACGAGTGCATCCGTCGGGGCAAGATCCTCGGCCCGTTCGACAACTCGGTGACCAATCTGTGCCAACTCATGTTCTGATTGTGTCGCGGCCTGAACGATTCGAGGCGACGCAACAAACCACAGAACGGCCAGAGCCAAGATTGACGCAATACTGTTGCGCGTCTCGCGATTCAGCGTCATTTGTCGTTCCTCCTTCGCGCCTGCGGTTGGGGCAAACATAGCACTGGCCAGAAGCGAGACTAGGATAGGCTCGTTCCTCATGTCACGAGGCATTCCCTTGAACCCTCAAGCAGGCTGGTTTCTCTCGTTCACATGGCTGACTAAGCTAAGGGACATTTCAAGACCTGAGCCGAACGCGCTAGCGCCGGGCTCCATGGCGTTCGACGTCATCCCTACCAAGCCCGAGGCTAGCGCCTACGGCTCACAGTGTGAAGCATTGGGTCTTGAAGTGCCCCTAATGGTAACCGTGACGAGCGAGACTTGCGAGCATATCGACGAGAAGTGACTATCACTCGTGTCTGCTGAGGAGTATGTCATGCCGAACTCGAATCGCAGAACGTTTCTTGGAAAGGCCGCATTAGCGGCAGCAGCTACGACTGTTGGACGTGTCGGGTCGGCGTCAGCGGCGGAAACAGGGGCGAACGATCGGATTGCCGTCGGCGTCATCGGTTGTGGGGGTCGAGGGACATCGCTAGCCAGAGTGTTTGCCTCGCAGCCGGACTCCACCGTTCTTTGCGTCTGCGATCCTGATCGGAATCGTGCGGAACGAGCCAAGGCGGCCGCGAATGCGAAGTCTGCGGTCACTGACATGCGGCGGATCTTCGACGACAAGGCCGTGGATGCCATCGTCATTGCCAGTTGCGACCACTGGCACGCGCCAGCAGCGATCATGGCCTGCAACCTTGGCAAACATGTGTATGTAGAAAAGCCATGTTCGCACAATGTGCGCGAAGGGCGATTGATCGTCGAAGCCGCTCGCAAGAACGACGTGGTGGTGCAGCACGGTACGCAAAGTCGATCCAATCGTGGGAGGCGAGAAGCCATCCGCATGCTGCGCGAAGGCATCATCGGAGATATTCTGATTGCCAAGCACGTCAACAGCCAAAGGCGTGCCAACATTGGGCACCGAGAAGCTTCGGATCCGCCGGAGCACTTGGACTATGATCTGTGGGTAGGGCCGGCCGAGTGGCGTCCGTTTCAGTCGAATTTCGTCCACTACCACTGGCATTGGCTCTACAACTTTGGAACAGGTGACATCGGAAACGATGGCGTCCACGGGATCGACGTAGCCCGCTGGGGCCTTGGCGTGACGACGCACCCGAGTTTCGTGACCGGTTATGGCTCGAAGCTCTTCTTTGATGACGACCAGGAGTTCCCCGACACCTACACCATCACCTACGAGTATCCCGGTGAAGGAGAAATCGGCGACAAACGGCTGCTCGTTTACGAACAGCGGATCTGGTCCCCTTACCGCCAAGATGCCGAAGGGAACAGTATCTTCTTCTACGGAACGAAGGGGATGATGACCATTGGACGCAGCGGTGTGCGCGTATTTGGGCAGAACAACAAGCTGATCCGCCACGAAGAACTCGTGCCCTCGGGCGAGGAACACCAGCGTGACTTTCTGGACGCCATCAAAGACCGCACAAAAAGGCCCAATGCGGACATCGACATCGGGCACTTCTCTTCGTCACTTTGCCATCTCGGCAATATCGTAAGCCGGGTAGAGCGTTCCGTTCGGTTTGATGCGAAGGCCGAACAGATCCTCGGTGACGGCGAAGCGAATCAGATGCTCCGTCGCAAGTATCTCGCAGGACACTGGGCCGTTCCAACGGACGCGTGAAAGCCCCGCCAAGAGACAAGAGTCGAGAGACAAGGGTCTAAAGCCGGAACAACGTTGCCTTCTGATTCTTTCGCTCTTGACTCTCCGCTCTCGGTCCTGTGTCGACGATGCGACGTTTCGCGATGCGAGTAACGGCGTCCGTCGCCCAATAGCAACTCGTGTCTACTTCAACTTCTCTACGGCATTGTCAGGAATCCACTTTGTCTGGTCACGCCAACGTTTGGTCTTCCAGGCTTCTTTGGAACTCTCGGTGTGTGCTGCGGCTCTTCCGTCAAGCGGCCAGTTGGGATCGGGGCGATGTGCTTCCTTGCAGATCTCCTGCGCCTTCTCCACAAGGTCAGGACGCGACTTGGCCAAGTCGTTCGACTCGGCCGAGTCCTCGGTCAAGTCGTAGATTTCGATGGGCTTGTCGATGCCGTTGCGAACTGCTTTCCAGTTGCCAAACCGTGCGGCTTGAACGGGTCTATCGCCTCGATGCAGCTCCCAATAGAAATAGTCCCGCTTTGGCGCGTCGCCACCTTTCAGATACTCGACCAGAGACTTGCCATCCGTTTCGTAGCCTTCCGGGGGCGCGGCTCCGCTCAGTTCGACAAACGTCGGCATGAGGTCCCAGAACGCCCATGGCTGCGCGTCCACGCGGCCTGCCGGCACAGTGCCCGGCCACCATGCAAATGCGGCTTGGCGAAGCGCCCCTTCGTACATGCCGCGTTTGTACCCGCGAAGCCCGTTACTCGCTTGATCGAACCGTTTTCCGATCTCGGACTGCGGGCTGAAGGACGAACCATTGTCACCAGAGAAGACAATCAGCGTATTCTCGGCGATGCTAAGTTCGCGAAGAGTATCAACCAGTTCACCCGTATCCGAATCGATTCTGGTGACCTGAGCGGCGTATGCCTTCTGCTTATCCGTCCACGGTTTGTCACGGTAGATTCCATAGTCGTCTATTTCATGCCGGCCGTGAGGCAGCGTGATTGCATAGAACAGCAGGAATGGCTGATCGGCATGCGTGCGAACCCATTTGATCATGTCGTTCTGGATCAGTTCCTGCGCGTAAGTCTTGCCAACCTTCTGGCCATCGTTCCCAGGCAGGACGAACGGTTGAGCATCGTCGTACAGATAGGTTGGGAAGTAGGAGTGCGCGTGACGCTGGCAGTTGTAGCCGAAGAAATGATCGACGCCCTGATTGAACGGACTGCCGCTGGAATCAAAGAAACCCATGCCCCACTTGCCAAACGTCGCGGTTGAATAACCAGCGCTCTTGGCGACCTCGGCAATTGTGACCGTCTTGTCCGGCAACGGCAGTTGGCCTTCGGGTGGAACTTCATAGTTGCCGCGGACCGGACAGTGACCGGTGTGTAAGCCGGTGAAAAACGACGAACGGCTGGGGGCACAAACACTGGTACCACAATACGCCTGAAGATAACGCGTTCCCTCGGCGGCCATCTGGTCCAGCCGCGGCGTCTGTATCAGTTTCTGGCCGTAGCACCCAAGGTCGCCTTGCGCAATATCATCGCTGAGGACAAAGATGAAGTTCGGCTTCTTGTCCGACGGCAAATCACCATACAGCGGGCAGGACGCAAGTAACACAAACGCAATCGAGAAGCAGAATGTGAGTCGTAACTGAAGCATTGTCTCTCTTTCTTAACTTGGATTAGTTGGACAGCGCCACTTTCGCGGCGAGGTTCGGCATAACTCGTTTCATATATCACAGTTGCGCTTTGGGCGACCCCATCCGGCTTGCCCGGATGGTGAAGATGATTTCCGGCTAACAGGGATACGATCCCCACTCCAGCCCGCTTTCCCCGGCCCCCGGGGGGGCGGGGGGGGGCGGGGGGGGGGGGGGGGGGGGGGGGGGGGGG
>CAZUAH010000710.1:0-6547 GCA_964617665.1 uncultured Pirellulaceae bacterium
CTGCCGCTGACGGACTACCCGCTAATCATCGCCGAGGAAGACCTTTTGACTTCGTAACGGAGAACAAGTGCCGTGAAACACATCACCCTCCCACTCCTCACCGCCCTGCTGCTTGTATCGCTGACCTTTCCGGGCTTCGCCGCCGCGCAAGACCTGTCCACCATGGAGGAGCGTGCCGCCTGGTTGATCGAACAGTACCGCGGCGAATCCATAAAACCCAACGCCAAGCACGGGCCTGCGGTGGCCCTGGCGCGTCTCGCGCTGGACCCTGATGACGCCTATGTGATCGACAGGATCACCCACTACTATGATAATTTGCCCGCCGGGAGCAACGGCGAGCAGTTCACCTACTACGGCGTGGCCTGGGTGCTGGGTAAGTACTGGGATAAGTTTACCCCGGCGCAACGCGACCACCTGAAGGCCAGACTCAAAGGCTTCGGCGATCTTCTGGGGCACGGGACCGAGAACCACGCCATCATGAAGGGCGCTGGCGCCTATCTCTTCGCCCAATATTGGCCCGACGAGAGTGGGTGGGTGCGGGGCGAGAAAACCAGTGCGGAGGTCATGGAAACGGCCCGCAATCAAATGCTGGCGGTGATGCGCAGCCTCTACGACAAGGGATATGCGGAAGACCTTTCGCCGACCTACGCGCCGGTTCATCTGGCTCCCTACTATGCGCTCTACGACTGCGCCACGGATCCCGAGATGAAAGCTGCGGCCGATGCGGCCATCCACTTCCACCTCACCAACATGGCAGCCAACCACTTCGAGGGCGTGACAATTCCCCCCGTGAACCGCGATAAGCCATCAAGAATCGAGAACACAAACACGAGCAAAGAATCGAAGAACCTGAACACTTCCTGGATACACTGGCTCTACTGGGCCGACGCGCTGAAGTGGATGGCGTCGTCCAAACTTGGCGGAAATGATGACCGCATCACCTACTCGGCTGTCACCAGTTGGAGGCCCCCCGCCGCCATCGAGAGCCTCGCCAGGGGAAAGACAGCCCCCTACGAGCTTACGGCATCGGTTGCTGATTTTGGCTTCTGGGGAGAGGGCGCACCGGCGAATTGCATGCGCTATGTCTACCGCAACGAGCTCTACGCCATGGGGAGTGGGTTCTTCCGATATGCTCCGCGCGGTTACTACGTTTTCTACACTGCGTTTCGCCTTATCTACAAGAGCCCCGACCTATACAACTTCCTCGAGTGCTACCATCCTTACTGGAGAAGCAGTGACCGCTCCTGGCGGGGGTTGAATTCGCCGTTTCAGCAGTGGGCACAGCATAAGGGCACGGCGATCACCCTCTTCAACATCCCAACCGCCGACCCGTGGGTCGGCCTGGGAAGACCCGGAGGAGACTGGCAGGCTCTCCGCGATGACCACTCCAACAAGCTGATCCACGAAGCGCTCTTGAGCTTTCCGAAGTCGATCGATCAGAAGACCGAGGCGAACGGCTGGATCTTCCTGCGGGAAAGCGACGTCTACATCGCCATCCGTCCGCTGAAGGCCTACACGATAGACGCCAACTATTCGCAGGCTGTCGAAGACGCCATCCATTCGCAGGCTCTTGAAGAGTTCAACGTGGTCCGCAGCGCCTTCGCGCAGACTGGCTTTGTCTTCGACATCGCGACGAAGGGAGAGTTCGCCACGTTCGAGGCGTTCCAGACAGCGGTGAACCAGAACCCGCCCGTTGTGGACTGGGATCAACTCTCCGTGACATACACAAACGTGAAGGGCGACACTCTCACGGCGACGTGGAACCCGCCGAACTACGACGTGCCCGAAGGGGAGCGGGTGCTGGTTCGGCCAGACATCACCGTAAACGGCGCCGTGGTTCCGATCGACAGCGATTTCATCAACGCCAAAGCGGTAATGAAATCTCCGTCCGCGGAGTTGGTCGACAGGGTGCTGCGACTGAAGACGCCAGCAGGGCAACTTGAGGTGGACTGGCGGGGAAAGGTGCCGGCGTTCAGCAATCAGTAGTTGAGGGAGTCGCCGGCAAAAGAAATCGCGGGGACATGAAGCCATTCTGGCTGCCCATGAACGACCACGAAGGAGGTTAGACATGCATCGCACGAGGAAGGGGGCCGACGGTATTACTCGCCGCGAAGCATTGAAAATCGGACTCGGGACAATCTGCAACACGGCGGTTGCGGCCACCGGAGCGTCGGCAACGGAAGCGGCCGAACAAGAACGCCTGGCCATTTCGTTCTGGATCTGGGCGTTGTGGGACACGGGAACGGAGGGGTTCTTCGACGACCTCGAACTGCGCATGGCTGAGGCGGTTGAGCGCGGCTTCAACTGCATCCGAATCGAGGGCGGCGCGGGAATCACGCATGACGCCAATGGCCGGCCGCGCGGGGACCTGGGGTTCTACGCGGTCCTCCCGGGCCACGGCCATTTCACCCGCCAAATGGAGCACATGACGGGCGGGCGGGTCGATCTGCTGCAGCGACTGATCGAACTCTGCAAGGTCGCCAAACGTCACAAGGTCAAAGTGATCCTATCGAGTTGGTACTACCTGCACACGTTCTGGTTCACCGACAAGAGCGTGACGGCGGAATTGCTCGGGCTCCCTCGCGAAGAGCGCTTCATCTATTTCGCCCGCGGGCTGGACCGGATCCTCGCAGAGCTGAAACAGCGAGGCCTGGCCGACGTCATTATCACCGCCGAGATCTTCAACGAGGTGAACGGTATGGATTTCGCCGGCGGCCACGGAGCGAAAAAGAAGTCCGTTGAGGTGTTGCGCAAATTCCGGAGCCTGCACGAAGAGGCGTTGGATTTCCTGAAAACCCGGCACCCGAATATCCGGTTCTCACTGGACACCAGCACGCCATGGGTCAATACCGATTTCGTCCCGCGCAATGCGCAGGTCTGGACGTTTCACAGCTACTACCTGTGGAGTGTCTACAAGGTCTTCGAGCGAAACCTGCTTGGGGCCAATGCTGACCTTAACGATCCCACGCTCTACGCTCCGATCCGCCGTTTCCTGCGCCGGGATCGGGATCTCGTGCCCTTCCAGGCGATCCTCGACAGCCGCGGGGAGCGTCCACCCATCAAGCACGATTGGTTCCGCCGGATCTGGCTGTATCGCAACCTCGATCCGAACGCCATGCCGGAACTGGAGCGTCTGTTGCAGGAGAACCTGGAAAAGCACATCGACGAATACAAGCAGAAGGCCACAGAAGCCGTGGAGCAGGCCGTGAAGGTGCGTGACGAGCATTTCCCTGGCATCCCGCTGATTCTAGGCGAGGGCGCCAGCTACTGCGCGGATCACCGTCTCCGCTGGGAGGAGCGTTCCGACGCCTACTGGGAAGTCGTCGAACACGCGGCCCGCACCTGCCGCGAGCATGGGTTGTGGGGGGCCGTGGCGCGCACAAATTCCGGACCGGAAGACCCAGTCTGGCACGAATACCCCGAGCGTCTGCGGCGAGTCAACGCCGTGTTCCTGGGGAAGAAACCGTAATCACCGGGGAGCCCGGACTGCACAACGTTGACGCCGACCGCTGGCGCAGGGAGTACGAACGCAAAATCGCTCAGTTCGAAGGCTACTGAAAGGAGAAACTATGAAGCAAAACCTCACCCTCCTCATCGCCGTGCTGCTGGCACCGCTGGCCATGACGGCCGCTTCGGCCGGCGAGCCCGGAACGAAGAAACTGCTTACCACCATCGACTGTACGAAAGAGTACGGACCCGATGCCTATTTCGGCTTCGGCGATGTCCGGGTTACGCAATCGGCGGCCGGGAAGTATCGCGAGGCAGGGCTGAATCCCGAATCGCGGTTCGGCTACCGCTTTGCGGTGGAGCATGTCGGCCGGCCGCACTTGGCCGTGATTCGATATCCCGATGACAAGAACCGCTGTATGGCGATCATGGATGGCTCCAGCTATGACCTGAGCGTCGGGGTATGCACAGGAGCCTCGCGGCCCGGTGGAAACGTGTATTCCTTTGCGCAACCGATTACCGGCCGGATGCTGGAACTGCGGCAGGTCTTCTGGCCGCGCTGGCACGATTGCAGCATTGTCTTCGGGAACGTACTGAAGGACGAGCCCGCGGCCGCGTCGAGTGTGGCCATCTACGAGCTGGAGGACTTGCCGGCCCTGGCCGTGCCGGGCGATCCCCAGGACGGCTCCCGGCGCACGCTGGGCATTCAATTTGAAGATCCCTGCGGAGCTGCGGCTGAACTGGGAGCGACAGACCGGCGGGAATGGATCGAGCGGCTGATCACCTATGCCCGCCACTCCGGTCAGAATTCGCTGTCCTACCCAATCGTCTGGTATCACGGCCCGCTGTATCCGTCGCAGCGCGAGCCGGTCAACTACATCGGGATGACATCCTCCAAGGTCGACCGGCAGTTGATCAGTCACTGGACTACGCAGCCGGAAGACTGGCTGGCCGAATTGCTCAAACGCTTTGGCCAGGAGCAAATGCAGTTCCGGGCCGTGTTGCCGGTGCTGCGTCTCGGCAGTCTCATGGAAAAGATGAACGTCGATCTGGAGTCCATCAAGGCCGGCAAGGACACCATCAACAATATGACGTTCAAAGACCAGGTGCAGATGGGCACCTATGACTGGACGCTGCCCTACAATCTGCGGAACTTCCAGAAGCTGGTCGAGGCGGGAGGAAACCGAGGCGGCAGTCCTACCTTCCCCTGGGCCTACGGCGAGAAGAGCGGCGGGCCCGATGGTTTCCGGGGACCGATCTTCAATCCGCTGCATCCGACGGTGCAGGAAGCGATGCTCGGACTGGTCCAGGAAGTTGTGGACCGTTACGGGCGTTACCCGGCCTTCAAAGGCATCGACTTCTGGTTCAATGCTTCCACGACCCTCTGGTTCGTGTCTCTGCGCAGCGGCTACGACGACTACACCGTCGGGTTGTTCCAGAAGGAGACAGGCATCGTCGTGCCCGTGGACGCGAAAGCTCCGGACCGATTCTCGCGGCGCTACGAGTTTCTGACAGGCGAGGTCAAACCGAAGTGGGTGGCGTGGCGGTGTGAGAAAATCGCCGATCTGTTCCGCCGGATTCGTGATGTGGTCGTCAGGTCCCGGCCCGACCTGCAGGTGATGATCGTAAATGCGTTCAAGGGCCATGAGCATTCGAGACGGGAAGGGGGCCTGGACATCAATCTTCTGGCCAAGGAACCGGGTATTGAGATCAGCGCCATCTGGAACTTCAACGGATGGGTCGAGCGGTGGGGAAAACACCGGTGGCTCCCCTGCGATCCGAAGCTGCGCGAGCTGGCTACGATCATGGGCAAGCCGGCGGAAGGTGTTATGCGTGAGAGTTTGGAGTATCCACCGGACGGCTTCTGGTGGGATCAGCAATGGCGAATCACGCCGACCTATCCCAACGGAGTCCATTTTCTGCAACCGTATGCCGATGCCCTGGCGAAGTACGACACGTTGTCCCTCAGACGCGGCGGCTTGATACTCGATACCGGCCATGCCGAACTGATCCGGCCGTTTGCCTTGGCCTACCGGGCGTTGCCCGCCAAGAACTTCGAGACGGTTGGCGATTCGACCGACCCCGTGGCCGTGCGGACGCTGCTTTGCGATGGCAAGCGCTATCTCTATCTGGTGAATCGTCACCACAAGCCCGTGTCCGTTGAGGTGCAGCTCAACAAGGCAACTGGTAAGGCAACCGACCTGACGACGAACCAACAGGTCGAGGCTCCTGCACGATGGTCAATTAAGCTTGGCCCTTACCAGTTACGCTCGTTCGGCCTCGCACCGGAGGTCGAGGTCGCCGGGGCCGCGATTCCCCCGACACCGATCTTACTTGCGCCCGACAATACATCAGGAAGTCATAACGACCTGGAGAGGACGTATGGCAACGGATTCGCGGTCGTCGGCGGGAACAACCGGATCGTCAACATGCTGGGAGTGTGGGACCAGGACGGCGACGGCTTGGCCACCGCGCACGAAGCGGGCCTCTGGCAGCTCGGCGACGGCCGGTGGGATTTGATTGCCCGGGCGACGGTGCCGTCAGGAACGAAGGCACCATTGATCGACGGCTTTCGGTATGTCCCCATTCCGGAAACTACATTGTTCAACAACACGGCCTATCGACTGGGCGCGCTGTTCTTCAAAGGCGGCGACGCCATCCACGACGCTGACCTTGGCGGCGGCGCTTTTAGCCCGGCCAGTGGTATCCGCTACGATCATTCGCTGATCAGCGAAAGCGGAGGCACCCTCCAACTGCCTACTGCCGGACAAAACGGCAAGTCCGGACCCGACCGCTGGGCCGGAGCGAACCTGATCTATGGACCCTGAGCGAGAATTGATACATCTCAATTAGAAAGAAGGGCCATGATGCGGATTCGTGTTTTCATCGTCACGCTGTTCGCGCCGGGCTTGGGCGATGTCGGCGTCGGGCCGGACAGCGAGTTCGCGGTCAACAAGCGTGGCGGCAACTTTTCCGCGAATCACGGTTGGCAGCGGAAGCCGTATCAATTACCCGATACTGTATGAAAACTGAAAGATACGCACACATGAAATCACCGACTCATCTGACTGCGATCGGTTGCATCGTTTTCGCCGCTTCT
>CAZUAH010000711.1:0-6543 GCA_964617665.1 uncultured Pirellulaceae bacterium
ACCCTCCCCGTTCATTACACTCAACGCACCAAACCGACCGGCTGCCTGACCCGCTATTTCTTCACGCGGACAGAGAACAAGCGGGCAGTCATCGAGACGGGAAAGAAGCCAAAGCGACTGGTCGGCTGCAAGCCGACAATGCGTATCTGGAAAAGACTTACGTCCAGCGAGCCTCTCCAGAATCCGATCCGCGTGGCACGGAAGTACGAGCAGTTTCTCCACACCGGCGATCACAGCTACGCCGATGCTGCCAGGCGGTTTGACGTGTCACGGGTGACCATCTGCCACTACGTGGCCCTTGTCCAGCGTCTCCCTGCCGACTTCGTATCCTGGCTGGAGGCCCAGGATGATGTCCTCGTCCTGACCTGCTTTTGCGAGTGCAGGCTGCGGGAGGTAACCAGGCTTGGCGACGAGTTGGCCCAGCGTCAGCGACTGGCGGAGATGGCACGAGAGGCTCGCGCCACCGCCCCTGACACCGCCTCCGATCTGGGAGCCTTGCTGGATTGGGCCGGTACGGTCGCGTCACCGAGGCTGGGCAAAGAACTCCGAGCCATCTGTCTGGACGGCTGACGGCACAGTTCGGTTGGTAATCTCTGCCGCTGGTCACGTCTGTGACCACAGCCAACGGACGCATTTCCCGTTTCTTCCATCACCCTCGGCCGCAACTCATCGTCACTCCTGGCGTCGTCCGGTAGAACGAGATCTTCACAGGTTTCGGCGGGGTGCAAAAACCCTGTCATCTCCCATCCTACCAACAGTTTACGGTTATACCGACATGGCGAAGTTTTTCCACCCACTGATCGCTGTCCTGGCCCGCGCCACGGAGTCAGAGTTGGCCCAATACGTAGAGTTTCTCAAGGCCGAGAATCGTATCCTACGGAGCAAACTGCCCAAGCGTGTCATCTGTACACCGGCCGAGCGCGACCGCCTCGTGAAACTCGGCAAGCCGCTGGGATCGGCCATCAAGGATCTGATTACAATCGTCACGCCCCGGAGCTTCGCCCGCTGGGTGAGCGGCGGCAACAAGGACAAGAAGGCCGGAGAGAAGAAAGAACGCAAGTCGGGACGGCCACGGACCCCGGAGGCGATCCGCGAGCTGATTATCCAGATGGCGAAGGACAATGGCTGGGGCCTCGGACGCATCCTCGGGGAGTTGAAGAAGCTGGGTGTCAAATCCGTCTGCAAAAGCACAGTTCGCAACATCCTCAAGGAGCATGGCTGCGATCCTGGACCGCGGAGTGGCGAGGGGACCTGGAGCGAGTTTCTCAAGATTCACGCGAAGACGCTGTGGGCCTGCGACTTCATCTCAAAGAAGGTCTGGACGATGGGTGGTCTGGTCGACTTCTTCGTGCTGTTTTTCATCCACGTCGACACCAGGCACGTCTACATCGCCGGCATCACGGCGAACCCGAACGAAGAATGGATGGCCCAGCAGGCGCGAAACCTGTGCTTGATGTTTGATGAGTGGCCGGACAAACCGCAGTACATTGTGTGCGACCAGGACACGAAGTTCACGGCGCACTTCGAGGAGATCTTGAAGTCAGAGTGTATCAAGCTCAAACGGACCGCTGTCCGGGCGCCGAACCAAAATGCGTACGCGGAGCGGTGGGCGCAGACCGTCCAGCAAGAGTGCTTGGATCACTTCATTGTATTGGGCGAGGAGCACCTGCGATATTTGGTTCGCGAGTTCGTTGAGCACTACAACAACGAACGGCCGCACCAGAACAAAGGCAATCTACCGTTGGGTATGGAGAAGCCGCCAGACATCGGGAACACGTTGGGCGAGGTGGTCTGCCACGAGCGTCTGGGCGGATTGCTTCGGCATTACGAAAGAAATGCAGCATGATCTCCGGGGCGTGCCCGGCAAGAGGCGACCACGTTGAACACGGCGGGTCGCGACGCTGCGGATGAAGACGCAGACCATTTCTCCCTGACTTCGCACGATCCAACGAAGAACGCCCCCAGCCCAATCACTCAGGCCAGCGGCGTCTCCTTTACAGCTCGATCGACTCGACTTCGGCGACAAACCTTCCGGCGTCGTCACCCATAGGCGACCTCCGCCCGGCTACAGTTGGGGTCTTCTATCCGTCTCTCATGGTTTTAGTCGGGTCAATCACCGGCGCCGACATTTCGGAAAACATTGACTTCCAGCGGTGCGTTCGACTCGCCCGCTGTGCCTTCAATAATCTTGCCGGACCTGCTGCCTTCCGGCTTCAAAGCAGCCAGTGCTTGGAGCAACTCATCGTTCGTCTTCCGAGAGCGGAACTCGGGAGAGCAAACGCTCTCGATCCGAGTCCGCGAGTTGGCAGGGCTGAGGTAGATGCAGTAAACGCCGCCTTCGCGTGCCTCACAGCTACCGCTGAACTCGTCAGAACCGCTTTGCTCTAACTGCACGGAATCCACATCCAAGGTCGGCAGCACGACCGTGGCAACGGTAGGGGCCTCGGCCTCCAGATCCAACTTGCGAACTGTGATTTTTAGCGTGTCGTTTTCGACGTGCGTCTCGATGACCCAACCTCCCGAAGCGGATGTTTGCCGCTTCGACCAGCGCACCATCTGTCCAAAAAACCGACCATAGTCCTCCCATGTGGCCCACGGTGACAACCAACGAGCCCCAGCATCCGACGTGAACACGGCAGTGCGGCCGTGCCCGGACCTCCACGTCGCCAACAGGGCATTGTTCAAGGTGCCAGCAGAGGACGGGACTTCAAGGAGGACGTCGACCGGCGGGTCCTCCTTGACCGAGGTCAACTGGTAGCCCAGGATCGGCAGCACGGGCTCGTCAATCCCGCTGAGAATCTCGTGCTGAGATTTGATCGCCGGGCGCCATCCCCCGGGCTTCTCGTAGATCAGCGGTCGGCACACGCGCCGGGCCTCGTGTTGGGCGATCCGCGTCAGCGCCTTGTTGTTCCGCACCTGGTAGTGCTTGCCTCCGGTCGCCCCAGCAATCTTCTTCAAGACGGTGCTATCAGCAGGGCCTTGGCCGCTGACGGCTACGGTACTGACAGTAATCCTGGACTTGTTCAACATTTGGATTGTAGACGCGGTGGGAGGTGACGGGCTGCCATCGCTAATGAGAAGCACGTGCTTGACGCTGGCGCTGGGGACGCCATCCAGCGAGTGCCTTGCCATTCGTAGTAGCGGATCGACATCGGGTGCCCGGCCGGGGACTGTCTCTGCGGTCCGCTCCAGTATCTTCGCTCGTACTGGGCCGATTCTCAGCAGGCCGTTCGGATGCGGCCCCCAGGCCCACTTTCCTAGACCGTCCCAGTACAGCAGGCCCAAATAATCCGTATCGCCCAAAGTGCGGAGTGCTTCACGTGCTACGACTCGCTGCCAGTCGCCGGGGCGTCCGGTCAGGGTGCCGTCGAACAGCAGGACCAGTGCTCCCGACGGCTTCACTTTGGCAGTCCTCACCTGGAAGTCCAAAGGCATGATCGCCTCCAACTCGGTGTTCGCCCAGCCACCCGCTCCGAGGCCGTTTGGCCCGCCCAGCATGATCAGTCCACAGCCCAAGTGCTGAGTGTTGCAGGCGAGCATCCTCACCTGGGCGTGGGTGAAATGTTCTCGCGGTACACCGGCGATGATGACCGTGTCGTAAGCCTGTAGCTCGGCCAGATTGTCGAACGAACTGTTGCTCTGTTGCACCGTCACGTCGATGCTCAGTCGTCGCAGTTCGTCGATCAAGCGGTCGAACTCACCTCGGCGCTCGTTATCCTCGATCAACAGCACCTGGTCGTAGCTGCTGTCGACGCGGGCAAACGCTGACGTTCGATTGTTTTGCGGAGTGCCCTCAGGTTCATCGGCGATGAACCGGGCTTCGTAAATGTAGAAGCCGGGCGCATCGACCTTCTCATTAAAGGAAAAGACGCTCTTGCCCGGTGGCAAGGTGACACGCTCGTCGCTCACCAAAACCTGCTGCATTTGCCTCGATTTCGAGACGACCAACCGTCCAGCGACCTCACCGGAATCACCGTCGGTCGGTTGCACGACGTTGTTGATCACCAGTGACAAGTCGAACGGCTGTTCTCGGCGTACCTTGTCGGGCAGGCTTAATCGTTCGACCGCTACGTCCCGGTGGTAGTGATACCGGATCGGAACCACGTCAATCCCGACTCCGGCCGCCGCCGCGGATTCCGCCTCCGGCAACGCATCCGAGTGCGTTTGGTTGCCATCCGTGATAATCACGATGCGCTTCTGACAGTCGGGTGGAAACGAGTCGGCAGCCAATCGGATGGCCGCCGCCAAGTCCGTGGCACTTGGATCGACGGCGTTTTCGATTGATGGACCCAACTCAACGTCGTCAGCCGTGATCCGCATTTCCCAGTGCGGCTTGCGGCCAAAGACGATCACTCCTGCTCGGTCCGCTTCGTGGCGATGTGCGGCGATGGTCCGATTGATTTTCCCCACCATCGAGTTGAGGAGTTCCTTTGGCACGCTCTCGGACGCGTCGAGCAGGAAAATCACGCACCGGTCCGCCCCTTGATCTGTGGCCTTACCCTGCTTCGGACGGGCGGCCTCCCGTGAACACGATGCGCCGCTGACCACAACGGCCAGCAGAACGAAGTGAATCCAGGGAAAAGAAAGAACTTGCATCGCCCCCTCCGTTCACGCTCTGGCGGACTGGCAGCCGACGCACGATTGCGATCAGCTCATGAAACTGTACATCCCCAAGACGGCGGTCTTGAGATTCTATCATCCGGCGGTGATGTCGAGGAGAGCCGAAATCTGCCTACAGCCACCGTGCCGTCGTGCTACCGATGCTCCTGGCCGAGTGAACGGCACCGGTTGGTATTAACAGTTCTTCGCCGGGCTGTGGATGAAGCACTTGCCCCTCGACCTTGAACTCCATCTCGCCTTCCAACACGATCACGACTTCGTCGGTGGCGTGCGTAAAGTCCTCCCGCCGTTGCCCCGGTGCGTCAATCCATAAGTCGCAACTGAACCCGCGAGCTGCCCAGTCAGTGGCGATTCGTTCTCGGTCAACCATGTACGTTTCTTCCCGTGTCGATCAGCCTTCCGCTTGCTGTCCAGCGCTTGCGACAGCCTTTTCTGCCTCCGCCAGCGTTGCCCTGTCCCAATCTTCGCCGAGCAGCTTGCCCAGCATTTCCATTGCCTCCTCCCGACTCTGACCAGTATTCTCAAAGTGGCGCTGCCAGAATACGTCCCACCAGTCCGGCGGCTCGACGTGAAGTCCAGCGTACTCCGTAGGCCGACCCATTCGGCCTTCCACAACCAAGCTGCCAACGTAGTCCGCCTGCTTGTAGACCTTATTGATCTGCGCCGCAATGTCCGCCATATCCTCCTCGGATACCACACCATTGCTGGTCGCCTTGTAGAACTGCACGGTAACGCGAACCGGGTAGCGTTCGTCGCGTTCGATCTCCAAGCCGTCAATCTCCGTGAATGGCCCTTCGACCTTGCCATGCCCAATAACGGCTTCCTCCACGTCACTCGGTGCCGCCATCGCACAGCACAGTATCATATCCGTATCTTCCAGGCCGCCACGAAATCTCATCGGCTCCTTTTGTTTCAGGGGCACCTGGATCAGCAGCACCATATTCAGCCCTTCACGGTCGGCCTCCTCATCACCATCCTCTGCTGGTGAGGTCTGCTGTTCGCGGGCCTCGGCCAGGAAATCGCTCTTGCGATGGCCTGTCAAACTAGCCCGTTCGCCGTTTTGGTTGAAGAATAACCGCTGCCCCCACGTATCTCCCGCCTCGAACCCGTCGCGCACATTGTCGATAACGGTGATGCTCGTGCCTTCCCGCGTAGCCAAGATCGTCAGCACCGCTGGATCGCCGGCACGCGACTGGTAGTTGAACAACACTGGGTTGAACTCAGCGATGCCTTCCTTGGGAATGGGCAGGAAACAGGCTTGGGCGCTGACCAGGACGTGACTGTCGTGATCCTCGGTCAGCAGTGATGTGCGATCCCCTTTCCAGCTCTCGGAATCGTTAAGGTAGGTCCGCACGTTGCCCAGCAACTCGCGCAGTGTGATCTTCTCCAGCGGCTGGCCCTTCTCGTTGCCCACCAGCAGGAAGAACTCGTCCGGGGAAATGTCGCCACTGATGTCCGAGAAGTTAGGGTAGCGGATCACCGGCATGCAGCTCAGCTCGTAGTCTTCACGGCCTGGGATCTGATGCTGCACCTGGATCGTCATATCGCTGATGTTGGGGCCGACAGCCGAATCATCAAAGCGGGCAGTGTCCTCCCACGTGACGTCTAGGACGTGCAGTCCATGCTTCTTGGCCAGCCGCCCGACGGCCTTGTCTCGGACCATCTCGGTCGTTTTCGTGATGGTTTTGGCGTAATCGTCAGTTATCTTCATGGTTACCTCCTGTTAAGTCGTCGCAGATCTGATTATCAGCCCTATTGAAGCGTTCGTCGAGAATAGCAGCGGTGGCTTTCTGCTCAGGCGCGCAGCACAATCACACGAGCGTCGACGTTAAGAACCTGAACACCGCCGGAAAGCCGCGCGAGCGGGCGTTTCCAGTGGGCATGCCCCCGCACGATCAGTGACGGGCGCAGTCGCTCGACGAC
>CAZUAH010000712.1:0-6518 GCA_964617665.1 uncultured Pirellulaceae bacterium
ATCACGCACATAGGCAACAAACGAGTCTTCGGGTCGTTCCTTCGTGCCCGTGGGCAAGGGCATTACCTTGACTCGCTTATGAAAGGAAAACCGTGTTCCGTCGCCAAGGCCAACACGTTGCGTTTCGGCATCGTCGGCGCTTTGCACAATCTGATAAACAGCCTTACGTATTGCCTCAGTTGATCGCTGGCGATGCACGGCCTTGTCCAGCCTCTGTTCGGACCGCACGGCTATCTGTGTTTCCTTTTCCTGCCATTTCTGACGCCAAACACGCGTTCGCGATTTGCCAAGTTTGTACATGCCAATCGCCAAGGTGAAGCCAAGGATGGCAAGGAGCACGAGCCATTTGCACCAAGCTGGTCCAATCATGGCAACAACGAGGATGCAGAAGCTGAGGTAGGCGATCAGGACCGCCGTCAGTCGCAATCCGGCCCCCACGTCGTGACCCGTCTGCGTTGGATCAAGATTGAACCGCTGCGCCCACGCCCTTCGCAAGGATTGCCAACGGTTTTTCACAAGTAGCATGCCCGCCCAGTGCGATCCGTTGGTTGCGTTGGCCATGAAGTCGTTAAATCCGATCGATAGCTTCGATGCGCGACTGTCGTAGGAACCTGCACGTGTGTCTTGGTTTAGCCGTTCTCACCAAGTTGCGGCAATCGCACATTCAGACATAACTTGGCTCTTCCTCCAACTCGTCAACCTCCTGGCGATCACGCGAAGATTCCAGTTGAGTCGACATATCGCATATCCGCTCGGAAACACGATTGATCTCCTCCGCGATGTCCGACCAGTAATCATTACGACGAAGTCTTATTAGGGGCGCCGCTTCTCCTTGGGCGAGTTGTCTCAATGTTCTGCGAAAAGGCACCATGGGTCCGACAAACCGATGGGTGAAACGCAGCGCGCTGAAAATGACAACAGGAAGAAGCACGACCGAGGACACGACCATTGGACTCAGGTGATGCCAAACGCTGCGCCACTCCAGACTCTGGCCGGACAGGCACTGCGGGATAACGCGAAAGACAAAGACAATGATCGCGAACGTCATCGAACCCAAGAGCCAATAAAACACGGCCTGCCGAAGAATGGCTCCTTGTACTTTCGCGTCGGTGAAGTACTTTCGGCGTCGTTCCTTGAGAGCTTCCATGAAATCTCATCCTGTACGGGATTACGAATCGTCTGGGTGAATACGCTGTGTGCCAAGTGTCTTAGCCTCTGTCCATACTTCAATCTTGCTGCGTCGCCCCTGAATCCGTTGGCCGACACTCGTTAGCGGACGAGCTGCGGGGGGTGACGAACGTAGGAACTCTCTCCTACGTTGTCCGTCACGGCGGTCGGGTCTTTAACGTCGGTCGGTTGTACCGTGATGTGCTTGTCGCCAGTAGTCAAACTGACTTCCAATACCGTAACGCCCACGAAGGCAACAATGCGGTAGTAGGTAGTGTCCCCAGAGTCCGTCGCGTGGTCATAAAGCATAATGGTCCTCGGCAAGCCGATGATGTCCTCAAGGTCATCTTTCAGTCCCGCCGAGATCCCCGTATCGCCATTTAGCGTCACTGTTCCTGTCTCCTCGTCCAACTCCAAGGCGCCACCATACGGCTGCAAGTCCTCCTCACTTGGTCCGTAGAGAATTTGTCGCTCCAGATCGGGCGTAGCATTGTTCAGCCCGCCGATATCGACAGTGCCAAAATTGCCAGGGGTATTTCCCTTGTATGGGTACATCTTGATTTCGCAGACGTAATCCCTTCCCGATACCACAAACGGCCCTTCTTTGTCATGGGTCCATTCGTCGGTTCCGTTCTGATTGACGATTTGGTCGATCCAGTGGTCGCGCAAAATTACAAACGGCATCAAAGAGCAATTCGGACCGTTATCTTTGACCCTAAATCCTGAAACGTTGTGCTCGAAGACCGCGATTGCCGAGGCAAATACGTCCGCATGCGATCTTCCAAGAAATTGCCCAAAGAAGAGCCCCGCATCAGGCCGCCGTACGGTTATTTGGACTGCGTTGGGGTTCGCAGTGTCGCCGGGCGTGAACGTAGCCGTGTCTGCAGCCCAGATTCCTGCGTCGGCCGTCACCTGCAAACTGCAGCCGGAGTCGATGTTCAGAGTAGCATATCTGAGCGCTATGCAGTCCAGGGTCGCCTTAGTCGCAGGAAGTTCGTCCGCGGCCGCCAGGGCAGCCGCATCGGCCCCTGCCTGGGCCTGCGACCGCATGAACGTAATGTAGCCTACGTCGATCGCGAACGCTCCCATACCCAGCAACACCGGCAGAAGTATGGCGACCATGACGACTACATTTCCCTTTCGCTTGACTCTACGTCTGCGTGTCATGGAACGTGCCTCCATTGAGATAAGGGGAAAATCTTCGTTACTTGTATCGCTGCATGACTGCCGAACCGGTAAGGCTCGTAATCGACAAGCCAAGGAAATCAACAGGAGGACGCATTTGAGCGGAATCAACAGTGACCGTAACTCGAATCGCGTCACCTTGCTCGTTTTCGCTCAAGTTCTGAACCTGATAATACTCATGCCCGTCATAGCCAAGTCTCGAAATTCGCACTGTCACGGCGCTGGGTTCGACGTTATGGGATTCACTTAGAGCTTTCAGCACGGCGGCCTGCACTTCGGCATTGCCGTTTTCCAGTCGAACCGCGGCCCGAGCCCCTTGACGAGCTGCATTGTGAAGGATCTGCATACTGTTAACTTGCCATCCAATTTCGATGTATCCGAAGACGAGCAAGACAAGCAGGGGAAGTACGAGTGCGGCCTCAACGGCTGCAACGCCTCGTCGTTGCCCTCGTCGTGTTCGCTTGTGTTTGCGTCGGTATCGCATACTAGTACCCTACGGCTGAACTCTCACTCACGCTGGTAGGCAATCTCGGCCGAAAGATTTAGGCCGCTGGGAATAGTCGGGGCGATCCATACCATCTCGTTCATCGGGCCAGACACTGAAACACTGAGTTCCTCCCCGGACATCAAGTCATTCAACACCGTTGGAGTGACGTTGACGGTGACGATGCTGGGATCAATGCCACCGCGCTCCAACTGTTCTCGGACCTCAGAGACAACGGCATCGGTAGACATGGTGGTCGGTAGGGAGGCGAGCCGAGCGCCCTTGCGAGCGGCTGCAGTCAGCAAGTTCAGACTCATCAACAGACTGGCGAATTGAATGAGAGCCAACACCACCAACAAGACAACGGGGGCCACCACGGCGAACTCAACCGCCGTCGCGCCTTTGCGTGAGGCTGAGCGACGAATCCTTGAGCGACGTCGTTTGACTCTGCGTATGCCACCTGCCCCTAGTGCGTGTGTATCCGATTTCCTTGGATACGACAGCCTCGAGCGGACAGGGAGAAGGCGATCAGGAACGTGGCCCCGTATGGAGCTTCGCGGTGTGAGTAGGCGCCCAATCGGACCCCAAAAGATGCCCCGGCTAGGTGCGCCGCAGCAGGGAGGTTTGGCGAAGTTAGGACGAGCGCAGAACATGACACCCCTCAGACACAATATGCGCCGCAGGAGGCGCGCAGTCTGCACGCCCCTGGAGTAGCGCATGAACATAACGGTTATCCTTCGGTAGCCTGGCGATCTCGGAGAGACCCATGGCTTTGCGTCCCGGCCTCGCGACCGGTTTGCCTTTATCGGGAGAACCTGTCCGAGGTTCCCCGTGCTCTGTCTGCAATTAAGTGTATAGCTCTTTGCGGCGGCGATTAGCCTCTCTACCTCAGGCTCTTAATGCTACCGCAGAACGGCCCATATCAACGGTGGTGCCTCCGTGCGAATGACCGTCGATACTGCCATCTGCCACGGTCGCGTTGTTCAGTCGTGTCGGACGACGAATCGGTCGGTCGTGTCTCTGAAGACGAGGCCCGCCGACGAGTAGTAGCGGACCTCCTTCAACACGAGGGTCTCGACCCGATTCGCGGCATAGTGGACACTCGATTTTGCTTGGGAGTTATTTGGCGAGTACCCCACCAGGCTGGCTCCGGAGCAAGACAGGCTCGTCCTCAAGTCGCCTTCTCCGCCAAACTCGCCAAAACTCGAGGAGTTTCCGTTTGTGACTTCGAACAACAGCCCGCCTTCCAGCAGGCTCATCTTGGTCGTCCACCGGATCGTTTCGTTGGGATAACGAAGTACCCCCGAGGCACTTGAGGTTGCGTGGCTGACGGCTTGCTCGCCGACCCACACCTGAAGCTGGAGCCCGCCGGGAGCAAAGACGGGCAGCGTCTTGTGATTCAGCGCGAGTGAAGCCTGCACCGATTCCGTACTGATCGAACAAGTGATTTGGGGCGCGCCGTTGTCTGCCTTCGGTTGCCTGACAATCAGTTCCCAGTCTTCCTCGACCCGGATTACATCCGATGCCTCGGCAGCACATGCGATGCCCAGCGTCACCACCAATGCGGCGGCCGGATAGTGTAAAGTGTGTCTCATCGAAACCCCTCCAATCGTTGGCTGTAGCGCGTGAACATAACGGTTATCCTTCGGCAGCCTGGCGATCTCGGAGAGACCCATGGCTTTGCGCCCCGGCCTCACGACCGGTTTGCCTTTTTCGGGGAAACCTATCAGAGGTTCCCTATGGCTCCGCCAATTAAATACATAGCTCATTCCTATTCATTAGTCAAAGGATTTGCTGCGTGAAGTTCCAATCGCGGCCAATGCGGGGGCAACGAAGAAGGATTCTCTTGGCAAGGCGTAGGTGTGGAACAATTGATCGAAAGGCGTTAATACAAGCCAGCCGGCGGAATCAACGATTGCCCGTTTGCGACTAGCTGCGGTCAAACACAGTTAACCACATCGACGATTGTGGTACGCCTCGCTGGAAAATATGATTGGCTTGGAAAAACATCCGATCCCTCTTTCGCGAATGGGCCTATGTGCTCCCGAACTTCATCGCTGGTAACGTTCTCACTCTGCCTGCTATTCTCAGATTTGGGGGACGCATTAGCCGCCGAATCGAAGCGCTACCGCAGTGCCGACCTTCCGCCACTGCTGGAATTCTGTGATGGCGATTCGGTTCGGGATCTGACGGACTGGAAACGCCGGAAAAAGGAAATCCGGCGACTGATGTGCCAGACGTTCATCGGTTCGTTCCCGGCAACGGTGCCGGCCATCGTTCAAGCGGAAGTGATCGAGGAGCAAGCCAAAGAGGATGGTTCGACGCGGCGCCGCGTGATGCTCGTCTTTGATACAAAGGACCGGGCGACTTTCGAGACATGCGTTTGGATTCCACGGGGTGACGGCCCGTTTCCCGTGCTGCTGACCGCGCCTCGCTACTACCAGATCCCTTGGGCTGAAATGGCGTTATCGCGTGGATACATCGTGTGCCTGTACCCCGGCGTCGACAGCCATCATCGCGAGGCGGACTATCCCGGCTACGATTCCGTGTGGCAGGAGTTTCGGGCTGAGTATCCGGGGGCAACGTGGACGGAGATATTGACCAAGGCTTGGCTGGCCAGTCGGACGTTGGATTATGTGCTCGATCCCAGGTACGGCTATCCTGTGACCAATGGGCAGGTTGGGATCATCGGATGGTCACGTTATGGCAAACAGTCGATGATCGCTGCAGCCTTCGACGAACGCATCACCTCGGTCGTGGCTCGAAGCCCGGGATCGCCGGCCTCGTGTCCCTACCGCTTCACCTCACGGAACACGTTCGCCGAGGCACCGACCGATTTTCCCAGCGAGTGGTTTCTTCCGAGTCTGCGTGATTACACGGGCCGTGAGCATGAATTGCCGATCGACGCGCACGGCTGGTTGGCGTTGATCGCTCCGCGCCGATGCCTGATCGACGTGGCTCATAACGATGGTTGCGAACCGACCTTTGCCGTCGAATGTGCGTACATGGAAGGCCGAAAAGTCTACCAACTGCTGGGGCGTCTGGAGAACCTCCGCGTTAGCTATCGCGAGGGGCAGCACGGGCCGATTACCGACGAGCACCGCCGGCGCAACTTCGACTGGTTCGATCTTTCGTTCTCACGAGGTACTGCAAAGCAAAGCGACTTTCCCGAGGAGTTCATCCACCAGTTCGACTGGCAGGCGTGGAAGTCAAAACTCGATCCCCAGGACCTCGAAGTCCCCTTCGCTTCGCCCAAAGCAATCGATCAACCAGATAATCGACGTGCTCGAATCTTGTGGGCACTTGGGCAAGCTCCTGGGAACATCCACTGTGACGGGAAGCATACGTTCCTCAGCCCAGAAGAATCGGCGATGATGACCCACGACCGTTGGCGCGTCGCGAACACCGCTCGAATGCCTGTTAGCTTCGGGGCTAACGTGCGTGGCAACTTGTACTACAACCCGACCGTCAAACAGCCGGCCCCGGTGGTGATTTGGCTGCACCCGTACTCGCATCACAGCGGCTACAACGAAGGTTACGGGGTACAGGGGACCACCGTGTACCATCGTTTGGCGCAGGAAGGCTTTGTGGTGCTGGCCTACGACCAGTGCGGATATGGCTTGCGATTGCTAGAGGGTCGCGATTTCTACCACCATTATCCCAAATGGTCGCGTCTGGGAAG
>CAZUAH010000713.1:0-6498 GCA_964617665.1 uncultured Pirellulaceae bacterium
GCCCAGCGGCTGATTTTCAAATGCGACGCTTTCTCTCGAACGATATTGGGATCTTACAATGAACGGCTCTGTCTTGGGCGTCACGGAGCCTTTGACGCATCCACGTCGCTTTTCGAGAGTTCTGTAATCTGCAGATCCTCGAACGTCACAGTCATGGGATCGCTGGAGGTGTTGAGTGCCGCTACGCCAACTTTGATCTTGCTTGGCACATCGACGAGGCGATGTGTCACACGTTTCCATTCCTTGTCGTCGTGACTGATGAATGCGGTGAACTTGCTTCCGCTTCTCTCGATTCGAAAATACGTGCTGTCGCCTTCGAAGAAGTCGTCGGTCGTCACTGGCGGATTGGCCCCCAAATACTTTCCAGCATTCCTGAGCTCGAAGAGAGGTGGAAAACAAGCGCCTCCCCCAAAACTGTTGCGTTCGAGTCGGGTGTAGCTCCTGTCGTCATGCCAAATCAGAATTCCAGCGCCGTTGAACGGTGTGCTCTTGGGCGCAGTTGATTCGGGCCCTGGCTTAAACTCGCCGGATACTCTGACTTGGATGCTGAAATCGCCATCCACTTCTCGGAGCACTCGTGGTGCATTGAGATCCCCATTCCGTCGATTCAAGTCATGACACGTGTTTGGAACCGTAATGGTGAGCACGCCGTCCTCGTGGCTGATGTCACAGTCGCCGTCGGGATCGACGATTTCTCCCCAATCCTTAAGCGTCGTCGATTCGTTCGTATTGACCCACTGGGCCGTTTGTGCCGCTGTTGTTTCATCCTCGCCTGCTCTGTCTTCGTCCCACCGCTTGATGCTTGAATCATTGCTAACGCTGACCACAGCACCGCCATTGGGAGCGAATGCCAATGATGTGACCATCTTGTCATGCGCGCGGATCATCTGCCGATTCTCGCCAGACTCGGTGTCCCAGAGCAGGATATAGCCGTCAACTGTGCCGCTAGCCAGCGTCTTGCCGGATGGCGAGAACGCCAGGCTCCAGACGTCGAACGGATACCCCCTCAACTTCAAACGCACCTTCCCGGTTTCTGCGTCCCACAACGTGACCACGCCTTTCTTGCCTGCGTCGGCAAGCGTCTTGCCATCCGGCGAGAAGGCGATCGCCCCCGTCGAGCCCACAGGCGTGTTCAGCGAAGCGTCCTCTGTTTGTGAGGCGACATCCCACACCTTCACAGTTCCGTCGGTGCTGGCCGTCGCCAGAAGCTCTCCGTCAGGCGAGAAAACGACGGTGCGTATCAATCCCATATGTCCTTCCAAGGTCCCCAGGGTCCGGTTTGCTGCGATGTCCCAAAGCTGAATCGTCCTGTCGCGGCTGCCTGAAGCAAGCGTTTTCCCGTCTGGCGAAAAAGCGACCGATATGACCCAATCGGTGTGTCCTTCGAATGCTTGTTGCTGTTTGCCCGTCGCTGCATCCCACAGTCGCACCGTGTTGTCGCAACTGGCTGTGGCCAACGATCGTCCATCCGGTGAAAAAGCGACCGAAGCGATGTAGCCATCGTGGCCGGTGAGCATGCGTCGAATCTCGCCCGTGTCGGCATCGCGGAGCCGCAGGTCATTGTCCTCACATGCCGTGGCAATCGTCTTGCCATCGGGTGAAAAAGCCATGGACACGTGCGGCTTGCGCGGATCGGCCTTAGACATGCTCGACTCCAACCAGCCGATCTGTTGGCGTTCAGCCGTCGACCACAGACGGATGACTTCGTCCACGCCGCCGGTCGCCAGCATCTTGCCATCGGGCGAGAAGACGACCGAAAAGATGTTGCCTTTGTGCCCAACCACCTGGCCGACCTCTTCGCCCGAGGCCGGATCCCACAGTTTGACCACCTCTTGGGATGCAGTCGTCGCCAGCAGTTGCCCATCTGGCGAGAAATCCGTGGCGGCCCCCGAGAAACCGTTGCCCGCAAGCTCGGCCTTCACCCTTCCGGAATCGGTATCCCATAGTCGAGTTGTCTGATCGAAACTAGCCGACGCGAGGGTCTTCCCGTCCGGGGAGAAGGCGATCGTGCACACCTGCGCGTTGTGTCCGTCCAGTATACGAATCTGCTCGCCGGTCTGGACGTCCCAGATGCTGATGCGGCCGTCCTTCTTTCCTTCGGATGCACCGCCTGAAACTGCTAGTAGCGTGCCGTCCGGCGAGAAGCAAATGTGTAGAAAGCGGAACATCTCGCCTTCGAATTGGCGCAGCTCTTCACCGGTCATTGCGTCCCAGAGCCTCACCTCCGATGGTCGGCCCGAAGCCGTGGCGAGCGTCTTGCCGTCGGGGGAGAAGGCCAGTCGCGTTGCGCCGGGCGTCTTGAACTCGATTGATTCCTGCGAGCTGATGTCCATGACGCGGACCTCGCTGATCCACCCTCCGAACGCCACTCGTTTGCCGTCGGGCGAGAAGGCCACCGAGCACATACCTTTCCGATGGGGAAACTCCACGATTGCCTCGGCTTCCGCCAAGTCCCACAGACGAAAACACCCAGGTTTATCCCAGCGGCCGTGCGCGGACGCGAGAAGCTTGCCGTCCGGCGAGAAAGCCAGCCTGCGGATCTCCTGCGGGTCGTACGACAGTAGGGTCGGCGTGTCAGAGAACTTCGTTGGATCGTCGAGCAACGCACCATCTCGGGCAGAACCAGCTTCGTCCGGCTGTTCGCCGGCTGGACCGGTTTCGGCGCTTGTGGCATCCTGGGCACTGGAGGAAGTCGAATCAGCCGGTTCCGCTGATCCGTTGTCGGCCTGCCCCAAGACGGGCAACAACGGCAGGAAGACGGCTGCCGCGATCACCAGCAATAGTCGTCCAAACCGAGGCAGGTCCTTGTGATGTTCGCATCGCATGATCATCGTGATTCTCCTTTTCGTCGAAGCAAAGCTATCGATTCCGCTGGTCATGGGTGGTGAACACGTACGTGCACCGCCGGCGAACCCAATCGCCTGGACCAGAGCCGTAGCGTACGTCTCTCGTTTTTCGGGCATTTCCGATACAACCCAACTGTCACAGCACGCCTCCTCCAATGGGCGAATCTGACGACGAGCCCACCACACGACGGGATGCCACCAGTACAAGATCGTCACCACCAGTTCCAGAAATCGGACCCAGTGGTCCCGACGCCGTAGGTGAGACAACTCGTGTAGGAGCAACGTGCGCAGCGCGTCGGCATTCAGATCTCCATGCAACTTGGCCGGGAAGAGGATCTTCGGTTTCCCCCACGCCGCCCACAGCGTTGGCCCAACGGCGGCCGGCAGCAAGTAGACATTGGGGCATCGGCGGATTCCCATGCGCCGAGCCAAGGCACGCACCGTCTCCTGCAGATCCGCGGGAGCTGGTGCGGTCATACGCAACGTGCGATGAAAGCGAAGGATCCGAAGCATTGTTGCCAGCAGCACCATCACGGCGCCGCCCAGCCAGATCGCTACCAACACCTTGGTCAGGAACTCAAAGCCCCAAACGGTCGTGCCTCCCGCGGCACTCGGACTGAGTGCATCGGTGGTCCCGCCGGCCATCGCCGAGTCATTCACAGGCACGCCGGAGGCGGATTCGGTTGCGAATGATGACGAGCCATCGGCGAACTCGTGTTCCTCCGTCCAGGGCTCTCCCAGTGGGGCGAACTCGACATGCTCGCCGCCCCGCGAAGCTGTCTCGGGCGAAAACGCGGGGCCGCTTTTGCTCCGAGTGTCTTCCTGCTCCCCCGAAGCTCGCGGCGGCCCAAGGGCAATCGGTAACGGCACGGAGATAACCGGAGGTGTGACCAGTTTCACCAGCACCAATACCCAGAGGCCATGGCACAACGCCGGATAGCGTGCGAATCGGCCAAACAGAAAGACGATAACCGCCGGTACGCTCACGACGATCGCATTGCTCAAGGCAATTTCGAGCAGAGTGTTCATGCTCGGTCCCCCCGCGCCGGGTATCGAAGTGTTCAGACGACTTCGACCGCTACACCGCTTGAACGTCGCAGATCAATTCTTCCGTCTTCTCTTGCTTTTTGGGGTCTTCGCGCCGCCCTGCTCATGCTCGGCAAGCTCGCCGATCAGTGACCGAAGTGTGTCTTGCTGCTCTCGCGTGAGCCGCTCGGAATTGGCCAGATGTGTCAAAAGCGGCGAAATGGAACCTTCGCATAACGAGCTGGCCAAGGCTTCGAGCCTTCGGCCAACCAGTTCATCCCGATCAACTATGGCTTCATACTTGTGGACGGCTTCGCTCCGGTCGCGCCCCACGTATCCCTTGCCCTCAAGCCGCGTGAGCAGTCGTTTGACCGTCGAGTACTGCGTCTCGACATCGTGCGGATAAACGACTGCCGTAATGTCTCGGATCGCCGTCGAACCACGCTCCCAAAGAACCTGCAGCACCGCCAATTCGGCGTCAGTCACGTCCTTTGCCCGACCCACCATACCGGTCTCCTCGTCAAGTTGCCAACTCAAACATCGCGTACGATGCATCCTAGGACAACTTGTCCTAGGAGTCAATAGTTTTTGGCGGGAATTCCAAAAGACCGACTGCCGCTGATCGTGCTGCGTCTCCAGCGCCGACGCACAAGGAGATACTCGCCTTGTCCCGACATCCCGTTTGGCAAATACTGAAAGAGTGAATGCGTATTGGCGAATCCGCGTGCCGTCAGGTGACGAGACTCGCTAACATCATGGCGATTGAATGACCGTTAGCCTATCCGAGTAACCGTGCCCCCTGAGTCGATCGTTATCCGCCGGGCGCTTTCTGAAGACGCCAATGCAATTTGGCATGTGCGAACTCGCGCAATTCGCGAACTTTGCTGCACCCACTACAACGCCGAGGAGATCGACACCTGGGCATCGGCGCCGATGCCGGCGTTGTTCGGAGAGGTCATCCGCGACACAGAGTGCTTTGTGGCGGAACGCGATTCGGATATCATTGGCCATGCGTTCCTCGATCCATCGACCCGCGAACTGGCCGCTGTCTTCGTCTCACCTGACCACATCCGCACTGGCGTAGGTTCTCTCTTGCTGGCCACTCTCGAACGCCATGCTCAGACGATCGGCCTAACACCCCTCTGGTTATCCGCAACACTGAATGCGGTGGCCTTCTATTCCTCGGCGGGCTACGCCGAAATCGGCCCCTCCGAATACCAACATCCCAGCGGCTTCACATTGGCGTGCGTCAAGATGGAAAAGGCTCTCGAACCAGCGCCCGGCGTCGGGCAATGAACAACGCGTGAGCATTTAGCGTCTGCTCTGCTGTTGTAGGGGCGAGGTGTGCTATCCCGGCCCCACGGTACGGAATACACTGACGACCCACCATTCGATATACGCGCCGATGAGGTCGTTGCGCCCAAATGTGAGGATCGGGTAATACAGCCACATCACGGCATAGAATCCATCCCATCCGGTTGCCTCTCGCAGCCAAAATGCGAGCCCAAGAACAGGGCCACTGCTCAGGAGGTAGCACACAGGGATCGCAACGCAAAGCAAGATCCAACGATCGACGCGTGTTCGACGAGTTGTGTGAGGGTGTTTCATGGACCGACAACCATGCTCTCAAGGTAGACGTCCACCTGCCAGCGGAAGGTCGCTACGTCGACGTCAGCAACGTGGCGACGTTGGTGTCAGATTTTGTACGTAATCCGACCGACGTAGTGCAACTGAAAGGCCTCGTCTATGACTGTGCGAGGTTCTGCAATCTCGCCAGCGCGTATGAATACGAAAGCGTTGATTCCCTCGACTCCAAGTCCAGCAGCAAGCTCTGTCAATTTGGACTCATACTGATCGCTGTATGAATACGGCTTTGTCAGTTCTGCGATTGAGGCCGCCTCTGCATTGAAACCCATCTCGATCATGTCGTGGTCGTACCAGGTCTCGCCTTGTCCAGAAGCGAACTTGGTAAGAGGCCTTGAATCGTCCGGATCGTCGTAATAGTCGGTCGATTCACCAAAGTAGTCGAAAAAGGCAGCCTCGTTTGGGAAGACCCCAACCCAGAAGTCACAAGTCTCAGTTCGGTTGTCCCAGTCAATTCCCGTGCGAACACCCCGTGTAAGGTCAGACAACGGTTCGTCAGCCACCGTGGTGTCGGAAAGACTACTCGGCCCTTCCGGTGGATGGACAACCTCGGCGGAAACGATGTCTGCATCGCCCTGTTCAACGGGGCGTAACTCGCGTCTGAGCGTGGAAATGAACTCCGCGAAATAGCTCTCGTAGCGGTTCTTGAAGTGACCGTCCAGCACGCCAACGCCCATTGTCTCTTCGATCCGCACTTCCACCTTGCTGCCCGAACCGTGTCTCGCGTACTGAATCGCAATGAGCTTCGGAAACTTCGCGGGATTCACAAACCAACCGCCGAGCAGACGCGTGAGGAACTGCGATCCTTGTTTGCCGGCGATTTCGTCATCGTCGGCCTGCACAATGCGAACCTTGTGTGTGGCGAGTAGTCGTTCAATCCTCTGACGCACCTCGTCGGGAGGGAATGGCGTTATCCAGCTATCCGCAGCTTCTCCGGCGGCCCAGATTCTCTTCACGATTGGGGATCATTTTGAGGGACTCC
>CAZUAH010000714.1:0-6469 GCA_964617665.1 uncultured Pirellulaceae bacterium
CTCGCGATGAGTCGTATATCTTCGGCCCCGAAGGAGCAAAAGGATGTCAATATCCTAAAAGGTGCGATGCGAGGTCATTAATGTCGAGCGGAGAGCCCGGAGACGACGGATGCTGCATGCGGTAGTTAATGTGAGTGCTTCAAGGGCACATGAAAGTTCCGCAAGAAGATGAGTTGTGCTTACGCTCCGGTTTGCAGGCGGAGGTGACGCACCATCCGAATTACCTCTGCTTCACGATACTGAGAACCAAATTTACGGTTCTTTCGATGGAAGTCAATCGGCTTGCTTGACAGCGGGGCGTGAATCCCTGGTAGTGTGGCACATCGTTGAATCAGGCGAGCTATTGCCGGTAGCTTGCCCGCAGGTGATAATATCCTCTGGTATTGGAGCTAATCCAATACCAGAGCGTCATACCCGCCGTCTTCGCCCCTGCGACGAGCCCATCCTCGACCGACTTCTCCAGCCGATTGTATTGGGATTGCCTAGCGGGCCTCTCCGCGGCCATTTTGACGCTCGATTGAATCCATCCGCGCGATTCCATCTTTCATAGCCCAAGGGAGCCGCACGTTATGATCTCCATCAATCGCCGACATTTCCTCACTACAACAGCAGCCACCGCAGGTTTGCTGGCCGCCGGTGCCTACCCAACGATCGCCGCGTCGGCCGACTCCGATGCGTGGGGCGATCTGGTCGGTCAGTTCGTGTACGACGGGAAAGCACCAGAACGCAAGAAGCTGAAGGTGGACAAGGATGTCGAGTGCTGTGGCAAGTTCGATATCCGCGACGAATCGCTGATGGTCGACAAGGAGGGTGGTTTGGGGAATGTCTTCGTCTACGTCCGAAGCCGAAGCGTAGCCGTTTGCCCTGACCTGGAGTTGGCGGTCAAGGACAAAGTTGTGTTGGACAACCGCGATTGCATCTTCAAGCCGCATTGCATGACGATTTGGTACACAAAGCAGACTTTCGAGATTGTCAATTCTGACCCTGTCGGCCAGAACGTCGCCTTCACACCCATATTCGATACACCGGCAAACATCGTGATTCCGGTCAAAGGCAAGGCGACGCACAAGTTCGGCCGCAAGCAGACAATCCCCGTCAAGATCTTGTGCAACTATCACCGCTGGGAAAGCGCCTACATTCTACCTCGGGACAATCCCTACATCTCCGTATCGCAGCCCGACGGCGCGTTCAAGATCGAGAAGTTGCCCGTGGGGGAATTGGAATTTCAGGTTTGGCACGAGCGATCGGGCTGCGTCGCGACATCGGATTGGTCAAGAGGTCGCTTCAAGATGGAAATCAAGCCGGGAACCAACGACTTGGGCACCATCAAACTCGATCCGACTTTGTTCCCGGCACCGGGCTAAAGATCGCCGCGTGCTAGAGCAATTGCCAAGCACCGTTTTCTCGGCTGCTGGTCACGCATCGGTGAATGAAAGTGACACCTTCAGCACCATCGTAGACGTTCGGATAGATGGTGCTCTTGGCATCGACCGCTGCGCCCTTCGCCCGCATCACCATATCGTCGAAACTGTCTCGGTAGATGTTGGCGAACGCCTCCAGAAAACCCTCGGGATGGCCTCCGGGTAGACGACTAGCTGACTGGCATGAATCGCTGGTCCATTCGGCGCGAGGATTCCGCTCGTATATCTGGGCCGGAAGGCCGTATCTTCGAACGATCAATTCGTTGGGTTCCTCTTGTCGCCAGGCGAGCGATCCCGTGGTGCCGTCGATTTCCAGCGAGAAGTCGTTCAACCGGCCGTGCGTCACTTGGCTGACGGTTATCATGCCCATCGCGTCATCGGCGAATCGAATCAAGGCATGGCCGTAATCGTCTAACGGGCGAACGGGATGAAACGTCTTGAGGTTGCAGGAGACTTCGACCGGAGACATGCCGGTTGTGTATCGAATCAGATGGTAGGCGTGGATGCCAACATCGCCCATCGTGCCCGAGGGTCCAGTCTTGGCCGGATCAGTTTTCCACAGTCCTCGTGTTGGCGACTGACCCGGGACCATGCGGCGCAGACTGCCCGTAATGTAGTTGGCGCGGATAGCCTGGATCTCACCGAGATCGCCACCCATGATCATGTCGCGAGCCTGTCGCACAAGCGGATACCCAGCATAGTTGTGGATCAACGTGAACACAACGCCGGACCGCTCGACCAAGCTCACTAGTTGTTCTGCGTGCCCGACTTCGGTCGTCATGGGCTTGTCGCAAACGACGTTCAGTCCGGCTTCGAGCGCTGCTCTGGCGATCTCGAAGTGCGTACAGTTGGGCGTGGCGATACTAACGAAGTCGATTCTTTGGTCCGCCGGAAGCCGTAACTCACCGTCGAGCAATTCTTGGTACGATCCGTACGCGCGGTCTGCATCAATTCCAAAATCCGGTGCTGCATCTCGCGCTTTGACCGGGTCTGACGAAAGAGCGCCCGCCACCAGTTCGGCTCGCGCGTCCAACGTCGCGGCGACCGCGTGAACGCGACCTATGAACGCGTTGCCGCCACCGCCAATCAAACCCATGCGAAGTTTGCGGTCTAGTGGAGAATTGACAGGCATCGTGAAGGTTCCCAGATTGATCGGGGCAATTGCGCGACAGTGTCCTAATCGCTCAATGTCTCGGACTGCTCATCCAAGAGGCGAGCGATCTTGCCGGTCAGTTGATTCAATCCCTGTCCAGTGACTGCAGAGATCAAGATGACATCCCGATCGAGCGACTCGGCCAACTGATCGCGAATGTCGCTCGATTCGGGCAAGTCGGCCTTGGTGACGACAACGATCTCGGGACGCTGGCTCAGCTTTTCGTTGTACTGCGTCAGTTCGCTGTGTATGGCTTGGTAGTTCTCCAGCGGATCGCTTCCGTCCATCGGCGATGGTTCGACCAGGTGAACCAGAATGCCGGCCCTTTCGACGTGTCGCAGAAACTCGTGACCCAGGCCGGCGCCTGTATGAGCTCCTTCGATCAATCCGGGGATGTCGGCCATGACAAACGAACGGTCCCGGTCGATCATAACTCGGCCTAGGTTCGGATACTTGGTTGTGAATGGATAATCGGCAATCTGCGGTCGCGCTCGAGACAGACGGCTTAGCAATGTGCTCTTGCCCGCGTTGGGCTTGCCGATCAGACCCACGTCGGCGATGACTTTCAACTCGAAAATCAGTTTGCGTCGTTCGCCTTCTTCGCCCGGCGTGTGCTGGCGCGGCGCCTGGTTAGTAGACGACTTGAAATGGGTGTTGCCCCAGCCCCCTTTGCCGCCGCGAGCCGCCACCAAGCGATCACCGGTCTGTACCAGATCCTTAATTACGAAGTCGTTCTGTGAATCGATCACCACGGTGCCGGGAGGTACTTGAATGATCAAGTCCTTACCATTGCGACCGTGCCGATTCGAGCCCTGTCCGTGTGTGCCTCTCTTGGCTTTCCAGAATTTGCGGTTGGCCAGCGCCGTAAGACTGTCGATCCCGGCCTCGGTCACCACAACCACGCTGCCCCCGTTACCGCCATCACCGCCGTCGGGGCCGCCCTTAGGAACGTACCGCTCGCGCCGAAAGCTGACGCAGCCGGATCCGCCGTTGCCAGCATGGACTTCGATTTCGACTCGATCGACGAACATCTTAGGCGTTTCTCTCACTGGATGGAACGAAAAGGCTGTTAGTCACGTAGCAAGTGGCGGATTAGGGGTAAGCCGGCACTTGAGGACTGAGTAGTCCCATGACCATAGAGTGTAACCGATTTCGGTTTGGATTTCAGGTGCGCCACAAACCAGACTGAAGACTGGAATAAATCGTTCCTTTAGTCTTGAGAGACTATTCTCTTTGCCTCGACACCCACTACTGCTTCTTGTTCTTGGCGACCTCCTCGTGGACGACAGCAATGAACTCAGTAAATTCGACCAGGTGGCCGGCCAACTCACCCTGCTCGTCTTTCACCCTTGTCTTGATTTGCTGCAACGTCCATTCCTTGATGGCTTCGCTTTCGAGTTCCTCCAGGGAGTCTTTGCCATTTATGTAGCTCGTGATTACTGCCCGAAGTACCGCGACTTCCGCTTCCCCCATTTCTGGATACAAATCTCGTATCGCGCTTCCAACTTGGCTGTCGCGAAACTTATAGGCAAGAGCATTAACGATCGCCTCGCCGAGAGTCACGTTTTCGGAGGGGCCGCGTCCATCAAGGACATCGTTGACTGATGCCTTTCTTTGCTTAGCATACCAATCAGCGATAACTGCAGTGACGATTTTGCTGCGTGCTGAAGCAATACGTTGCTCACGTTCACGTCGTCGTCTTTCCTTCAGGGTTCTCTCTCGTTCCGCGCGGCGTTCGTCAAGAAAGCGAGTTGCGGTTGGGCGAAAACTCGGACTGATCGATGCCAAGTACTCAATGTCCTCGTCGGAAAGCGTCTGCCATTTGATCAGTGTAGTCTCGCTGTTCCCGAACTCTAATTCGATCTTGTCCAACACCGGCCCAACAAGCCTCGCCTTGATTCGCCGATTTTTTGTATCTGTCCAATACCTGGATCGTCGCTCGGGGGCTTTGGGTAGGACCTGCGCCTTACCCGAAGGCAACGGAGCAGCAATGTCACCTTTCTTCGGCACGTCGTGTTCCGAGTAAGTGCAGGCGATCTTGTTACCCTGCGTGAACGCTATCTTAGCTTCGCAGACAAGTCGCAGACCGTCAGACGGTCGGAAGACCCCATAGTTTTGGCCTTTCTCGACTTCATCACGCTTCGCATCCTCGATGATGAGAATAACGTATGATCGCGTTACGGAAGATACAGTTCCGACTCGCTCCATATTGGATGTTGGCTGCGCCGGAACCCATCGAGTGAGACCGCCACACAGCAGAAAGACTGCAGCCCACAAAAGAGTTGCGTGATTCTTTGTGGACACTAGATTGATGAACGGTCTTGTTGGTTCACACATGATTCCACCGCTCTTTCCGCTGGGTTTGGGTGAGGCCGTACACGAGCCGACACACAACGTCAAGGAGCCCTTCGTACTTGGGAAAACGGTTTCGATAAATCAAGCACGCGGACCGACCTGTCCGTGGCACCGTAAATCGCACGGTTTCCCGATTCCGAAAATGCCACGTTCGTTTTCGGAGTGCTACGCAATTGGACCTTCCCAACCTCTACCCCAGCGTTCGCATCCCACAGTTGAAGAAAGCACTTGGCGTCTTCGTCTTGGGACTCTCGCGAGAGTGTCAGTACGTGTCGATTGTCGCGGAGGAACACCGCCGTCTCGACGAAGCCGGTGGCTCCCTGTATGCGATCATGGTGGCCACCATCTAGACTCCAAATGTGCAGCGTTCCCTTGACGCCTCCTGAAACGGCACGTAGACCGTTAGGGGCGAACGCGACGCAGAGGACAGTGTCGTTGTCGCCATGTATCAAAGTCTTTGCTGGCGATCCTGTATCAAACGAGTCCTGAGTCCACAAGTTGACGCGACCATCCGCGCCTCCGGACAGCAAGGCACTTGCATTGCGAGAAGCGGTGATGCACCGGATTTCATGCCGGTGTCCACGCAGTTTGTTCGTCTGTTTTCGCGTTGTCACATCAAACAGTATCACGTCCCAACCAGCATTCAGTGTTGCGCCGCCGACGTGGATCCTGGGATAACCACCAGTGTACGCACCGGCGGCAAGCCGTTTGCCGTTGGGGGCGAATACGAGACACTGGTTGTCGAGATTCTGGATCTGCATCAGTCGTGAACCGGTGGCTACGTCCCACACTTGCAGGCAACTGTTCAGGCCGCCCGTCGTGCGACAGACGCCCACCTGCTCTAGATCCCTCGAATATGCGAGACTGGTCGGGTTGATGCGGGTGTAGTCGTTCTCGTCCTCAAATTTCTGTAACTCTATTCCTTGATCCAGGTCCCAGTGTCGGACGCTGAAGTCGTGCTTGCCCTGCAAGCTCCCAGCTCCCGAAGCCGTCAGACCATACCCTCCATCGCTCGATATGGCAACGCACTGGAGATCGTCGGTGTGACCGGTCAGTTGTCGGATCTCGAAATTTTCACTGACAACGCCTTGTTGAGACTGCTTTGTGTCGGGTAGTCTCCAAAGAGTGACAGCGCCATTCATATGGGCCGTCAATGTGGAGCGACCATCGGGCGACAGTGCCAGACTCGTGCACGCTCCCTGTCCGACGTCGAAACGGTGTGTCTGCGCACTTGTCACCAAATCCCAGATGCGCACGGAACTTTGGGACGGTCCGCTGAGGGCGTTGGGATTCTCCACCGTCGCTTTGACTGCCCCAAGGATCTCCATCAGACTCATGTTCGCCATTGGATTGTCGGAAAACGTCGCTCCCACAACGTGCCGCCCGTCAGGCAAAACTGCCACGCCGCAAAAGCCGAATGCATCTGCACTTGTCATCCGCTTGGTTTCGGTGCCCGAAATGATGTCGAGCACAGATATCGTTGATGCAGTTCCGGCGGCGCACTCTGCGAGCGCGTGGCCATGAAGTAGCGGCTCGGATT
>CAZUAH010000715.1:0-6449 GCA_964617665.1 uncultured Pirellulaceae bacterium
ATTAAGTAGACTCTTTCGCGTTTCACCGTGAGCGGGAGGCGAGGGTCGTGGCGCATCGAGCCGCCCACAGCAACCGTCGCCTCCGGCTCAGGGTTAAACAATGCGACTCGCCGCGCTATCACCTCTTGACCACCAGCGCATCGACCACGCGAACTCCCTGGCCTTCAGCGTGCACCATTAGGGGATTGATGTCCAATTCACGAATGTGGTCCTCCAACTCCAGAGCCAGGCGGCTCACGTTGACCAATACATCGGCTACCGCGTGAATATCGGCTTTGGCCTCGCCGCGGGCACCTACCAGAACATTGAATCCCTTCGTCTCCTCCATCATCTCCAACGCGTCGCCCCGGCTCAGCGGCGCCACACGCAACGATACGTCCTTCAGCACCTCGACGAAGATGCCGCCCAGGCCAAACATGACGGTCGGCCCGAACAGTGGGTCGTTGTTCACGCCCACAATAACCTGGGCACCATCGCTGACCCATTCGTGGACGAGAACGCCGTTAACGCGAGCCGCGGGATTGTAGGCGTGGACGTTTTGCAGGACGTCGTTGTACGCTCGTATGAGTTCGTCTCGATTCTGTATGTTCAGCTTCAGTCCGCCGGCTTCCGTCTTGTGGAGGATATCGGGCGAGTCGATCTTTAGAACCACTGGGTAGCCGATGGTCTCGGCGACTTGTACCGCCTCCTGCTCCGTCTTGGCAACGTCTTCTTTCGTGACCGGAATGCCGTACAGTCGGAGCAACTTCTTGCTCTGATGTTCAGTAAGGCTGCGATCGGCGCCGGCCAGCAACGTCAGTGCCGCTTCACAGGTCGTGCCAGTCGTCATGTCAACGCGTTCAGTTTGAGACCTCGCCAGACGCCCCTCACGAAACTCGCTGTATTTCATCAGCGCCCCCATCGCTCGCACGGCTCTAACCGGGGATCGGTAGAACTGAACGCCTCTTTCGGCCAAGACCTCCAGGTTGTCGCCCATCACCCGATCGCCCGCCGTCCACGCGACTGTGATCGGTTTCCGAGTACGCCGTGCCATACGGACGATATCCTCGGCCATCTGCCGACCGGGGTCTCCAACGATCATCGTTACGACGATCACCAAAGCGTCGATATCCGGGTTATCCACCATCGCCTGGAGCACCCTTAGAAAACCCTCCGCCTCGTTGAGTACTTGGGCGGTTACGTCGACGGGGTTTAACGCCGAGCCGTATGCAGGGATCACCTCCATGATCGCTTTCTGGGTTCTGGCATCCAACTCGGGAATGTCCAGCTTCAAATCGACCGCCTCGTCCGCAACCACGATCCCGCCGCCCCCGGACGTAGTCACGATGCCCAGCCCTTTGCCTTCGGGCAACGCCGGGATTCGCTGCATCAGCGCAGCCACGTCGATCATTTGCTCCAAGTCGTCGGCTCGGATAATTCCCTTCTGTCGAAAGAAGGCATCGCACACCGCATCGGATCCGGTCAACGACGCCGTGTGCGAGGAAGCGGCCTTTTGACCGATATCCGTGCGCCCCGCCTTCAGAGTGACGATCGGTTTTCCCAGTTCTAACGCTCGGTCGGCCAGGCGGGCAAACTGTTTGCCGTCCTTGATGCCTTCCAGGTAGCTGATGACCATTTCCGTGTCGGAGGCTTCCAGCAGATACTCCATGAAGTCCAACGTGTGGAGGTCCACCTCGTTGCCGGTACTGGCGACGCAACTGAAGCCGACGCCCGATTCCTGCGCCAGGTTGAAGATTCCGTAGCCCAACGCGCCACTTTGTGTGACGTAACCGATAGGGCCGACTCGCAAGGGTCTTACCTCGACCGAAGCGCTAAAACTCCCGATCACGTTTTCCCTCACGTTGATCGAGCCCTGGCAATTGGGACCGACGATCCCCATGCCGGATTCTTCAGCCAGTTCAGCGATCCGTGTTTGAAGAGCCTTCCCTTCGTCGCCCGCTTCGGCGAATCCCGAACTGAAGATCGTGACGAACTTGACGCCCTTCTTCGCGCACTGTTCGAGTGCTGGCAAAACAAGTTTGTAGTTCACGGCGACCAGCACCAAATCGACCGCCTCGGGCACGTCCAGGATGCTCCCGTAGCACTTGTACCCACCCAGTTCTTCATACTTAGGGTTGACGGGGAAGATCTTGCCTTGGTAACCATGCTCTTTCAGGTAACGGAGCGGCTTGCCGCTGATGCTGCCGAAGTTACCGGACGCCCCGATAATGGCTATGGACCGGGGGCTGAAAAAGTACTTCAGGTCTCGGGCTGCCTGGATCATGAAGCGATTCAAACGTTGGTCAGAGTGTACTCGAAACGGCCCGCTTTCAGCGGCGCGTGAATGCCGCCGGACAGGATCACCTGCCGAAGTAACAGGCCGCCAATGAGGCCGCAAAGCGATGCGAACAGGACGCTGAGCTGTACCACGGTGCCCGCGAGGATGACGGTGAACTGTGCCATGACGCCGTCCGGGGCGGCCACGCCCAGGGCCGTGAGCACGAGAGGAACGAGTAATCCTAGCAGGACCGCGCCAAACCAGAACGTCGATGCCACCGATCCGCAGAGGACGAGCCTGGCAGAAGCTCGCGATTCGGTCACACGGTGCGTTGCCTGGAGGAAGAAGCCCAGGACGAGCATCTCCGAGACAATCAGAACGATGTCAAGCTTCTCCAGGACAGTCATTGCGTCCTTGTGCACGCCTGCGATTGTTCCAACGAGGGCAACGGCCATGACGCCGGTCGAGAGAGCGGATACGAGAAACAGCGCGGGCAGCACAGCGGTACTCCAGAACGCGATCGGCCGAGACGCCCCGAGCAGGATTCCCGTGTAGATCACTGTGGCCAACGCAAACACTGTGCCCAGAATGCTGACGGCCAGGGGCGTGCCGCTGGACTCGGCGAAGATCAAGAAGACGCTGTGAATGACAGCCAGGAGCATGAAGATTGAAATGATGATCGTTCCTCGGGCCATCCACGACGTACCCGGCCGCCTGAAAGCCCGCCAGAAGTTCTTGGGGGATCCCAGATCCAACAAAAGGAACGCGCACCCGACAGCAACGCAAGGGAACGCCAGGAAGACGCCGATTTTGGAGACACGGACCCACTCGTGGCCACCGAACAAATCCGCCATGACCCCAGTGATGTAGGCGCCGCCGCCGACACCGGCGAGAAAAAGGTAGGCGGCGATAACCCATGTCCATCGGCTTTGTGCTTTGGGTTTGACCAACATGGTTCGTTACCTCGGTGGCAAATAGTACACACACGGGCTGGTTCCAAGCTCGGGATTGAGCTGAAATCCGCGTTCACTCCTGATCAAGACCGAAATCTCGCTTTCGGGATCGTTCAAATCGCCAATATAGCGGGCCTTGGCCGGGCATGCCTCGACGCAGGCGGGCTGTTCTCCCTCCTGCACGCGGTCTTTGCAGAAGTCGCACTTGGCCGCGATACCGTACGCGTGTTTCTCTTCCCACTTATCCTTTGCGTACGCTTGGTAGGCATCCAAATCCTCAGTCTCGGCATCCGGAAAGTAAGTCGCCCAATCCGGCACAGTGTGGCGTTGGCCGTAGGGGCAGGCCTGCATGCAGTACTTACAGCCCATGCACAGGTCGCGATCCACGGTGACGATGCCGTTTTCGTCCTGCTTCGTGGCGCCTGTGGGGCACACATACAAGCATTCGGGTTTCTCACATTGCATGCACAACGTCGGCAGCATTTGCCGAAGTGCCGACGGGTAAGTGCCGATTTCCGCTTGCAGGCACTTGGCAAAGTCAATGCCCTGGGGCGTGTGGTTCGCGGCCTTACACGCCGCAGTACACGAGTAGCAGCCGTAGCACCGCTTTAGGTCGATCACGAATCCGTAGCGTATTGTGGTCGTGCTCATGCCGCGTCCTCACGCTTTGTAGATCTTCACTTTAACGCAGGCATCCTGCCCCTGTGTCAACGGATCGGTGTGAGCCTCGTCGATAATGGTCAAGTCGTCGAAGAACTGGCCTTTGCCTTTCGCGATTGGCGTCCCCTTGGCCCAGTGGCCGTGACACCCGGCGATGCACACGTGTTCGGGATGCACACCCTGGACAAGCGTGACCGCACCCTTGATCCGCTTCCCGTTCGGGTTCTCGACCCAGACGAGGTCCCGATCTTTGAGACCCTTCGTCTTGCCCGTCTCCTCGTTGACCTGGATCAGGTAGACGAAAGGATCATTCACCGAAATCTCATCCAACCAGGGGTTGTTTTGCGAGGAAGATTGCGTGTGGAAGGAAGGTCGCCAGCAGAAGGCCCACAAATCATAGTCCGGATTCTCCTGCGTATGCGAGGGGCACGGGTGCCACCCCGGCAACGGCGTGAAAAACGTGTCGATGTCAAACATGTCTTCGCGCCCGAACTGCCCGAGAAGGTCCTTGAGCTTTCTGCCTCCGTCAAGAAAATACTCGAAGTAGATCGGCACCCTGACCGGGACGAACCACCGCCAGTACATCTCTTCCACCTTGGTGGGCCACTTCACCAGGCCCGTTTCCTTCAACGCCTCCAGCCCCTTGTCGTCACCCAGACGATCGCGCAGCACTCGGTCGCAAATGTCCTGCCACGAGTGGTCGCCGCTGGGATCAAGCTTGTACTGTTCGCCCATTTCTCCGCCGTAGCGGACCGGGATGATCTGGTTGATCGCTTCGTAGTACTTGCCTTTGACCCCCAGCTTATCCGCCAGTTCCAGCATGACTTCGTTGAAGTCGCGACGCTCGTACAGCGGATCAAGGACGGGTTGGCGTATCTGCCATACCCAGTGGTCCATGCCAGTGGGATGGCAGAAAACGGACGGAAAGGTGACACACGGAGTGTACCGTTCCAGGAAACAGGCGTCGGGAAGTACCACGTCTGCGACCGCCTCGGTGAACTCGTTCTGGAAGATATTGAACGAAAAGACAAAGTCGAACTTCTTCAGGAAGTTCTCGGTCACCTGCTCGGCGTTGCCCATCGTCATCACCGAGTTGGAACCGAAGTTGATCATCACTGACGGGCGGTAGTCGATTTTGAACTGTTCCAGGTACTTCTCCCAGTCGGGTGAACAAATGACGAACGCGTTGTAGACCGAGCACGGAAACATGTCCTGGAGATCGAGTCGCTGGGGCGGTGCGGGATCTCGTAGTGGATAAGGTTTGTGATCGTATACCCAGCCCTTGACGATCATCAAACCGTCCGGGCACGGGTAAGGCACTGTGTTCGGCTTGCCTGTGTCGGGGTGACCCTGCGAAACCGGAGGCCCGTGCCCCATCGCCCCGCCGGGCACGTCCGAGGCTCCCACGACTTGGTTCAGGAGGTCGATGCACAGGCACGTCCAACCCGAGTCGCGATGTCCCTGGCTTCCCCGGAAAAAGATCGCGGCAGCCGGTCGCAGTGGTAGCTGCTTGCCGTCAATCGTGATCGTGCTGCCGATCCGGGCTTGCTCGACAAACTCCTTTGCGATGCGACGGAGCGCCGTCACCGGGACCGACGTGATCTCCGAAACCTTCTCGAGCGGGTATTCCTTTCTCAGGTGCTCCTTTACCAGTTGGAATGCCGGCGTGACCGTCGAGCCGTTGACCTCGTATTCGCCTTCCAGGGCGAAATCCTGGATGGATTCGTCGTCGAAGGTCTTCGCCTTCCCGTCCTCCGAGTCCCAGACGAGCGGCTTGTTGGACTCCGCGTCCCTCTTGTAGTGGCCGTCCGACTGGATCAGGTAGGCGGCGTTCGTCTTCAGCTTCAGGTATTCGGCGTCGTAGGTGCCCAGTTCGTTTACAATCACATTGACCATACCCAGTGCCGCGGCGCCGTCCGTACCAACTCGGATCGGTACCCACTCGTGGCCCTTGGATGCCTGAGTAGAGAGGTACGGATCGAACACAACAGCCCGCATCCCCCGAGCACGGGCATCCGCGACGAACTGGGCCGTCTGCAGGGCCGCGTGCCCCGCACCGTGGCCCTTCGAGCAACCGAAATACAATGTGTAATTGTTGTAGTTCCAGTCGGGTATGATCGACCACGATGCGTGCGTGATCCCGTTCATGAAGTGCGCGCCGTTGCCGCACCAGAGGCCGCCGCCTGAGACCCAATAGTTCTTGAATCCAAAGGCCCGCATGAAAGCCACGACGGCGAAACGGATCTCGCTGGTCTGGACGGTTGTTGCCTGGAAGTAGACCCCTCGGGGATCCTCTTCGTATGCGGCCTTCAGTTTTGACACGATCGTGTCAAATGCCTCTTCCCACGAAATGCGTTCCCATCGCGGATCGACGCCAACGCCCTTTTCGGGATTGGTCCTTTTCACAGGGTAGTTGACGCGGTGCGGGTCGTACAGCGTCATAAGCTGGGCAACGCCCTTGGCGCAAATCCTACCGCTGCCGGCGGGGCTTTCAGGATTCCCTACAAGGTCGACAAGCAACCCATCGACTCGGTGGGCCTTGATGCCGCACTGCCCATAACAGCCGCCGCACGAGGTGT
>CAZUAH010000716.1:0-6435 GCA_964617665.1 uncultured Pirellulaceae bacterium
GCCGATCGGTCGCCGCCGAATCGTAAAAGCTAGTCAGGGAACTAAACTGTTACGTACGATTCGAGTACTGCTTGCGTACCGTCTGCCAATCCCGCCATTACGGCCGCCGACTGTGGCAAATCCAACGATTCAATTGTGGTGCGCGGGATCACCAATTCCCCCGTGAATGCTGTGTCAATCCAGACCGTCAAATCAACTGGATCAGCACCGCGCGTCGCACGAACACTGAGGGCAAGCAACGCGCGTCCGTGATTATCTACGTGGCCGTTCACGGCACCATCACCCCCATCTCGACCGTCGATCTGTGCCCCACGCGAAGCGCAAATGGAAGGCGGTCGGGGTACGCGGCGCGAGCAGCTTGAATCGCCTCACTCAGGGTCTTGCCGAGGAAGTAATCACCTGATTCCGGTTCAATGGCAACGAAATCGTCAATGTTCGTCGCCTCGAGTTTTGCCCTTAGTCGTTCCTCGTAAACCACTTGCGCCCTTCTGGCCACATCGATCGATCGTTGGGAAACCACAGCTCACTCCTTTTCCTGTCAATAGGCTTGCTGCCGAAGATAATTCTACCAAGAATGGCAGTTGCCGGATATGCCGTGGCTGGCTTCACGCTTCACGATGGCCTGTACAACGGGATCCGGCGAAGGTGGACACCAGCAAGCAGTCACATGAGCACCGTAGGATTCCCCAGATCGTTGCAGCCGACGTGCTACCCGTGCGATTGTTCGACCGTCAATGAGGATGGAAGGGTGCTCGATTGTTCAAGCCGCTACGGCATGCTCGCACGCGGCTGAACTCAGCGTTAGGGGCAGCGGCACATGTGCTCTTCTTTGAATCGACTGAGAACTTCCATGTTGCCACGTACCGGTGTCTGCCTTCAATGCATAGCGCTGGCGACCTTGGTTGGCTGCCACGATTCCTCACCAAGTGGAACAAAGCGGGAATGGGCGTCCGATGACCGCGTTTCCGCAACGAGTAGTACCAAGGAGCCAGCAGATGCGGGTGATTGGCTGCAGTATGAACGAGGCCCATTTGCGGTCTCCCTACCCGGCACGATCGATACCGATTCCTCTTCCGAGTTGACGGGCGCCTATTCGCTCGTGACTCGCACCGTTGAACGTGACTTGGTTAGCCTATGCGTCGTACCCGCGACGTCCATGCACCTGGTTGACGGAGATCTACGCGCGGGGAACTTCGATTCTGGCCCTGTCGTCGATTCCTACCGATTGATGTTCCCGCCATTTCGGAAAATTGGCTTGACGTTCTGTGCATACGGAGAACGTGACGCAGGGGGCATTGCCTTCGACAAACCGCAGCAGCTTGCCGTCGGGTGGGCCGAGGGCCGCGTCTGGTGTCTGCGGCGCTGCTATGCCGTAGCCTACGTCTTAGCCGTTGCTTCTAGCCCAGAGACCGCGGTGGCAGTTGCGGACAGAGTTCAGGCGTCGTTCGTCGAGCGTTTGGTGCCAGAGTTTCCGCCTGACAAGCGCGCCACCGGTCTCCAGGCGGCTGTTCCGAGTGATTGGGTATTGGTGGTCGATGACATCAAGAAGAAGTATTGGGTCAGCCCAAGTGGTCAGTCGTTCGTGCTTGTGTCTTACCCGGTTCCCGCCCCCGGTGCAGCGCAACTCCCACGGTATGGCATGACAGCGGATATGGCTAAGACGGCAATGGTTGCTCTGGAGTTCTTGTCCCGAAGAAAGGCAACCGTCGCCGAATCTGTACTCCGATTTGACAGGCGGCTGTGGACGGTGATCTCGCGGGCTCGCGGGACAGTGGACTACAAATCCGGTACGTTTACCGTCGAGATGGATCGGTGGATCGACCCTCGGACCGGGAGTTACCATCGAGTATACATTGGCGGTCTGACGCCGCCGGACTTCGAGCAAGCGCAGAAGATCCGGGATGAACTGACCTTTGTCTGCCCAGAAGCCCCTGACCAAAGGATGAAGCCGAGCGGAAATGGCGGTCGGGCTTCAAACTGAACTCAACGTCACCGGCGCCATTTCCGCCGGCTTATCCTGGTCGTTCTGCGATAGACCCATGACAAGCGACAGGTCAAAATCGCCACGCTTCACCGTATCCATTTCGCAGATGCTCGTCGTCGTGGCGATCCTTTCGACTCTGTGGGCATTTCTTCTTCCGGCCGTGAATGCCGCGCGGGAGATTCCTCGGCCCGGCATACGCGACGCCCAACCACCGCTGCTGCCGCAACTGAAACCGCTGTATGAACGCAATCCTTGGCCGTTTGTCATTGGCACTCCGATAGTCGTCACCGCATGTCTCGCCACGTTGCTTGGCACCGTTCGATGGCTCTTGCCGGAAGCGATCCGCAGCCACTTTCCTTGGAGGGCACGCCCAAGGCAACCGGTGCCGCCGCCTGAGCCGCTCGCCGATTCCCGTCCGGCTATCGTCACATCCGCAATTGCGTTCAGCGCGACTGCGATCCTCGTATTTGCCGCGTCGCACGTTCGAGCCGACCGCACCAACCGTAGGCCCGTGGTGACTTGGGAGGGGCCAATTGCAGATTACGTTCAACACGCAGCGATCCTTGGCTGGCTGCTGTCCGCCACGGCCATCGCTCTCGGCGCATATACTCTGTACCGATTTCGCAGCAAAGTCAATTTCCTTGCATCCATCGGAATGTGTGTGGGATTCGTGAACTACTTTGGTAGCTGCCTATTTTGGGCAGCCGTGTACGAAGATTGACGGCGGGGCGGGAATCGCAGAACCACGGGATGAACTGGAGCCGCCGATCCCGTCGGTTCTGAATGGTGAGGTCATCGGCGGTGGCCCTGTTATCCCAAACGTTATTTTCGCGACGCAATGACACAGCATATGTGGTACGTCTCTCAGAAGAATTGATCACCGGAATACGCAAGCCAATGAAACGCCCACAGGTCTCTCTGCGCGATCTCTTCTGGTTGGTACTTGTCTCAGCGAGCCTCTGCGGTTGGTGGATGCCGCAGGGGCGAATAGCTGAGGCACGTCGAGAAAGGGATCGTGCTGAGCAGGACACACGCGAGGCTGAGAGAATTAGTGCCTATTACCTCAAGGTTATTGAGGCGTACCGGAGGGGGATGGGCGGCTTCATGATGTAACCCGTGGTGACGGATCGATGTACGTTACGGACGAGCCTATCGTCGGAGGGTTCGGACCAGCGCCACCGAAGTCGCAGTGCCCCACGACCGGCCGTCTACGCCTGACGCCGGGGGCCACAGCCAAATTGTCGAAGATCAAATCCCCGCCGACGCCACGGGGTAACGCGACGTCGGCGGGGCAGGACTAACAAATCGCGCCGGTTTCGCCGCTCGGCAGATCGCAGAGACAGTATCGCCAATCGTCTTGCGTGCATGAGTCGCATGGCCAATTCTCAGCCGGGGATTGAACACAATGCCCGTGCGTCTGGCAGGCGGCGTCTCGCGCAGCAATTCGACAGAGTCGGCGTGATGGGATAGAGTTGCGACCGTCGATTCTTCTGACGATCCCCAGGAATTCGGAATCGTGGCTCGGCCCTGTCCAGTCTGTGGATCGGTATCGCCAGTCACCGAAAACGCCATCGCTTGGACCGTTACCCCACCGCCACGTCGAAGCTGGCAAGTCCGCTGGGTAGTTTCAGCTTAGGCGAGCGGCAGGTAACTTCATACTTGTGGGATGGGACCATTGTCCCGTCCGAGTTGAACTTTACCTGGTCGGGACAATGGTCCCAACCTACGGCTGGTACATTTTCGTCCGCCGCTCGCCTCACACCGTCACTCCGCTGCGGCGACTCGTTCGGGGGTGGGCGTTTCGTCTTCGCAGATGATGCGGAAGCCGACGTCCCAGACGCCGTGCCATTCGTGGTAGCTCAAGCGATACGTGTCGCGCTTGCTGCCGGGTGCGCCGAGGGCTTTGGCGCCGCGGACGACCTTGCGACCAGGAACGGACGCGTCGTCGCGGCCATCGCCCGGTTCGTACGGGTAGGGGCGATACGTGGTGCGGGTCCACTCGGCGATGTTACCGGGCATTTGCTCCACGCCCCAGGCTCGACCGTTGCCAGCGCCGGCGCGGCAGGTGTATTCCCATTGGGCCTCAGTCGGCAAGGAGTAGCTTCGCCCGGTTTCGCTGGAAAGCCAATCGCAAAACGCCCCGGCTTGGTCCCACGAGACGCGGACAACCGGTTGTTCGGGCCGGTTTAGCGGGTTTCCACGGTTCGAATGGTCCTTGCCGCCGCGGTCAAGGTAGCGGCTGTCGTGTGCGGGATCGAACAGATTGAACTGCTGGTTTGTGACGACAGTCTTTGAAATCCAGAACGACCGTTCGATGCGGACCCGACACGGCGGGCCTTCGTCGGCGCGGCCGTTGGCGTTGCCCATGACGAATTCGCCAGCCGGTACGCGGACCAACGTGATCTGCACCGGGCGATCGTCGATCGTGCCCAGTGTGATCGTCCGCTCGCGGACTTCACCCTGGCGCTCGCGGGCCACGGCGTCACTGATCGGCCAGTCAGGGCTCTCGACCTTAGCCACCATCCGCGGTTCCGGCGGATCCGGGATGATCGATGTTACCGGGCTGGCGGGTAGTTCGGGAATTTCCTCATAGTCCTCGTCTATGCCGGCGTACAGACGCCGCAGTTCCGCTCGCCGCTCTCGTTGGCCCTGGGGGATCTCGCGGAACTCGCCCCAAGTGCCATAGTAAGGCACGTTCAGATCGATCCAGGTGTAGAGCCGCTCGTATGCCTCGCGGTCGAGCTTCACGCCGTGGTGTCCCTTGTGCAGCATCTGGACCAGCGGGCTCGTGTCGGCGTGGTACTCGGCGGCGGGGAACATGTGGTAATCGCTTTCCGGGCCGGGGCGGCGGACATGTTTCTGCAACTCCTTGTACGCACGGCTGAAGGTTTGCACGTTGTCCTGTCGTAGGTCGACGAGCTTACGTCCCTCGTATGGCTTGTCGTTGTGGCAGCCGGCGCAGTACTTGTCGAGCGTCGGTTGCACCTCGCGGTCGAAGCTGAACCCACGGGCTGGACCGAACCACGGCTTTATGTCTTGCGGCTTCTGCTTGGTGGCCATGGTCTCGTGGTTGATTGGGACACTGGTCGTGTCCTCGTGGCAGCCGATGCACGAGAGGTTCTCGCCCGGCATGGCTACGAACCAGCTCCGCATCAGTTGCAGGGCCGCTCCATCTTCATCCAACGGCTGCACGGCCAGCGGCGTGTTGGCCGGAACGCGGAACGCGGCGGATCCGTCCGGCTCGACATCGACCGTGCCCACGATGCGGTGGACATCCCAGGGCCCCTCGATGCCGATATACGTGTGGTTGGCCAAGCCCTGGTAGCCGTAATCGAACGCAAACAGCCGCAACCGCTTGACCGTGCCGCGGGGCACGCCTTCGAGCCCGCCGCCAAGGTACACGTCGTTCATGTACACGATTGCGTCCTTGCGCGAGGTGTCAACCTTGTCGACGATCGTCCTCGGTCGCTTGGTCTTGCGGAGCGGCACGGGTTCAAGCGTCGCCACACCCGGCTCGACGCAGATCGGCACGAAGTTGTCGAACACGTCCACTAGGTACACGCCCCACGGCGACTGCTGGTCGAGTTGGCATGCGGTCAGAAAGTACTTTTCACTGAGCGGAAATGGGTGAAGGAACTTCGGCCAAGAAGCGTCGACGAGCCGGTCCCGGATGATCGGCTCGACCTCCTCGCCGTAGCCAGGGATTCGCTGGACGACGCCGTCGGCCTCGTGTTGACCGAGGGCGGGATCGAACACGATCAGTTCGCCCATGCGCGGCACGCCGTGGTGGCCGGAGATAACGCCCACGAACTTCGTCGGGTGGTCGGGGATCGGCCGGGCGTAGAACGTCGAGTTGGGCCACAGCGAGTTGCTCCCGTACAGCGAAGTCTGGCCGGTGCCGTCGGGGTTCATCCGCATCATGACTCGGGTGAAGTAATGAGGCGTGTCGCTGTTATCCCAGCGAGCGAACATCACGCGGCCGTCGTTCATCACGGTCGGACACCAGTCGTGGTCCTGGTCGAAGCAGAGGCGGCGGATGCCGGTGCCGTCGGGGTTCATGATGTGCAGGTTGGCCACCTGGTTCCCACCGCCCACGCACGGCACGCCCTGGAAGCAGGCGGTCGAGTCGTAAATGATCCGCTCGTCGGGCAGGTAGCAGGCGTCGTAGTTGTCCACATCGGGCTCCGCGGGAGTCACCTGGCGCCGGCCGCCGCCGTCGACGCCGATCTCGAAGACCTCGTAGCGGTTGTTGTTGCCCTTTTGCGAGATGAGCATCTTCTGGGCGTCCCAGTGCAGGTCGATGTCGCCTACGAAACTATTGTTCTCCGGGCGGTAGACGGTCGTGAGCTTGCCGTCCGGCCGCACCGGCGCGAGGGTCATGATCTCGTTGTCGTAGTTGCCCTTCATCACACAGTTGCCCTGCCAGTTCTGCGGCAGGCCGAGGTTGCCAC
>CAZUAH010000717.1:0-6435 GCA_964617665.1 uncultured Pirellulaceae bacterium
TCGTGCTGGACGGCTTTGACATGATGCCAATGGTGGCCGAGAACAAGCCATCGCCGCGAAAGGAGATGTACTGGAAACGGCGAGCCAAGGAGGCGGCACGCGTCGAGAACTGGAAATGGGTCCGTAACGAAAGCGGCAAGTTCCTGTTTGATTTATCCAAAGACATCAGCGAGAAGAACAACTTGATCGACAAAATGCCGGACAAGGCCGCAGAGATGCAGCAGCATTTCGAGAGCTGGCTGGAACGCATGGACGAGGCCGAGCCGCGCGGACCCTTCAAGGATTTCTAGAATTCACTCGTCTTCGAACCACGATTCGGGAACTTCGAGCGACCAGACTTCGCTGCTCAGCGGACGGGCGTGTCCGCCGGCAATCCAAATCTTGTCGTTCATGACAAAGGCCGAGTGTTCGTGGCGTTCCTTCCAGATCACGTCGGACTTGAGTTGTTTCCAGTCTGCACCGTCCTTTGAATACCAGACGTCGTCCCAGTTCTTCGATGGATTATTCGACCAACCGCCAAGCACCCACATGCGATCGCGGTAGACGACCGAGGAAAACCATAGCCGCGGGCGCCAGGCCGCCGAGTCGGTTACCTTGGTCCAGCTGACACCGTCTTCCGTACACCACACGTCGTTAGTCGCGGAGTACTTCGGCAAATAGTTGCCTCCGCCAAAAACGTAGATCCTGTCGTTCAATACGGCAGCTTGATGATAGGCGCGGGGCGACCAACCGGCATTGTCCGTCGCCTGCTTCCAGTTCTTGCCATCCGACGAATACCACACGTCGTTCTTCAGGCTCTTCTCATCGCCGAAGTAGTAGTTCTCGATTCCCCCAAGCAGCCACATCTTGTCCCTGAACGCGACGATTCCTGCAGCAATGCGTGGCGACCAGCCAGCGCCAGTAGTTGCGGATTCCCACGTCTTGCCGTCGGTCGAGGACCATACCTGGTTGCTGGCCGAATGCCCAGGCAGACGTCCGTTGTACCACCCGCCCATGAACCACATCTTGGCGTCGAACACGATCGACATCGACAAATCGCTATGCTTCCAGGGAGCCGTCTCTGCGACCCGCTGCCACGCCTTGCCGTCGGCCGAACTCCAGACATCGCGTGGCGCGGGCTTGTACGAGTTGAACCACCCGCCGAATATCCAAAGCCGATTGTCGTAGACAACTTCTCCCTGCGAATCGCGCACCTGCCAACCCGCCGCATCCGTGACCTTCACCCAGTCGGGAGCCTGCTTCTCGGCAGATGCCGCCGGGGCGGAAGTCAGGATCACGAATGCCAGAACTACATGTTTCATTTCTCCATCCCTCCGCAACGCTGGGCACGATATGCCGTGCTTTGAGTCGGAAACGAAGCCATACCGCCGCAAGTTTGAAATGTCCGCATAGCTCGTTTAACCCGAAGCCGGAGGCGATGGCGGCCCGTGGGGAGGATTGTCCACACGAAGCACCCGCCATCGCCTCCGGCTTCGGGTTAAACGAAGACACGACGAACCAGCGGCGTCATACCGCCTTGGGCCGATTTTCGACACATGCAAATCTATCAAATATCATTACGAATACCACAAGATTATGCGCGGGGATGAGGTGGAGTTTGCTTCCGTGGGTCGTTAGACTTTGTGAAGAACAACAATTCCCGCCAATGGAGAAATCATCATGTTCAGAGACGATCGGAATCGAAGGTGCAGTGTTGGCCAACGGCGATGGCTATGCGTTATTTGCCTTTCCGTTTGGCTCTCGCCGTTGATGGCATCTCTTAAGGCGGATGAGTATCAAGTCATGGACAGCGATACGGGTGTGAAGATCGAGACACCGCAACTGGAGGCTGTGATCAACAAGAAAGGCTACGTCTCGGGAGTCTATCGCCAGACGTTCTTGGACAAGAAGACCGGTTTCCGCGATCCGGGGTTTGGGCTGGATATTGTCGACTGGCTTATGGAACCAGGGAGCGATGAAGAGTATCGCGACAAGCTGGACAAAGGGTTGCCCTACCACTTCAACGACATGGTTCACGGAAACCGGCCGAAGCGGTCTATCGAGGGACCACAAATATGCACTCGAGCGCGTGAATTGAAACCGGAAGTGATTCGCGGCAAAGATTTCGTCGGCATCCGTCAGAGTTTTCAGTATCAAGTTGCCGCGCCGGGCAAGAAGGTTGGGTCGACGTGGACACAGTACCTGGTCTTTCCCGTTGGCAAACGATACTTCGTATCGATGGATCGCATCGACACGGTGAACAGCAGCGACGGATTGTTTCTGCGAATTGACATGCCGGGACACATCCGCCACACGGAAGGCGATACCTTCAGCGAAATCTACCTGAGCTATCTTGGCGGCAAAAAGGGGCTACACATCCCGTCCAGCGAATTCTCCGAGAACTTCGCACCTGATGCACGCTTCCACTACCTCCGAGAGAAGAATGCCCAGCCGCAACGCTTCATTCGTGCGTGTCGTTTGCGGGATACGGAAACAGGAAAGACCGGACCGTGGTTGGCGGGGATGACACTGGATCCGGAGGTCGTCTACGAAGCGTGGTGTCACCAGCGCGGCTACATATGCATGATTCAGGAATTTGGCGGCCGGCCGATCAAGGCGGGCGAGAGCTTCAGCGCGGCGTTCATAGTCGGCTATTTCGATTCGATCGATGAAATGCAGAAAGTGTACGACGAGTACAAGGGCGCGACAGGACTGACAGTGACCGAAGAGAGTTGGCGGCTGACGGGAGCAGACCAGCCCAAGTGACTGCGCCGGCCCCCGAACTGCAGTACATCGAGACACGTACAGACGCTGGGTCGCGCTAGCATTTGCGCTTTGCATATTTCGAACACCCGCTATCATGTTGATGGATGTCCTACGGCCCGATTGGGCAACTATGCGGGCGGGGGACAGCTTTCCATCTAGTCCGAGCTTATTCTGGAGTAAGAAATGAGTCATTCGTCGCGATGCGTCTGGTCGGTCGCAATCCTGTTTGGCGTCGTTGTCGCAGCCGGGTGTCCCGGGACACCGGATCCAGCCCCACCAGGGAAGGATCCATCTGAAACCAACGGTGGCGGTGGTGGTTCGGCGAACTTGGATGCCAAGAAACTGCGCGAGTTACTGACCGTGTTCAACCGGGGTGCAGCGTTGATGGAGCAATACCGCTATCCGGATGCGTCCAAAGCGTTCGAGACCGTGTTGGAGGCGGCACCGGACTGGACCGCGGCGCGTTTCAATCTTGGGCTTGCTTATCTGAATTCGGCGGGAAAGACCGATGCTGACAAGAAAGATGCCTCACAAGGAGGTGATGGGACAGAGGATACGTTGGAGTCGGCACGCCAAATGTTCGAGACTGTTCTGGAGTCCGAACCAAGTCACCTGCACGCCACTTTTTCGCTGGGAATGTACTACCAGTACAAAGGAGAGATGCAAGAGGCCCTAGACTGTTTCGAGCGGGTGTACCAAGCCGACAGCGACGATCCGCATGTCGCCTACAAGTATGCGGAATCTCTGATTGGCGTCGAAAAACATGAAGAGGCGCTTCCTGTGCTCGAGAATCTGGTCGAGCAGAATCCTGGTTTCATTTCCGGAGTGTACCGTCTGGCGAGGCAGTACATGCGCGCACGACAACGCGACAAGGCAAAGCCATTGTTCGACAGCTTCACCCTACTTCGTGGTGTCGAGTTGAACCCGGAGAGCTTCGCGGTGGCCATGAAGTACGGATGTGCTGGCAAGTACTACTGCGTGTTAGGTGCCGACTGTCTGCCGATTTCGCGAGAGACTGCTCCGTCACGTCGTATCATCTTTTCCCCGGATACGAAAACGCTCGACACCCAACTGAACTCCTGGCAGTCGAGTGCAGGCTCTATCAACCTGCCCGGAATTGCTGTCGCAGACGTTAATGTCGACGGCCATTTGGACCTTTGTCTAACGGCGTTAGACGAAAAAGGAGGAGTGGCACTTTGGCTGAACGATGGTTCGGGCAATTTCTCGGCGGCTGCCACGATTGCCGATCAAGGTGTATCGCCATGTTTTGGCGACGTGGACAATGACGGCGACGCGGATTTGTGGCTGGGCCGCGCGGGCCTGGATCAACTTCTTGTCAACAACGGCGAAGGTGTCTTCAGCCCGGGAGAAAACGAGGCTGTGGCCGGTCCAGACGCGTTGACCACGATCGCTCGTCTTGTGGATATGGACAGCGATGGCGACCTGGACTTCCTGGCATTTCGGCTGGCGAAAGGAGAAGTTCCATCGACCGGAGACTCCACAGCCGCGGCCAGCAGCATCTATAACAGCAACGGCGATGGCTCGTATGCGGATACGGCCGAACAAAACGATTTGGCCTTTCCTGAAACTCCGATCGCGGCTGTTGTCTACGACGATTTCGATGACGACTACGATTTGGATCTAGTGATCTTACCTGCTTCCGACGGGGCAGTCGCGTGGATCAACCATCGCGCCGGCGAATTCCAAATCGCAGACGCCCAGAAGACGGGACTCGACATCAACGGTGCGATTAGCGCTACCACAGGTGATCCAGACAAAGACGGCGACCGGGACTTGCTCGTGTTTACCGAAGCAGGCATTCAATTGTTGGTCAACGACGGCAGCTTCCATTTTGAGCCGGACGAGCAGTTTGCGGCGAGTTGTGGGCGTCTACGCGGCACAGGCGGCCAGTTTGCTGACATGGATAACGACGGTGACCTGGATATCGTTGTCGCCGATGCCCACCGCCGGGACGGCAGTCGAGGACCTGCGTTGTTGGTGAACGGTTGGCCCAAGGAGGGCTTCGCCGACGCAGCCGAGGCTGATCCTGGGATCGTGTTAACCGCAATCCAGACCGACGGGAATGCAAGCTGTGTTGCTGCGGACTTCACCGGTAACGGAAACTGTGATTTGCTCCTGGCGGCAGTCGGCGGGCAACCGGTGCTGATCGTAAACACCACGCCCGGCGGTCACTCCATCCAATTGGACTTGACGGGTAAGCGTCCGACGGACAACAAGGCGCGTTCAAATGCCTCGGCGATCGGTGCTCGAGTCGAAGTGAAGTCTGCCTCGGTCAACCAGCAGTACTTCGTCGGTGGCTCGTCCGGTCCTGTGGCCATGCCGCCGCTTCGCGTTCATGCCGGGTTGGGGGACGATGCAAAGGTCGATTGGCTGCGCATGGTTTGGCCCGACGCGGTGCTGCAAGCCGAACTGGAGTTGGCGGCGGACCGAGTCGCGGCAGTCGAAGAAGTTCCCCGCAAGGAATCGTCGTGCCCCTATCTATTCGCCTGGGACGGCGAACGGTTTGACTTTGTGTGCGACTTCGGCGGTGTCGGGGGCTTGGGGTACTTAGTCGCCCCGGGCATGTACGCGCCGTCGGATCCCACCGAGTACATTCCCATTCCGCGGCTTGAACCGCTGGATGGCGATTTTGTTCTTCAAACGCTGACTCGTCTGGAGGAAGTGACCTATTTCGACGAGGCGAAGTTGATCGCCGTCGACCATCCTGAAGAAACACAGGTTTACCCGAACGAGATGATGGCCATCAACGCGGCTCCACCCGAGTTCGAGTTGTTCTGCTTCCGCCACCCAATTACCCCCGTACACGCCACAGACCATCGCGGTGTCGATGTGACGAAGCAGTTGCTCGAGATAGACCGTCGCTACGCCGGGGCCACCGATCGCGATGCCCGCTTCACCGGCCTTGCTGGCGAGCATTGCGTCGAACTTGACTTTGGTGACCAGCTGGATGCGGTCTCGCCTGATGCTCGACTGGTTCTTTTCCTGCACGGCTGGGTCGAATACGGCTACTCGTCCACCAACTACGCTGCCAGTCAGGCCGGTCTTAGCTGCAGGGCTCCGACGATCGAAGTGCAGCGAGATGGCCAGTGGGTGGAGGTCTTTGGCGAGGTCGGTTATCCAGCGGGAATCAACCACATGATGACGTTGGAGGTCACCGGCAAGGTTCTGCCGACGGACCGGCGGATCCGCATATCGAGCAACATGGAACTGTACTGGGACCGCATCTTCCTAGCCGACCACGCGGCCGATGCATCTGTGTCACTGAAGGAGATGAGCCCACGCTCCGCCGATCTACATTTCCGCGGTTATCCACGCGAGTACTCGCCTGATGGTCGCCATCCGAACCTATGCGACTACGCAAATATCGATCGGTCGGTCGGCTGGAAGCTGATGGGCGGCGACTACACCCGATTTGGCGAGGTCGCCGAGTTATTGCTCGAGGCGGACGACTGCTTTGTCGTCATGGGCCACGGCGAAGAGGTCACGCTCCGTTTTGCCGTGGACGACTTCGGGCCGGTACCCGAGGGCCATCGTCGCACGTTCATTTTGAAGACCGATAGCTACTGCAAAGACATGGACTTGTACACAGCCTATCCAAACACGGTCGAACCGCTGCCGTTCCACGACATGACCGGTTACCCCTACGGTCCGGACGAGCAGTATCCAGAC
>CAZUAH010000718.1:0-6412 GCA_964617665.1 uncultured Pirellulaceae bacterium
CGTGAATTAGGCGAGCGGCGGATGAATTCTCACCTCTGGAAAGTAGCAGGCACACGGAGTGTGCCTGCTACTCTCGTATATTCTCATCTGCCGCTCGCTCTGCCGGAATATCAGCTAATTCATCAGACGGACGATGGCTGGAGTCCCATTGAACTGGTCGACGAGGCAAAGGAAAAGCCGTGGACCAAAAAAAACGCGGCACGAGAGGGATCTGGCTGTTGATTCGGCGGGCAACGTGTTTGCCGTCAAGGTCCCCAACGGTGCGTACCGCGTGACGCTCAAATTCTGCGAGCCCCATTTCCACGCCGCCGGCAAGCGAGTTTGTGATCTCAAGATCCAAGGCAAGACGGTGCTGGAGAAACTGGATATCCATGACGCGGTCGGCCGCTTTGCCGCGCTGGACCACTCATTTGACGAAGTACAAGTATCCGACGAGCGTTTGAAGATCGAATTCGTCTACATCGAATCGCTTCCGTGTGTATCGGGCATCGTTGTCGAAGGAAAGGACTTCGTGCGCAAGATCAACTGCGGCGGGCCGGCGTACAAAGACTACGCCGCCGATTTCCCACCGCCGGAGTCGGCCACACCGAGTCAGCGACTCCGCAAGGTTCCCTGCGCAGACTTCTACAACGACTGGGCGATTACGCTGTTCGGTGCTGACGCAGCCGAGCAGATTGCCCCAATCTTCGCCGAAATCGACAGCCGGCTGCCGCGACCCTTGTCGCACGGCTGCCCGGCCGGGCTCCGTCCCAATCGGCGCCCTTGGCAACAGGTCGCCGCAGACTACGCCTTCGTCGATGAACTCAAAGAATGCCGCGACCAAGTCACGGGCGTAGGCAACCGCGAGCGATTCGACTACTGGCTGGGCACGATGCAATACCTGTGCGCTGGGGCCAAGCTGGATTGTGCGGTAGGCAAGTTCCAGCTTGTCATGAAAAAGGTCGAGGCCGAGAAAGATGCGGACACACGAAAGCGGCTGGCCACCGAGACCGCACTACCCGCCTATCGAGATATTCTGGTTGCCTACCGTGAGGCTTTCCAGAACTTGCTGGCCACGGTCAGCACCAACGGCGGTCTGGCCACCGTGATGTTCTGTGAGCAGAGCATTTTTCCCGCCGCTTTGGGCGATACCGCACAGGCGCTCTCACAAGTACTCGGCGTCCCACTACCGCGCGATGCGATGCCTGACAGACAGTACCGAGGCGGCCTTCGCGTCATCGTGCCGACGGTCCGCACGTGTGTCGCCCCCGACGAACCACTGCGGTTGGAGGTGATTATCCTGTCGCCGGACCCGCCTCGCGAAGCCGCTCTCTACCACCGTCAAATGGGAGCACAGGACGCATTTGAGAAACTCCCGCTGGAGCACGTCGCGCGAGGTGTCTATACGGTCTCCATGCCGCCGCCGAACCACGATCGTGGGTTCGAATACTATATCGAGGCGATCGACAGCAACGGTCAGGTCGCCCGATTCCCTGCGACGGCACCGGCACTCAATCAGACGGTCGTGGCCCTGCCGTGACCCTGGCGGTATCCGTCTTGCTGAGGGCGTAAAGATGTTTGGCGGTAGCGACATAGAGCACGCCGTTGGCGGCCACGGGCGTTGTGAAGACTTGGTCCCGCATCCGGATGCGGCTGATCACCTCCGCTTTCTTGGCAGCCTCGAATACCCAGAATTCGCACCGATCGGTTCCGACAAAGACCTTTCCGTCGGCCACGAGTGTCGAGCCCCAGATCTTCCCTCCCAATTCTTCCATCCAATATCGCTGGCCCGTCTCCGCATCCAGACAGTGCAGCCGACCGGAGTAGTCTGCGACGTAAAGTAAGCCGTCGGTGATCGAGACCGTGGAAAGGCAATCGCTGATACCGTCGTAGGACCAGATCAAGCCGGAGCGAGTCACATCGCCGGATTTCGTCGCATCGATCGAGGCCAGCCAGCCGTCATCCTTGCCCACCCAAGGATCGTGTGTGAAGGCTACATACGCGCGATCTTCGTAGAACACCGGCGTTGCCACAACTGAATGCGACGAACTCCCGCGGCCGCATTGGAAAGGGATCGGGTCGCCCAGTTGGGCATCGGGCTGGCCGTTGAAGGACCATAGAGGTTGGAGCCGTCTTACGTCGTTGTCGTCACCTACGGCAGACAACGCTTTGCACGCATAGACACGTCCGTTTCCCGCTCCGAAGAACACGTAATCCGTATTGCCGACGCGACCCATGGCCGGGGAGCTCCACTGGCCGTGAACTACATCCGGACCAACGCCGAAGTTGTCCCGGGCAACCAATTCACCCGTGTGCCTGTTCAACGCTATGAGCGTCGGCGCGTCCGGTTTGGCAACGTTGTCGTGCTCTTCGTTGAGCCCGTTGGCCGTGCAAGCGTACAACACGTCCCCTTGGATCAAGACGGAGGAGTTCGACGAGTCGTGGATGCGTATGCCCAGTTCAGCGACCATGTCATAGCACCAGAGGATATCTGCGTCGTTCCGCGTTGGCTCCAGCGGTGGCTGATCCGGCAGAGCCATGTGTTGCCCTTCGGCTGTGTACGGGCCGTCGTTTCCGTCGGCCATTCCTTCCATGTCCAAGCACATCACCTCACCTCGATTCGTGACCATGTACAGTCGGCCATCGTGGACAGTCGGTGGCGAGGTCACGCCCGACTTTGGAGCATCGAAGAAACGGATCCAATCGATTTTCGGGACCGTCAACTGCCACAGGAATTTGCCGGTTGCTTCGTCGAAACACATCAACACGCCGCGATCGCCTTCGATTCGCGGATCTCGCGGAGCATCATTATTGGTGCCGATGAACACCTTTCCATTGGCGATAACGGGCGAGCAGTAGGTGCGGCTGCCCAGCCGCGTCACCCACTTGACGTTTTCCGTCGTGACCAAGTCGATGTCGCCTGTATCCGTATCTCGCTCGCCGGGCTCGAACCACTCGGGCAAGCCTTTCTCCTGAGAAATCATGTTGCGCGAGTGGCGCTGCCCCCACTGCGGTCGGTCGGCAGCATTGGAAAAGTCCGGCAGTAGAGCCAGGAGAGAAAGTGCGTAGTACAGTCGCATCGCGACGGCTATTCTCATCATTGGAATACGGCCTTTCCGTCGACAGTCAATTCGCGCCTTGAAGGCACACGATTTCGTTGCTGGTGGTGTTGACGAAAACTCGGCCGTCGACCACGACCATTCCGTCCAGAATCGGCGAGGCCGCAAGCGTCTGGTGATGCAGCACTTCGCCATCCGAGGCGGACAACACCCATAGCTCGCCGGTGGCGCGGCCTTCGGCGAAAGCGATGGCGTCGTCGATCGTGCGATCCGGCCGACCCGCAATCAGCAGTTGACCACCGGCCAATACGGCGGCTTGAGTGTAGATCGGAACAGGTTGCTGCCAACGGAACGAATCTCGTGGGATGTCGAAGTGCCACTCACCGCGATTGCCGAGGATGACCGTTTCGCTCATGTCGGTCTTGGCCACCAATTCGGCCAACGCAGCGTGATCTTGTGCAAACACCAACGTACCATCGCCTGCATGATAGCGCGGACTCTTCCAGCCTCGACCAAAATGGATGCGGCACCCGTAGGTAACGCCGTCACCGGTGGCAAGTTGCTGAGTGCGTAGGTTGGAATAGCGACTGACCCAAGACTTCGAGACCGCTCGGAACGTCCGCTTGTTGCCGGTGTTGTCGAGGAATCCGGCGGAGGCCATCACGCGTGGCTGGTTCGACCGGTTCTTTTCGTCGATGGGATAGGCCGATGAGAGCAGGTTTAGCTGGCTGTCGAATTTCAGATTGCGCATGAAGATGTGTTCGCCGTCGCTGACCAGGATGTCGGGCAGCGCTCCCCAGTTGTTGTGCGTGTCCTGCATGGTCGTGTCTTGCGGCTGCTGTGATTCGACGTTCGCTCGATGCAGGACCTTGCCGGCGCGCAGATCCAGCCCGTAGACAACAATCCCGCCATTGAGATAGCTGGATCGACCGGCTGCCGCGTATACGACTCCCTGTTTGATCAATACCGACCCGTGACAGGGCCAGACGGATTCGACCTGGCCAAACGCGACGAGTCGTTGGTCGACCGGCGCCGCTTGGAAGCGCCAGACCACTTGGCCTTCGGCGGCGCTGAGGCAATAGATATAGCCATCGGCGGCGCCAAACACTGCCAGACCATCGGCCAGCGTGGGTGGGCTGTCCACGCGACCTCCGGCTCGAAACGACCATACGGACTCGCCCGATCTCACGTCCAGGGCGTGAACCGTTTGCGAGTCGATTTCGGAGACGAACACTCGCCCTGCGGCAATGGTGGCACTGCTCACGGCACCACCGAACGTCTTTCGCCAGCCTTCCCGAAACGGTGCATTGACTCGACCAGACGTACGGCTGCTGCGAGCCGAGTCGGCTCGGAAGGTCGGCCATTCGGCGGATGCCGACGTGTGGGGCGCGGAGGCCACTGTGTTGTACGCTGGGCCGCGTTCGAGTCGCCGTGCGTCGTCAATTGGCTCCGGCGGTGGTGATGAGTTCAACGTCAAGAAGCCGCGTAGATACGTCTCCACACAGCAGTTACATCCGTTGGGCGGCACATAGATCATGCCGTTACAGGGCAGTACGCCAAGCCGACAGGCACCGCGAACCCAATCGTGCTTCTTGATTCCATCACGGCCGGAGAGATCAAGAAACTCCATGCCGCGTTTGTTGAAGATCACGAACTGCTCGGTAGCCTTCGCGGGATAACAACGGACGTGATGGCCCGGAGTGAAGCTACCTTTGGTGGAAACGGTCTGGTTGGTCTCGCCGGTGCGCAGATCCAATCCGACGATGTCTTCAGAAGTCGACGCTTTGATCCAGACGGAGCCATTGGCGATGAACATCTCCGGCGGGATGTAGAAGAAATTGCCAAAGGTCGGTAGGGTCTTACCGCTGGCTTTCCATAGGATCTTGCCGTCCTCGATTGATTGCGCTTGCACCGTGATGCCCGGTGTCCAGCGTTTGCGGATGACTTCCTTGGCAGTGACAACCACGCTGTCGTGCACGATCAGCTTGGTCGCCGATCCGGGTGATTGCCAGATCGGTTTGCCCGTACGCAAATCGACACAGGCCAAGTGCTGGTCGGTCGCGTAGACCAGGCGATCCCCGTCGCTGCAAGTCATCGTGGGGATGAATGGGCACGATCGGCTCCAAAGCATCCTTTCTGAACCGACATCGAAGACTGCCAGCGATTCTCCACGACTCTGATACCGGGCGAGCCTGGCGCCCTTGAAGTTCTGATCACGGGTTGCCGGGTATTCGTCACCGGGCTTGGCGCTGGTTGGCATGATGCCTGCCACCAGCAGGTCACTATCGACCAAGATTTCGGCCGCGTTCTCACTGGCAGCATAGGATCGCAGCTTCTCGCCTGTGGTCGCGTCCAGTGCCACGACCGGGCCGTGCAGACCATCGGTGACGTAGACACGGTCTTCTGCCGCGACCAATCGACGGTTCAGATGGACTGGTGTCGTGCCCCACTGCACATGACTGGGGTACCAGTCGGGTAATCGACGCTTCCAGAGCAGAACGCCATTATGGGCGTCACGGGCAATCAGCGAATGCGATGGCGGCAACCTTTTTTCGATCATGCCGATGGGGCCTTCGTCCAGGATGTAGAACAAACGCCCTTTGGCGGACACGAGTCCGAATATGGAGGGCGCCGAGTCGTGGTCTCGCGTCCACAAAGGTGCTTCGATCCACTGCAGCCCCGCGGGAAACCCGACCTGCGTATCCGCCGAGACGGGATTGTTGTCCGGACCGTGCAGGAAGTGAGTCCAGTCGTCAATCGTGTCCGGCCACGGTTTTGCGAACGTCACATATCCGCCCCCGATGCGGGATACGGGATGCGGGATGCGAGATAACCACGCCTCGTTTCCCTTCTCCCGCACAACAGCCACACCGCGCGGAGCCAGAACACGCAGAATCTCGCTTCCCGCATCTTGCATCTCGCATCTCGTATCGCCCACGATGAGATTCACCAGATTGTCGACATAGGGCAATCGTCCGGCCCACTGGTCCTCGACATCTAGTTGTTGAACCAACGTCCCCGGAATCGACTTGAGTCGGGACACCAATCCGTGATCGCCGTCTTGCAGGACAACCACCAATCCTCGCTGCATCTCGGCAGCCTTCACGATTCGCCTAGCGATGTCGTCCGCTGGCTCTGCCGATTCCGCTGCCACGGCCATCACGGGAGCCAGAATAATTGATACTAAGATCCACCTGGATATCGTTGTCTTCATGTCGTCACCGTTTGCGCAGTGAAGAATCGTTATGCTGCCGTGATCGTGTAAGGCGAGCGGCAGTACTAGATTAAGCGTAGTGGTGGCTTCCCGCCGCCACAAGAGCTGCAAATGGCGGGTGGAAGCCGCCCCTACTTGAGTTAGTTCTCATCTGCCGTTG
>CAZUAH010000719.1:0-6401 GCA_964617665.1 uncultured Pirellulaceae bacterium
CGTACGGTTCGGAGGGAGGGGCGGCCGAAACCAATCGGCCGTCCCTACCCCTATCGGCTAGAGATGCCTGCGACAGATTGCTTTCAACGCAAAGGAAGGACTGCGATGAGAGGTTTCGTGCTCCTACCGACGCATAAGAAGTGTTGTTAGGCGAAAGGTCAAGAAACCGCCAACCACTGATCGTCCAGATCGTTTCATGCCAGTGAACGTTGCCGGCCTGAGGGAGGCGGAAATCGAACTGCCCAACGGCATCAAAATTCGCGTTCCTACCACGAATGTCGAGGCATTGCGGGCAGCTATCCTTGCAGGTCACGATGCGTGCGGGGGGCATCATGCTAAGCCTTCCCGCCAACGTTGGCATCTATCTGTGTACTACGCCGACAGACATGAGGAAGAGCTTTGACGGGCTGCACACGGTGGTGCGGCAAGTTTTCCAGCTTGATCCACTGGACGGGCATCTGTTCCTGTTTGTCAATCGTCGTGGTGATCGCGTGAAGATCTTGTGGTGGGACCGCGATGGGCTGGCCCTCTATTACAAGCGACTGGAGGCGGGGACCTATCACTTGCCGGTCGTTCCGAAGGATGCTGACGCGGAGGGAGTCGAGATCGACGCCACGCAGTTAGCCATGTTATTGAACGGCGTGGACGTACAATCGGCCAAGAGACGCAAACGCTACTCACGCGTGGCTTGATTGAAGCGCGGTTAGAGATTCTGAGATTAAGGCGATCAATGCTTCGGAGTGTTGATCGCCTTTTTCTATGCGCAAGACGCGCGTCGATGGTGGGCAGGGAACTTTTTCGGATATTTTTTCGCGCCGTCAAAGACGCTCTTGCGCTTCTTGGGGAACCTGCTATAACCTCCGGCATGTCCGAAACACGGCCTATTCCCGACGATCTGGAAAGCTGCCGGCAGCAGCTTCACGAGCTGGCGGAGGCCCATCGTCGTTTGGAAGAAATCTACGCGGGCAAAAGGGGGCGCGCGGGTAAAAGCGGTCGGGAGTCTTTTTTGGAAAAGACTTCCGGCCCCTTTTTCTTTTTGACTGACAAGCGACCCGAATCGGTAAATCGATTCGCCGACGTTCGCTGCTGCGCGATCGTCTCGTTGGATAGTGGAGCGCGAGCCACGCATCTGTTGCCGAGCGTCCGCGTCAACAGCTTCTCTCTGAACGCCGATGATTCGCGGCCTCGCAGGATTCCTCCGACCGCCCTCGTCGAGTCTCACATCGCACCGCCACCCACCGCAAATCTCTGGTCCGGAGACTATACTGTTACAAATCGCCCGGTTGTGGACCCGAACGAACCAGTGTTCAATCGGATACACGCAGAGTGGGATCCGAGGAGAGGAACATGGGAATTCGTGGAAGATCCAGGCCAGCGTCCCGTAGGTGAGTACGCCATTTTTGCGAGATGACATGCGATACAGACTTTGGCAACTTTTCACACTTGTTTCGGTGTTCGCGTTATTGTCCTGTCTGGCAGGCGTGATATATAGAAAGCATGCCAGCACATCGAGACGAATTGCCCAAATTCAAGAACACGGTGGAGTCGTCTTGTGCCGCGACGGCGATGGTTGGCAATCTAGAGTCCTTCCAGCCGCCGTGCTGGAGGTTGACCTTGGAAACGCATACGACTTGACTCAGGATGTGATCAATGCAGCGTTTGACCTGCGGCCAAGAGAGCGTCTGGTCTTCCCCGCACAGTGCGACGTATCGCAGTTTGATCTACGAGGTCTCCGCGGCCTGGATTCTTTGGCGTGCATTGAATTGCTGCCGAATACAGACATCAGCAATGTCCCTACGAGCATTCGACACCTTCGTGTTGTTTCTTTTGAGAAGGGGCCAGAGGGATTCCTAACACACAAAGAGGAGTCGCGTCTGCAACATTTGGCTAGTCTGCGGTCGCTCACTATTTGTCTCGATAGTTCCGAAGTCGCCGTTGTTGGTCGCCTTCGGTCATTGGAAATACTAAACCTGCAAGGGAGCACGTTGAATGGTCATGATCTCGCTGAAATCGCGACACTTCCACGGCTACGTGTGCTGGTGCTCAGTTCAGACGTCGACGACAAAGCAATCAACAGCATTGCGAATTGCCGTACGTTGACAGAGCTTGCGCTTTGCAACACAGATGTCACCGCCGAGTCACTGCCCAAACTGATGGGCATGAACAAGCTGGAGACCCTAGAAATATGCAATACCTCAATACGCAGTCAGGACTTCCGGAAAGCATGGCCTGCACTGAAGCAGTTGCATCTCGACTCGACACAGCTTGGTAACGAGAGCGAAGCGTCTTTTCGCAAACGCATGCGAGGCGTAGATGTCTTTGTCCAGAGCCGTTGACGAACAACGCGTGGGTCCGGGTGGGGGCAACTCTTGAGGAAGCCCGGCGAAGTCAGGGCACTAAGACGGGACAGGTCTAATCTCCGTCACACCACGCTGGTCGGCGACGACGGCGATGTCGCTGAGGGGCAGACCTTGTTTTTTTGTTTTGTTCGATTGCTGCCGTTCGATTCAGTCCACATTTTTTCCGCAATCGGGTGGGAAGAAGAGCTGCCCGGTACCTTTTCGCGTTGACCAGGTGACGGGGGCGATGGGGGGCAATTCCTGACACACACGTCCCGAATTGATGGGCAACCTATCCGGGGCTAGTCCGCAGTGACATCTGCGTAAACAAAGCCGTCGCGATGGACGATTTCCCCTAAGCGTACACTGATTTTCCCGTCAAATGCCGGGCCTGCGTAGCAGAACGTGTGGAATTCGCCGTTTTCGCCGCATGGATCGACGTGATCGGGAAGCTCGTCGAGCAACGATTGATCAAACTGGCGGCCCACAAAGCTCTCGTCTAGTTGCCTCGGATCCAAGCATGTGATGATCGCGCGGAGTCCGGCAGCTTGCATCTCTTGGGCCAGGTCTCCGGTCTGGTCGGGCGAACTCCAGATGGGAAAGATCGGCTCGATGCCAGTGTCTGCCAGTTGCCGTATGCGGTAGTCCCGAATATCGGTCAGAAACAGATCACCGAAAGCAACATGAGTGATGGCCTGCTGTTTGGCACGATCGATCGCTTCCTGCATTCGAGCTTCGTACTGCTCGTTCGAGCAGGGCCACGGCAAGAACACAGGCCACAGCGGCAAACCGGCGCGATCAGCCTGAGCTTCGGCCAATTCCCGCCGAACCGCGTGCATCGAAACGCGGTCAGCGGCCTCGTTGAACGAGCTCAGCAGTCCGACAATCTCGACATCGTCTTGCTGACGCAACACGTGCAGCGCCCATGCGCTATCCTTGCCGGAACTCCACGAAAGAAGAACTCGCTTGCTGCCGCTCACCGCCGTCCCAATGCGTCAAGGAAGTCGCTCATTTCGTCGGCCACGTGATTGTCGCCTTGTCGCCGAGCTTCCTCGACGCCGTTGGCAAGTATTGTTCGAGCCTCGTCAATCCTCTCCAACTCAACCAACTTCCGGCTGGCCATCAGAAAAGCCGCGACCAGAGGCGTCTCGTCCGCCATGAGACCTTGCAGCAGTTCAAGCCCCCGTTCATGTTCCCCTTCCTTGTTCAACTCGGATGCCAGACTGTAGCGGAGGAATTGATCGTCTGGTTCGTCCCCCAGCATCGCTTCGATTTGTTCACGACGAGACGTTTCACTCATGATTTCGTTTGGTCCACTCTTTACAGGTTCACAAGGTCTGCAGCCAGTTCCATGCCGCTGCGGCTGCAGGCGAGCAGTCAAGCATAATCTTTGGTATCCGCGGGAAAAAGCTCACAATAACACGTTTTCGTACAGGGCGAGTTGAAACGTCGTGGGAAACTGACAAACTGGGTAGCGAACAAACACGACCACAAGATTGCGTTCTGCCCTCCGGAGTCACAGGGCGGCAGGGCCGCCAGCCAAATGCGAGCTACCGCTCGGTTAGCAATGGCCCGCTCCCGTTGGTCGCTAATTCTGTGAAGAAGTTGACGATCTTGGACATTGGTAGTACAGGAGACAACCATGAAGACTACCCTCACTCGCCGATCTTGCCTATTGGGCATGGGAGCTGCCGCGGCCGGCGCTGCCTTTCACATCGGACGTCGCGCACATGCGGCCCCAATGGCCGAAATAGTCGAAACCAAGGTCATCAGTCACCAACCGAATCTGTATCACGGTTGGCCTACCTTGGCGCGCCGCAAATGCGGCGAATTGCTTCTGGTGTGCTCCGGCGGACGCGAAGCTCATGTTTGCCCGTTCGGTCGTGTCGAGCTGATGCGCTCGAAAGACGACGGCCAAACGTGGAGTTGGCCGCGTGTCGTCATGGACGGGCCGATCGACGACCGTGATGCCGGCGTGCTCGAAACCGCCAAAGGTTCGATCCTGATCACCACCTTCACGTCGCTCGCGTATGAACCGATCTTGGCGAAAGCCGAGAAGGAGGGAAACTGGCCGGAGGAGCGACTCGCCCAATGGCAAGCTGCTCATAATCGCGTTGGGCCAGAAGAACGGAAGGCCGCGCTGAGCGTTTGGATGATCCGCTCGACCGATGGCGGCATCACCTTCTCGGGGCGTTACGTGCCGGTGGCGAACAGCCCGCACGGACCGATTCAATTGTCCGATGGTCGATTGCTTTACGCCGGGAAGGAGCTCTGGCATGGCGAGAAGCGCATTGGCGTGTGCGAATCCACCGACGACGGTCAGACGTGGAAGTGGCTGGCGACCATACCCACTCGCGAGGGCGACAATCCTCGCAACTATCACGAACTACACGCAGTCGAAACGGCTGACGACCGACTGATTGCCCAAGTGCGCAACCACAACTCGGCGAACGCGGGGGAGACGCTACAATGCGAATCGGTGGACGGTGGTGCCACGTGGACGGCTCCCCAGTCCATCGGCGTGTGGGGGCTGCCATCGCATTTGCTGCGTTTGACGGACGATCGGTTGCTGATGACCTACGGCCATCGACGCGATCCGCTGGGCAATCAAGCTCGCATTAGCGACGATCATGGCCGCACATGGTCCGAGTCTATCATCATCTCTGGCGACGGCGCGTCTGGCGATCTGGGATACCCTTCCTCCGTTCAACTCGCGGACGGATCCCTGGTGACCGCGTGGTACGAACGGATGAAGGGCTCCAGCAACGCAGTGCTTCGACAAGCCCATTGGTCCATCAAGGCATAACGAGGCACGATCGACATGCGTAACAGTTGGCTGACACCGGTATTGACAATGGCCCTTACGGCGGGCACAGCTGAATTGACGAACGCCGAGGACGCCGCAGAACTTGTCGTGCGCGGTGGGAAGATCGTTACGCTCGATGAACGCCAGCCCACCGTTTGTGCTTTGGCGGCCCGCCAAGGAAAGATCGTCGCTCTGGGTAAGGACACAGAGGTGTCGAAACTCATTGGCGCCGAGACCAAGGTCATAGAACTCGATGGGCGATTGGCGATCCCGGGATTCATTGACGGGCACGGTCATTTTGTGGGTCTGGGGCGATCGAAGATGATCCTGGATCTGACCAAGGCGGAGACTTGGGACGACATCGTGCGTTTGGTGAAGGACGCTGCAGCGAAGAAGAGTCCAGGACAGTGGATCATCGGCCGAGGTTGGCACCAGTCGAAATGGAAAGAGCTGCCAGAGCCCAACGTGGACAGGTATCCGGTGCACGCCAAGTTAAGTGCCGTCACGCCGAAGCACCCTGTCTTGCTGACTCACGCCAGCGGGCACGCGAGTATTGCCAATGCCGTGGCGATGCGTTTGGCGAAGGTAGATGCGAATACGCCCGATCCGCGCGGTGGCGAGATTTTGCACGACAAAGACGACAATCCCGCTGGCGTGTTTCGCGAGACCGCGCAGGGGCTGATCGGGCCGGATGGAAGCGATGCGGCCTATCAAGATCGTGGATTGACTGAGGCTATCGAACTGGCCACGCGTGCGTGTCTGGAGAATGGGGTCACAAGTTTCCATGACGCGGGTTCGTCATTCGAGACAATCGACGTCTTCCGGCAATTGGCCGAAGACGGTCGGCTGCAAGTCCGCCTTTGGGTCATGGTTGGCGATAGCAACGAGCGGATGGCTCGCTTGCTGCCCAAGTATCGTATGATCGGAGTGGGCGACAACCTTTTGACCGTTCGAGGCATCAAACGCTTTATCGATGGAGCACTTGGCGCACACGGTGCGTGGATGCTGGAAACATACGACGACATGCCGTCCAGTGTTGGCTTGAACACGTCGTCGGTCGCATCGATTCGCCGAACGGCCGATTTGGCGCTGCGACACGACTATCAACTGTGCGTTCACGCGATCGGAGACCGCGCAAACCGCGAGACCCTTGATATCTTCGAGGAGGAATTTCGCCGCAAGCCGTCCGACACCTCGCGGCGGTGGCGAATCGAGCATGCTCAACACCTTCATCCCGATGACATACCTCGATTCGC
>CAZUAH010000720.1:0-6385 GCA_964617665.1 uncultured Pirellulaceae bacterium
GACGGCCTGATCATCAACGGCCAGACGGGCGATGACTCGCTGATCGTCGACTTTGCCGGTGGAGACCTCACCACGCCCATCGAGTACAACGGCGGCGATCCTTCGTCGGGGGCGGGAGATTCGTTAACGGTCACCGGCGGCGATGGCTTCGCCTCGCTCACGTACGACATGACCGGGGCAGGTGCCGGCAAGCTGACCTTCGATGGCTCGTCGGCGATCAGTTTCACGAGTCTCGAACCAATTCTGGTCGAGCCGACAGCCGCAACGGTGACGATCAACATCGATCCCTCGGATACCAATCCCGGCGTGACCACCGAGTTCACTTCAGCAGGCGCAGGGACCACCAAAGTGTCCGCCACCGGCGTGGCCTACGAGGAGATGACATTCGCCAACCCCACGGGGCAGCTGATTGTCAATGGTGACCCGACGCATGCGGACAACATTAAGTTCACTTCGCTCGGAAGCGGTTTTGACGCCGCGGTGACTATTGACGGCCAGGCTGGTGCCGACGCGGTGACACTCGACACGGTGTTTACTCTCGGGTCGGCGGCCTCCACGGGCGACGTCTCTATCACGTCCGAGGCCATCAATCTGAACGCCGATATCAATACAGACGGTGGTACCAACGCGGGTTCCGTGACGTTGAATGGTGCGGTGACCACTGGCGCGCTTGTAGCTATCGATACAGATGCGAGTGGAGGGGACGGCGATGTTTCCATTGGAAGCACGCTCGAGCTCGGCGATAACCTCACAATCCGTGCGGGTGGTGGAATCGCAACGTTCACCGGGGGCGTGACGATTGGGACGAACAATATCACCGTGGAGAGCTCTGCGACGACGGTGAGCACGGCGGGTATCAGCGGCTCGACGGGCCACGTGGACATCAATGCGAGTACCAAAACCGACGTGGATGGTGCGATCACACTGGGCGGTGACGGCAATGTGAACCTGGAACGTGCGGTAGTGAGCAACGTAGACGTGACCTCGGTGGGTGGCGTTATTACCTTCGAGGGGCCCACATCGACGGACGCTGGTCCGGTTCAGGTAAGCACCGGCGCGACTGCGGCCGGGAACGTGCAATTCCAGAGCACACTGATGCTGGGCGCTGATCTAACGATCACGACTGGCAGCGGGGACATTGTGCTGGACGGGGCGATAGACGGCAATCAGGCCTTGATCCTGAACAGCACGGGTACGACGGACATCAACGGGGAGATAGGCGGGACGACGGCGGTAGCCAGCCTGACGACCAACGCGGGTGGGACGACGGAGATCGGCGCGAATATCAGCGGCCAGGGGAGTTCTCAGACGTATAACGACACGGTGGAGTTGACGGCCAGCGTGACGTTGACCGACGCGGGGACGATCAGCTTCGAGCAGACGGTCGACGGGCCCTATGACCTGACGTTGGCCGGTGGCGGCGACGCGGTGTTCAAGGGGAAGGTGGGCGACACGACGGCGTTGGGTGACGGCACGGGCGCGGCGTTGCTGTTGAACATGACGGGCGCCGGTGGGATGGAGTTCCACGACACGGTGGACACGGCTTCGGGGATCACGCAAGCGGGTACGGCTGGGACGGTGACCTTCCGGGGCGACGTGACGGTAGCCGCGGGCAACACCGGCAGCACGTTCGATGGCAGCCTGGTGCTGGATGGTTTGACGTTGGACGCCGAGGGGACGGTGACCATCGGCAGCGACGGGACGGATACGCTGACGATCTCGGACTCGTTGGTGACGATCGACACGTCCAGTGCGAACACGCAGGTGGAGATCAACGGGGCCACCACGCTCGATTCGGACCTGACGGTGAGTTCGGGCAGCGGAACGATCCAACTGGACGGGACGATCAACGGCGGGAACGGCCTGATCCTGAACAGTTCGGGGACCACGGATATCAACGGGGCGGTGGGCCAGACGACGGAGTTGGCCAGCATCACCACGGACGATGCAGGGGGCGGCAGCGAGGTGACGCAACTGGGTACCAGCTTGAAGGCCCAGGCGATGACGTTCAACGACGGGGTGACGCTGGACACGCAGTCGATCACGCTAACGGACACGACCTCGGCGCCGGGCGACGTGTTGTTTGCTGGTACGGTCCAGGGGAACCAGGACCTGGTGCTGAACATTGCGGGCAGCACCACGTTTGCCGGTGCCGTGGGCGGCGCGGGTGCCGGGACGGCCATCGGCGACGGCACGGGTGCGTCCGTGACGATCAACTCCAGTGGAACCACGGAGTTTGCCAGCACGCTCCGCACGGCCGAAGGGATCGTGCAGGCCAACGCGGCGGGCTCGGTCACCTTCCGCCAGGACGTGGACGTGCTGGGCGGCACCACGGCCAGTAACTTCGAGAGCGGTGTAGAACTGGCCGGACTGACGTTCGCCTCGGCGGGCGAGATCACCTTGGGCAGCGCCACGGCCAACGAAGACGCCTTGACGATTTCGGGTGCCTTGGTGACGATCGATACCGCAACGGCCAACAAGACGGTCACGGTCTACGCCGATACAGATCTGTCGTCGGGGCTGACGATAACGACCGGCAGCGGCAACATCGTGCTCACCGGCGTGATCGACGGGAACCAGGCGGTGATCCTCAACAGTTCGGGCACCACCGACATCAACGGGGTGATTGGCGGCAACACGCCGGTGGGCAGCCTGACGACCAACGCGGGCGGCACGACGGAGATTGGGGCCAACATCAGCGCCCAGGGAAGTACGCAGACGTACAACGACGCGGTGGACCTGACGGCCAGCGTGACGCTGAGCGATGCGGGCGCGATCACCTTCAAGGAGACGGTGGACGGTCCGTACAACCTGACCTTGGCCGGTGGCGGCAGTGCGGTCTTGGAGAAGGCCGTGGGCAGTACGAACGCCCTGGGCACGGCCATGGGTGCCGCGCTGGCGTTGAACATGGACGGCACGATGCGGTTCGACTCGACGGTGGCCACGCAGTCGGGGATCAATCAGGCCGACGGGGCCGGGGTGGTGACCTTCAAGGATAACGTGACCGCGGCGGCAGGCGACACGGGTAGCAGCTTCGGCGGCAGCGTGGTGCTGGACGGGATGACCTTCGACGCCGAGGGGACGGTGACCCTCGGTAGCGACGACAGCGATACGCTGACGGTTTCCACGGACCTGGTGACCATCGATACGGCCAGCGCCAACACCCAGGTGGAGATCAACGCCGCCGCCACCCTCAGCCACGACCTGACGATCACCACCGGCAGCGGCACGATCCAGCTGGACGGGAGGATCAACGGCAGCCAGGCGTTGGCACTGAATACCACGGGGACCACGGATATCAACGGGGCGGTGGGCCAGACGACAGAGTTGGCCAGCCTGACGACCAACGCGAATGGAACCACCGAAATCGGGGCCAGCCTCAAGGCCCAGGCGATGACGTTCAACGACGCGGTGACGCTGGATACGAAGTCGATCACGCTGAGCGACACGACTTCGGCGGGCAACGTGTTGTTTGCTGGTACGGTCCAGGGCAACCAGGACCTGACTCTGGCCATTGCCGGGACGACCACGTTCCAGGCGGCCGTGGGCGGCGCGGCGGCCGGGACGGCCATCGGGGACGGCACGGGCGCGTCGGTGACGATCAACTCCAGCGGGACCACGGAGTTCCAGAGCACCGTGCGGACGGCCGAGGGAATGGTGCAGGCCAACGGTGCGGGCTCGGTCACCTTCCGCCAGAACGTGGACGTGCTGGAAGCAGATGCGGCCAGCAACTTCCAGAGCGGCGTGGTGCTGGACGGTTTGACCTTTACCTCTGCCGGAACGGTGACCTTGGGCAGCGCCACGGCCAACGAGGATGCCCTGACGATTTCCGGCGCCCTGGTGACGATCGACACGTCGGCGGCCAACAAGCTGGTCACGGTCAACACCGATACGGATCTGTCGTCGGACCTGACGATCTCCAGCGGCAGCGGCAACATCGTGCTCAACGGCGTGATCGACGGGAACCAGACGGTGATCCTCAACAGTTCGGGCACCACCGACATCAACGGGGTGATCGGCGGCAACACGCCGGTGGGCAGCCTGACGACCAACGCGGGCGGCACGACGGAGATCGGGGCCAACATCAGCGCCCAGGGGAGTACGCAGACGTACAACGATGCGGTGAAGGTGACGTCGAGCGTGACGTTGACCGATGCCGGTGTGATCACGTTCAAGGAGACGGTGGACGGCAACTGGAACCTAACGTTGGCTGGTGGCGGGAGTGCGGTGTTCGAGAAGTCGGTGGGCAGTACGTCGCCGTTGGGTACGGGCAGTGGAGCGGCCTTGTCGTTGACCATGGACGGGACGACCCGTTTCGGTTCGACGGTGTCCACGGGATCGGGAATCAGCCAGTCTGGCACGGCCGGTACGGTGACGTTCCATGAGGGCTTGACGCTCGGGGCGGGCGACACGGGCAGCACGTTCGACGGGAACGTGGTGTTGGACGGTCTGACGCTGGACGCCGAGGGGACGTTGACGTTCGGCAGCGAGGGCTCGGATACGTTGATGATATCGGACTCGTTGGTAACGCTTGACACGTCCAGCGCGAACGAAGCCATAACAGTCAACGCCCAGACTGACATGGGTGGCCAAAGTCTGACATTGGACGCCGGTTCTGGCGGGAACATAACGGTCGCTGCGCCCGTGATCAACGGCGGGGACATGACGGTGCTGGATGGGGCGGTTCAGTCGTACCAGGGGCTGTTGGTGAATGTGTTGAGCATTCAGGATGCGACCGCGAGTGTCGCGTTTAACGCAGCGGTGGGCACGACGAGTACGATCGACGTCACCAGCGGTGGGACGATCGTAGTCGATGGGGCCATGAACTCTGGCGGGAGCGACATCACGATGAATGCCAGCTCCGGGCTCATCAGAATCCTCGAACCTGTGAGCAGCACGCCAGGCACAGGAGGGACGTTGGCGATCACGGGCGCTGTAGATATCGCGGCGTCGGTAATGGCAGGGGCTGGGGATATTGCGATCAACGGCAGCACTACTGGAACTAGCGATCTGAGCGTTGATGCTGACATTAGTTCCTCCGGTGGCATTGAGCTTCGAGCACCCAGAGACATCATTGTTGGGGCCAAAGTCCAGACAACGGGATTGGCGGCGGACATCCTGTTGACCGCGGACGCGGACGCGGACGGCATCGGCGGTGTGCAAGTACAGACGGTTGGCCAACTGGATTCGGCTCGTGGCGTCACGGTCGAGGGTTCGGATCTGTGGATCACGGGTGCGGGGGTCGGTGAGCCGCGCGACAGTGTCGAAGTGCAGGCGGAGGGGGCCAGTCAGCAGATCGTGGCGGCGGGAGCGATTTCTTTGTCCAGCGGTGCGGCAGCACCGGTCGAAGCGGATATTCTCATTCTTGGGCAGATGACTGCCACGGGCGGCTCGATCGATGTCGACGCGGCTGATCGAATCGATCTGCACGACGACATCACCGCCGGGACAGACATCACGCTCGAAGACGCGGTCATCGTGACGGACGACGTGACCGTGACTGCTGGCGGAAACGTGACGTTTGAGTCAACCGTCGATGACGACGGAAGTGGTGCCACCGGCTCGGATCTCATCGTCAACGCGCGCGGCACGACGCGGTTCAATGGTGAGGTGGGTGGGATCGCTCCGCTGGAAAGTGTGACGACGGATGCCGCAGGGGCGACAGAAATCGAGACTGACATCAGTACTTCTGGCGGCACCGTCACGTTCAATGACCCGGTCCTGCTGACCGGCGACGTGACAATCGCAGACACCGGGACAACCGGAATCACATTCAACGAAACGTTGGACAGCGAGACCGATGGACACAACAGTCTGACGCTAACAGCGGCAACCGGCAGTATTGTCTTCGATGGCGACATCGGAGCCGGGACGCCTGGAGACCAGACCCTTGGGATGCTGACCATTACAGACGCCGTCGGGGTCACGTTTGGCAACAACGACGGCGTCAGCCAAGTCAAGACCGACGAGTCGGTAGACATCGGCTCGGCGAGCGTGATCACCAACGGGATCGTATTGAACGGGGGAGCCGGTGGCCAGTTCACGCTCACGACGACGGACGATTCGGTACGGTTCAACGGCCCGGTGGAGCTGCAGACGGACGTCCGGTTGGACACGGGCGGCGGAGCAGGGGACGTACTGTTCACGAACGACGCTCCGGTGGACAGCCAGTTGGGCGAGACGAACGACCTGGTGATCGACGCTGGTACGGGCCGCGTGCTGTTCAACGAGGACTTGGGCGGCACGGTCCTTCTTGGCGCGTTGACGGTGGAACACGCATCGGAGGTGGTGTTCGGCCAGGCGGACGATGAGACGGCGACGGATACCGGGCCGGTCGAGGTGGTGAACACGAACGAGTCGGTAGACATCGGCTCGGCGAGCGTGA
>CAZUAH010000721.1:0-6384 GCA_964617665.1 uncultured Pirellulaceae bacterium
CGCCGAGTCATGTTACATCCGCATGCGCCTTGCTGCGAGCTAGCTCCGAACTCAAAACGCGGCCCGGACCTTCGTCCGAGCCGCGTGTCGGCAATTCAACTTCGATCGCGTTGGCTCATTGAGTGATTACTGTTGGCCTCTGCGCTATTTCGCGAGTTTCTCACGGATCTCCCTGTACTTCGCGTCGGCTTCGTCGCGGGTTATGTCGCCGCGTTCCACTGCGCCCTCGATTCGCTTTTTGATGGCTTCCCAGTCCGGTCGGGCGCCGCCGTCGCGTTCCTTTCGTTCACCGCGTGCACCCTGATCGGCCATCATCTTTCGCAATGTTTCCCATTTGGCTCGCGCGTCCTCTTCCGAGATCTTGCCTTCGGCGACCGCCTTGCGGATTTCGCTCCCGGCGCGTGCGAGGTCCTCTCGGGTGATACGTTTTGAACCACCCTCGCTGCGTCCGGCAGCCATCTTCTCCTTGATCGCCTTTTCGGCGGCCTCGAACTTCTTGGCTGCGTCTTCCTCGCTGATTTTTCCAGCCTCGACAGCAGCACCCAGTTCCATTTTCAATTTGATCAGCTGCTCGGTGGCCTGGTACCTCATGGCAGCGTCTTGCTCGCTGACCTTGCCCGCCTTGATAGCGGAACCAAGTTCCATTCTTGCCTTTATCAGGTACTCGGTGGCTTGGTACTTTTTGGCTGCATCTTGTTCGCTGATCTTGCCGGCCTCGACAGCAGCAGCAAGCCCCTTCTTGACTTTCATTAGGTACTCGCGGGCCTCGTTGGCACCGGTCTCTTTCTGTTCTGCTCCCATTCTCTCCCGGGCTTGTTTCAAGGCACCCTCGTATTTCTTGATGACGTCTTCCCTGCTGATCTTTCCGGCTTCGAAAATCGCTTCAAGTTCTTCCTTCACCTCCGTCAAATGCGCCCTCATCTTGGTGCCTTCGTTGATCGCTTTCTCGGCACCCTCCAACATCTTCTTTGCGACTTCCTCCCTGATCTTGCCGGCCTCAACGGCAGCGGCGAGTTCCTTCCTTTGCTTTATCAGGTACTCTTGGGCCTCTTTCGCAAGGGCCTCTTGTTGCCCCGCTTGCATTCTCGCCCGGACGGCTTTCAGGGCTCCCTCGTACCTCTTGATTGCGTCTTCCTTGCTGACCTTTCCGGCTTCAACCAGCGCATCGAGTTCCTCCTTCACGTTCTTCAGATGCGTTCTCACTTTCTCCGCCTCCTGCTTGCTCTTGGCGACTTTCTCCTTGATCGCTGCCATTGTGGTCTTGGCTTGCTCTTCAGTTAGTTGGCCCGCCTTGACCCCAGCCTGTAACTTCTCCCAAGTGGCTTTCAGTTGGCCGTCGATATCGCTCTTGGCGGCCCCTTTCTTGATCGCTGCCATCTTGGCGTTGGCTTGCTCTTCGGTTAGCTCGCCAGCCTTGACCATGGCCTGTAGCTTTTCCCAGGTGGCTACCAGTTTGGCATCACGCGTGGCGACCTCTTTCTTGGTGTCATCTGCTTTCTTGAGCGTTCCCAACATCGTTCGAGCTTGTTCACCGGTGATCTCTCCGGCCTCGACCGCTTCCCTGAGCCGCTTGCCCACTGCCTCGTAGTCCTGTGCACAAACCAGACCGAGAGGAAGCACGACGACCGCACACAATAGGACACACGCCTGCAATGAACGTGACTTAACTCGATTCGGCGTTTCTGAGACGATCATACGAAATCTCCTTTCCAGGAATCCGCCGCTGTTCATTTCACTTGCCATTGCCGGTGGGCGGATCGCCGGACGAGCAAGAAATTCGACTGCTGTTAGAAGCGAAGTTGCATAACTTCGAGGTTGAGGCTTCAAACAGGAAAGAACCAGGTTGTCACAGCAAATCTCTTCCATTCGCCGTAGATTCCGCTGTGCCCACCAGACCACAGGATTCCACCAGAAGCAGATGCATGCCAGCCACTCAAGCCATCGGACCAGGTAATCTCGGCGCCGTACGTGGGCCAATTCGTGTGCCAGAACCCAACGCCACTCGGAAGCGTCCATTTCACCCAGCAGCGATGACGGAAACACAATCCGCACCTTCCCACCAGTCCACCAAACCATGGGTGAAAGCGTGGCAGACGTGGTGAGCATTGCCGGCAAAGTGCTCAACTCCAATTGCTTCGCGATCGTGGCCGCAGCGGATTGCAGCTCGTGCGGCGCTGGCTCGGTGTTCTCGCGCAACAGGCGGCCGAACTGAACAATTCGACGAATTGACCATGCGATGATGAAGAGACTTCCCAGCAACCAGATAGTGGCCAACCACGGTTTTGCAGCACTCAACTTGGCTGTGATATTGGAAAACAGAGAAGTAGGGGATGCCGCCAGTGCGGTCGCAGGTTGTGTCGCGACATCCAATTCGGACATGTCCGCGAGTTCCATTTCTGCTGACAGACCTTCATTGCTGGTAATTGTGGCCGGCTGCGGCGAAGGCATACCGATGGGAATCGTCACGATGGGCGGTGTCACCAGCTTGACGAAAACGAGCAGCCAGAGCATGTGGGCGAGATGAGGACGCCGTGCTGTGGCGCCGACGACCATCGCTACGATCGCCAAGGCAATTGAGAAACACGCATTGCTCAGCCCCATCTGAAAGAGGAAATCAGTCATTGCTGGTTCTCCCTCAACCTTCCAAGTCGTCAAGGATAACCCGGATCCGCTTGATCTCGTCGCGGGAGATCTTTTTCTCTTCGACCAGATGAGTGATCAACGGCGCGAACGATCCCGCCGTCAACCTGTCCGCGAGTGATTCCAATTGTTGCCCAGCGTAAGTTTGGCGGGAGATCGCTGCCGAGAAGAAATGGACAGACAGGGTGCGGTCACGCTCGACGTATCCCTTGTCCTCCAGACGTTGCAGCAATCTCTGGACCGTCCCGTGCTGCGCCTTGGTCGCGTCGGGATAAAGTCGCTCGCGGATCTGCCGAGCCGTCATACGATCGTTCTCCCAAAGCAGGTCCATGACCGCCAATTCCGCATTGGCCAATGCTGGCTGTTTCACTCTGTCACCCCCGGTTTCCGCTCAAAGTACGACTGTTAATCGTATCAATACGACATCGTGTCGTATTTGTCAATGGAGGAACTCCACGCGAGTGTCCAGAGCAGCCCTATCCAATCAGTCGGCGTCATGCTCGTATGCGCCGATATCGACGGCTTCGCCTTTGGGCCGGGATATGCCTAAGATGTCGTTCTCCGGCGCTTGCTCTCCAGATCCCGCGTCCACGGCGGGACTCTGCTTCTTCAGCCGGAGATCATGTTTCGCGGCATCCACGAAAACGGACCCTGGATCATCAACGATCAAATTGTGGTCCACTGTCATGTCGTCGCCGCTGGCGACGTGAAGCGACGTGGCCAGATTGTTCCGGACGGTGCAGCCGGATGAAGGAGTGCCGTTCTTGTGCCTGCTGAGCCGCAACGCGGCAGGGCCGGGGCGTTTGTCGTTTGGGTCGAACACTGTGTTGTTCACGATACGGCAGCCGCGGGCTCCGCCGAGCGTGATACCGTGGTAGTGATCGACGAAAATGACGTTGTTCTCAACAATCCAATCCACGAACATCCCGTCGAAGCATCCGATGCCTTGTAGCGTACCGCGATGTGGCTGATTCGGGTCTTCGTAGTTGATGATCGTGTTGCCACGCAGGACGATTCCTACGACCTCACCAGTTCCGACACCTTCTGGACCTCGCGACCAGCTTTGAAAGCCGTCGTCGTGGTTCGCGTTCACGTCATAGCAGTTCTTCACCACGTTGTATTGGAAGACGGTGTGGTTACCGAGCCCATGGAGGCCATCACCCGCAAAGTTCTCGATAGTATTGTGCTCGATCAGCGAATGGGACGCGCCGACCGAGACCCCAGAGTTGACGTTCTTGAGGGAGTTGCGACGCACGGTCATGCGTGTGCCGTCCACTCCAATGCCGTTACAGGAAAGTGTGTTCCACTGTTCTGCCGACCATCGCGACGTGTCCTCGGCCGATTGCACCACGCAGTCTTCCACGACGATATCGCGGACGGGGCCGTGCCAGCCATGGGATTCCAGGTCGATCAAAGTGCGCGGCTTCTTGCCCGTCCCAAACTCGGGGCTGACATGCAATGCCTTCAGCGCCCAGTGCGCACAGGATCGTAACAGGATGCTGCGGAAACGAGGCGTATGTCCCTCGGCCGCAGCGATCGTTATGACGTCCGTATTGTAGTAGCCCCGTACCACCAAATCCCCGTAGTACCCGCTTCGCAGCCAAATCGTATCCCCGGGCTTGATCGGCGCACCTGTGTTCTTTGCCACCAGAGTGCTGTCCGTTCGATAAGGAAGCGAACTCCAAGACCGGCTTTCGACAAGTCCGCGATCGATAACCTGCTGTAAACTCTGCCAGGGCTTCTCCGAGCTACCATCATTGGTCGGATCGCCACGTTCCGGGTCAACGAAAAAGTCGGCCGCATGAATCGGTGTGGCGACGAGAAGCAGGAGTGAGAGTAGGCGAATGGCGTGAAGCATGCTGAAGTTCCTCAGTGGCAGAATTGCAGGGGCAGGATTCGATTTGATGCGGTGCTTGTGAGTTTCGGATTCTCAGGAAGCTTCGCTGTCGGGTGAGTCTTCTGCGCTCACGTCCTCGGGTAGTTCTCCGCGCCCGATCTCTCCCACGTCTTCCTCGGAAATCCCCTCTTGCTCGCGAAACGACGAAGGGAGCAAGTCCCAAGGGAGCGCGCGGGCCAGCATCGGGAGGAGCACCGCGCCTCCCGGAAGCGCGAAAATCCCCAGGGCGGGAACGATTCTTGCGAGATCCAGCAGTTGTTCCCGAACTCGCTTCTGCTCGTCATCGCTCAGCTTTCCGCCAAGTGAGTAACGCCACATCAGGCGCAACATCTCGTCGGATTGGCTGATCTCGTTCCAGATGGCGTTCTTGTTTCGGACCACCACTTCTTTAAGCCAGGGATAGCCGATTTCGGATCGATATCGGCTACTGGTGAGAAAACGTGATGTGTTCAGCACGACGCCCGCAGCGTCTTTGATGACTTCGCCCGGGAGACTCAAGACTCTCTTTAGACTTGTTCCGAGTCCAGATTCTTCCTCGACCGGTTCCTTCTCTTCGTTCATCGGAATCTCCAAGCTTCGTTGTACGAGTCCGAGTTCCGCTCGTTCATGGTAGATGGATGTTGGGAGCGTCGCATGATCCGAACCATGATTCGTGACACTTGATAGGATACACCACGTGGCATGGCCCTAACCATCACCAGAGCCAGCCAAACGACGAAAAAGATGCGCCCAAGTTCTCCTCACGACTGCGTCGGCGCTCTTGCTTTGATCTCCGGTCCAATGGAGAATCGCTGAGCGTGTGAACTGCCTTTGTCGGCTGGCCTGTAGCGAACAACATGTACCAAGCGATGTGCGTGCACTCGGAGTGATTGATGATGCGAAGTGGTTTCTCTCATAGTCTTCCTTTCTTTGGACGTCGTGTCGCACCTGCAATCGCCGTAACATTCGTCGCTCATGTACTCGCATTACACGCGGCGGACGTTCAACCGTTCCGCACGGACGCCATGGGAACGCCATCAGCCAATGCCCCCGTGGTCAAACCATGGCGTGTGATCACGGTGGATCCGCTGTACGGCGGAAACTGGGTGGTCGCGGGCGATATCGATGGGAACGGAGAAGTCGAAATCGTCTCGGCACAGAACTTCAACGAGGGGGACAATCACTTCACTTCCGCGGCCGTTGCCCAGCGACTCGATGGGAGCGTGCTGTGGCGCTGGGGTGATCCGAAACTTGGACGTCGAGGACTTCACCACGACGTGGCGTGTCAGATTCACGATCTGGACCGCAACGGTGTGAATGAAGTGATCGTTGCCGCTGACCAACAGGTCGTCATTCTCGATGGCCCGACAGGCGAAGTCCGCCGGAGTTTCCCCATTCCCAAGCACGCGAGCGACTGCGTTGCCTTCGCCGATCTGTCGGGCAGAGGATGGCCGTCGGATGTACTGGTCAAGACAAGATATGGGCAGATTTGGGCCTACACAGCCGACGGCAAATTATTGTGGACTGCGAAGTCGCCGGGTGGGTACCGCACGTCGCATCAGCCGCTGCCCGTGGATCTGGATGGAGACGGGCGTGACGAAATCCTGGCTGGCTACGCTGCGCTCAATGCGGACGGTTCGACGCGTTGGGTCTTCGAGGCGGATCGCGGACGAAAGAACGCTGGTCACGCGGATTGCTGGCGGGTCGTCCGTTTGGCCAAAGACGCCGAGGATACGCGTCTGGTGATGACAATGTGTGGAGGCAACGCGCTCGTGATGACCGACGGTAACGGCAACCTTGTCTGGAAGAAGACCGGTCCGTTATGTGGAGCTGCACATAATGGATCTTATGTGAAGCTGCTGATTATG
>CAZUAH010000722.1:0-6377 GCA_964617665.1 uncultured Pirellulaceae bacterium
GAAACGCCGAAACAGGCCGCTCAACTCCACATAATCAGCAGCTTCACATAAGGACACCACTACGAGTCGGTCGATGTGGGTGAAGTCCGCGCCGACGTTCCCGGTCTCGAAATAGTCGTCGACATCGACCACCTGCGAGTGCCGGAGAAACCTCTGTGCGTCTTCGACGAGACGGGACGGCTGCTTGGCCAGATCATCACGGATTACACGCGACATCATGTCTTGGTCGACTGGACAGGTGATGGTAACAAAGAAATCGGTTCCGCCTTGCCACGAGGCCTTTTCGATGGGCGCGGCGAACGGATCGTAACCTTCGACATCGGCGACGACGAGCGACCTGCGGTCATGGCGACTGGTGACATGACCGGCGATGGTGTCGACGATGTCCTTCTCACGACCGGTAGAGACGGTGTGTACAAAGTCTGTCTCTACAAGAACGACAGCGCCCCATCTGTCAAAGGCCGCAGACTAACCGGCACGGGAACAAACTTCACGCTGTATTGACCTTAAAGGAACATCGATGGTTGATAGACTTCGCGATTCCCAGTGGTCGCTCTGCATGATTTTTGGGCCCGTTTTTCTTTTTGCGGCCGCGATACCATGCTTGGGCCAAGCTATCGCCGTTTCGAACTCTGATTCCGCTGCAATCCACCGTCAACTGGAACAAACGCAACCAGGCGACACGATAACCTTGGAACCAGGAACCTATAAAATCAGGGAGGGCATTCGACTGAAATCGGGCGTACGTCTGATTGGGGCGGGACAAGAGAAGACCACAATTCGATTCGTCGGCGAGAAGCCCAGCGTTCTGATACAGATCTCGGGATGTGAGAACGTGGAGGTTGCACACCTTACGCTCGACGCGGAAAACAATCCTCTGCTTGTGCAAGGAATCGCAGGTAGCAGTTCGCGACGCGTAAGACTTCACCATCTGACCGTCCGAAATCTGGTCAAGACCAAGACATGGGGGCCCCACGGCATCCTCTTTTCCGGCAGGAATCCCACACGCGAAAACGGCGTTACGGATAGCGAGATTTCAGACTGTGTGATCGAGAACATCGCACCGGATGCGAAGTTCGGAGGCGGTATCCGGGTGGCCTGGGGATCGTCGCGGAATCGCATTCTGCGCAACGTCATTCGCAACACGGGTCGCGGCGGCATCTTCGCCAATGACGGCTCGAACGGTCTGGTGATTCGCGAAAACACCGTCACTGGCTCGGGAGGCGAAGGGTTGGGCATCGAAGTGTGGGGACGCTCGGACCGCGCGGTGATCGAGGACAATCGCATCGATCATTGGTTAAGCGTTGGTGGGTGCGACTTCTGCGCGGTGCGGCGCAACGTTGTGTCCGACGAAGATGAACCGACCAAGCCCTACGGTCTAGAAATCATCGGCAGCTACAATATCGTGACCGACAACGTCGTTGGTCCAGTCCAGGGCATTGGCATTTCCGTGTCCAGCAAGATGCCGAAGAATTACCACTTCTACGCGCGAAACACGATCCGAAGCTGCTATCACTGGGGTGCACAACTTCAGGGCGAGGCGGGCGGTATCGCCTATCATTACTTCTATCGGTGCAAGTTCCTCGACACGCTGCTTGGCCACTCGTCGGTCGTCTACAAAAACGACGAGGGCAACGGCTTCCGGACCAATGGGAATGTGCAGCATCTCGTCTTCGAGGAGTGCGATTTTTCCGCCAATGGGAAGCTAGGGCTTCAACTCGGCGGACGAGGAATCGATTCCCTCTGTTTCGTGCGATGCAACATAAAGAACAACAAACGGGCTGCGGTTTCTGGGCCTCACGACTATTCGCAACTGGAATGGATCGACTGCTTGGTCGAGGGAAACGGAAATAATGCATTGCCTCCTGCCAAATCATTTCCTACTCCCCCGCCGACAGCGTCGTTCGAGGCCCCAACGAATGCTCGTGTGGGCCAGTCAGTTTCGTTTGCCAGCACGTCCGTTGCGGCCCAAGGCAAGATCGCCGCGGTGATGTGGGACTTCGGTGACGGTATCCCCTTGATCGAACCGAATGTAACGCACGTCTACAACAAGCCCGGGGACTATCGCGTAACGCTACTGGCGTGGGACGAGCGAGGGCGCGGGGCAAGAAGCGAACGTCTGATTCGCGTTGCACCGTGAGATGCGGCAGGACCGAATCGCGACTCTGCCCGCGATAGGAATCCGCGAGAGTGCATCAGGCTGCCTTCGGATCGTGCTACTTCTGCTCTAAGCTCATGGGTCGTACAATGGCCGGCGCCAGGTTATCGAGATAACAAGGTCAAGGGGCGGCGCAGAAGGTTGATCAACTCGTACACGACAGGAAAGTGAATATGCAGCGACCGATTCCTCTTGCTCTATTTGCCTCTGGCGTATTGTTCGCAATTGGCACCCCAATCCAGATTTATGCGGATGAAACCGACAAGTTGAATGTCTTGTTTATCGCGTCCGATGATATGCGGCCCGAACTCGGCTGCTACGGCGCGAAATACATCCATAGTCCGAATCTCGATCGACTGGCTGTACGCGGCACATTGTTCCATCGCGCGTATTGCCAACAGGCGGTGTGTTCACCGTCGCGGTCAAGCCTGATGACGGGGCTGCGCCCGGACACGATTCGCATCTGGGATTTGTCGACGCACTTTCGCGACAACGTTCCGGACGTGGTCACCGTGTCGCAGCATTTCAAGAATCACGGCTACCACGCCGAACGGCTTGGCAAGATCTATCACACGGGACACGGCAATCGTGACGACAAGTACTCGTGGTCCCGGTCGGCAAAATATCCGAAATCACCGCGATACGGGCCCGAGGGCACGGCCCACTTGAAGCGGCTTCTGGCACAGGCCAAGACCCAGGGAATCGATCTGAAGGACAATCGGCTGCGGCCACGCGGATTGCCGTGGGAGGCTCCGGAAGTGGCGGATAACCAACTGACTGACGGGATGATTGCGGAAAACGCCATCAAATTGATGCGTGAACTGAAGGACCAGCCATTTTTTCTGGCAGTTGGCTTTGTGAATCCACACTTGCCCTTCGTGGCACCCAAGAAGTACTGGAATCTGTATGATCGCGATTCCATTCGCTTGGCCGACAATCCCTATGCACCCAAAGGCGCTCCCGACTTCGCCATGACCACCTGGGGAGAGTTGCGGAAGTACTACGATATTCCCGAGACGGGGCCGCTCAGCGACGAACAAGCCATCAGCATGAAACACGGTTACTTCGCGGCGATCAGCTACGTGGATGCTCAGGTCGGCCGGTTGCTCGACGAGTTGGAGCGTTTGGGACTTGCCGAGAAGACGATCATCGTTTTCTGGGGCGATCACGGTTGGAAACTGGGCGAGCATGGCGGATGGTGTAAACACACGAACTTCGAACTCGACGCCCGTGTCCCCATGATCATCAGCTCGCCGAAGCAAAAGGCAGCCGGGTGTAAGACGCGTGCGCTGGTTGAGTTTGTCGACATCTACCCGACGCTTTGCGATCTGGCCGGTCTGCCGACGCCGGATGGTCTGGAAGGCTTGAGCACCGCGTCATTGATGGATAATGCAAACCTTGCCTGGAAGTCCGCTGCCTTTAGCCAGTATCCGCGGTCTTCCGGCAGGAAGCGGCTGATGGGGTATTCGATGCGCACAGATCGCTACCGGTTCACTCGCTGGCAGCAGCGAACCAACCCGGACGAAGTCGTCGCGATCGAAGTCTACGATCACGTGAATGATCCCAACGAAAATGTGAATCTGGCAGCCGATCCGGCCAATCGCGATCTGGTCGAAAATCTCACGCAACAGTATCTGAAGGGGTGGCGCGGTGCGTTGCCTGCTTCCCACGCAAACAACTGAACCGGAGCACTGCAAGCCTCCGGGATCTCCTGTCGAAGAACCTGAGTTGTCATCTCCAGCCAAAACCGCCCTCCTGGCGGCCTGCTTTCTCTGGGCCGTCTCCTTCATCGCAGTGAAAATTGCGTTGGAATCGACGCCACCGCTCACGCTTGTGACTGTCCGGCTGATTGTCGCATCATTCTGCTTCGTTGCTTGGCATTTTCTGGCTGGGAAGAAAGTGGATTGGGGCGGCTTTCGTTGGTGGTGTACGATCCTCATTCTAAGTCTGGTTGGTTTGGTGCACTACGTTGTGCAGACGATCGGCCTGCAATACACGTCGGCGTCAAACGCATCGCTCTACGCCGTAACAGCACCGATCTCGATCGTGTTGCTGGGTCGAGTGTTTCTCGGCGAGACGATCAGTTGGCGCAAGTCGATCGGCATTGTTTGCGCCCTCTGCGGTGTGCTGACCGTCATGGGGCTCGATACCGTGCTGGCTTTTCAGTTGTCACCGCACCTTCTCGGCGATTTGTTGGTTCTGATCAGCATCGTTCTCTGGGGGGCGTATACGGTGTTTGGCAAGAGAACGATCGAACAGCTCGGGGCGTTCCAAATGACTGCCCTGGTCACCGTTATCGGATCGCTGGGAATGGTCCCAATATGCATCGGCGAGCTTCATCAACAGTCGTTCAGTCTTGCTCAGATAAGCGGCGAGGCGTGGCTGGCGATTCTGTTCCTCGGTGTCACCTGCTCTTGCCTGGCCACACTGTTCTACTTCTACGCAGTCGAATGCAGCGAGTCGCAAAAGGTCGGCGTTTACCTTTACACGATTCCGCCGATGACTGCCGTCATTGCCTATTTCTATCTCGGAGAATCGCTGGGGCCGAACTTCTTCGTAGGGTCGTTCCTGGTCCTGGCCGGTGTATGCCTGACGGAAAGGGGCTGACTCCCTCCGTTACTAGGCTCCCTCCAAATCAGACGACGCTTCGTCACGGTTCACCGCGATCTTTCGCTAAGAACCTTGAGCTGTCGATTACGCGACGTCTATTGCGGGCCTTCCCACTCGGTCGCATCCGCAAATGAGGCCGATTTCACATCAACGCGGATCGAATCGGTGTTGTCCGGCATGAAGAACGTGCTGACTTCTATGTCTTCCGTTCCCCCGGCAGACACAAAGCTCCGTTCGCCCCAAGAATGGCCGTGAGGCGAATCATCCAGTTTCTCGTCGGAAGCGTCGTAATAGTTGAGCCGCAGGTGCACGGCCGAAAGATCCTTGTTCGTTTGGTTGGCAACACGCAAGACGATCTCTTTCGAATCCCCGCTACCTTTGAACTCCACAAACTCGACGGTGACCGGCTGGTCGCCTTCAAACTTCAGCGGTTCGATCGTCTCGGGCATTTGTTCGTGGGACTCCAGCGCGATTCCACCCAGTTCGAACGGCACACGCACTCGTTCGGTCTCTTGGATGACTCGCGCTTCGATCGAGGCCAGTGTGCCTTCCACAAAAACGGTCCGGGAGCCTTTTCCATCGAAATCATGACTGCCGCCGCCGTTCACTTCCAGCGCTTCACCATCGGCGCTAAACGGAACAATCGTCACATTATCCGATTTGACCCCTTCAAACTCGACTTCGACGGTCGACATTTCACCCGGTCTGACGCCACGAATCTCCATCGAAATCCCATCGGCTGAGGCTGTCGTGCCTTTGTCGATATTGGCGAACTTCAATGTCGCCATCTTTGTGGGTAAGGCAAATGACAACTCGCCGTTCAGACGCTCAACTTCCACGACGCTGCGAATCAGGTTCTTCAACTCGACGGTTTGCACGAGCATGATCAGTTTTTGCGTTGCCTGCGTCATCATGCCGAAGGAGGTATCGTCATGTACATTTTTCCCACCCGTGCCGGTCACCTCCAGAATCCGAAACGTAAGCGCGTCATCTTCCTCGACGTTTGGTGAGTCATTAAGGCTCTTAATGTGAGCGATCGCAGGAGCGGGGATTGCGGCTGCCAAGAGTCGCAACTCGACCGAGCCGGTCGCATACGGCACTGCTTCCTCCAGCCGCGCTACTTCGACCAGGAACGGTCCGGCGAAAATGGCGGGCAACGGCCGTGGCCCCTTCCGAAAGCCGAGTTTACGAAGCGTGTAGCGCGGATACAGGCCCACTTGTCGGGCAATCTCTTCAATCGCCTCAAGTCGCGAGACGGCGTCCAACTTGATCGTAACCGGCTTCGCCAGCGCTTCCGCCACGTCGTCCTCTTCCTGCGGTTCAAGACCACACTCCTCAGCAAGTTGCCGCAAGACTTCGATTGCCGGCTTTTCGCTAACATCCAGTGACATTTGCCACGCCGAGTTGAAATCGTCGATGGTCACGGCTTCGACCGGCGGAAGTGGATCCTCTTCTTCGAACCCGAACGAGAAATCATCGAAATCGCCTTCGGAACTCCAGTCCGATGTGTCATCAAAGCCGGCCTCCATGCCTGTATCATGCATAGGTAAGTGAATCAGCCAGCCGCCGTTCGAGCGGCGGAATTCAATCGGATGTGGTTCATCATCAA
>CAZUAH010000723.1:0-6374 GCA_964617665.1 uncultured Pirellulaceae bacterium
GAAATAATCACAGAATAAACCACGCGCCAAGACGGAAGATTATGGAGCGGTCACCGATCTGGAAGCGAAATACTCAGTCGATCTATCCTCGCCCGGGCACGCAGTTCATACGAAAACCGCCCTAGAGTCGTCGCCGACAGCGGCACGAATAGCTGACCTGATACACCCCCCTGACACAGTCCTCGTTCAATCCGAGTTGTTTCAGTTAGCATGCCTAAGTGGGATTTGCGGCGACTTAATTAACGACCCCGAATTGATCCTGAATAAGGACTACCGCCGTTCTGTTGACGCACTCGTGGCTAATGCTATTCAACGACTCCCGAGTTTCCTGCTATTCGTGAAGGAACTTGCGATCATTCGAGGATTAACGCACCAACAGGTGTTCGAGGCAACGTCGACTGCAACCGATAACACGCCGTTCAAGGGATCGCGGGAAGATGGCAAGTCGGTTTCCTTTACTCTAACGCAGCAGTTTCCACAAAATCGCCCAGAATGGTCGATGGGCCACTTGATGCTCGCAAGGTCGCGTTCCGACGCCACAATTTCCATCAAGAACACTACGAAGGCTCCGTTTCGCGTTAAGGGTGTTGACCGCGAGTCACCCGAAACGTCGGCAGAGCCAAGCCACATTACGATTGGATCGGGCGTTCCAGTTCGTGTGAAGACTGCCTCCTTTCGAGGTGCGATGAGGCTTGATGAAGCGAACCAAACGATTCGCCTCGATTTTCGTCGGCTCGCGTTCGACGAAATTGGAAAGCCGGTGATCTTGCAGTTCACGCCAACTTCGGAGGGTGTTGCCACGTGCAAATTCTCGTTCGTGCCGTCAGAGATGACGGTCGGTGATAGTAGCATTCTGTCGAAAGCTACTTCATTGATGCGAAACGAGGAATTTACCGCGAAGGTCACAATCGAAGGCAAGCCGCTGTCGGACGTTACGAAACTCGACTTGGGGCAAAGTGAGCTATCCGGTCTGGAAGCTCGTCTTCTGCAGGTCAATCGTGATTGCCCGTCGCCGTTGTTTACGCGGGACGAAGACGTAAAGGCGATTGTCTGCTGCGAGGATTCGCAGTTGGCATCAGTCGTTGAGGGCATACTAGAAAACGTTCGCGACACTCGCCCCACCGTTACAACGTTGTTTCTACGATATGCTACAGTCGAGGGTCGTGACTACTACGAAGAGTATCTCGGCATGGCACCACTTTCATTCGCCTTTAATCCGCCAACCATCGAAGGTGAAGGGATTTCGCAATCAGACATTAACAGTCAGTGGTCCGATGGAAGCACTGACTTCAAGCTGGAGTCCAGCTTTCGGGAAGAAACGGAAGAACTTGCGAATGACTATCGCGAGTGGGCGAGTGATGTCTCACAGCCGTTTCCCTTCAAATGTGATAACGACCTCCAATTCCACTACTGCAAAACACGTCTGATGATGGTGTTTCATCGAATCATTGACCGACGGTGGTACAAGGAACGCAAAGTCGTGTTTATCTTTCGCCCCGTCTCAAAGCCTGAGCGATACGGAGTTGAAATGGAGTATTGGCGGTCTCAGGATGATGCCGAACGGACGGAACTCCTAAATGAGTTGTTTCAGAAGGCCGCAGCACAAGAGGCCGCACAGAAAGAGAAAGAGCAATCGAAGCAGGAGATGGACAAGGTTGTTGGGAATGAAGCCTCACATGACGATGCCGAGTCGTGAATAGCAACAATGTTCGTAGCGGCGTACTGATACTAGCTGCGACCAACTTCGCAATGTCTCCTGTTTTCAAACTCAGGCGGAATCGAAGGTGGAGTGAATCCGTCAGCCCAACGGCACTCGACAAAACTCGAGGTTCTTGCGTTAGATTTAGCGCGGAACGGTAGCGGGTACTTGACGCGCAACGATTGTGCGCTGTTCAACCGCGGCAAGCAGCGGCTGATCCTCGACTCATGACGACGAACATAGAAAGACAACATGAAAAACACCCTCAGCCTGCTTCTGCTTCTTCTGTTGATGGCAACCGCAGCCGCTGCCGAGCCTCCGAAGAGCATCGTCCTAATCCTGGCGGACGATCTCGGATGGGCCGATACCACGTTGTACGGAAGAACGTCGCTGTACGAGACGCCGAATATCCAGCGGCTCGCCGCACGCGGCATGACTTTTTCCAGTGCTTATGCGAGTCCGATCTGTTCGCCAACACGTGCCAGTATCATGACCGGCCAGAATCCCGCTCGGCAGGGTATGACATCGCCGGCAGCGCATCTGGAGGCCGAGCGGTTTGAAGCGATCGCGAGTGAGAACGGACCGCCGCATCAGAAATGTACCAATGTCAAATCGGCGACGCGGCTGGATCCGTCCTTACCGACGCTGGGGAAGGTGCTGAAAGGCGCAGGTTATGCGACGGCGCATTTCGGTAAATGGCATCTGGGACGGGAGCCGCATTCTCCGCTGGAGCTTGGGTTTGATGTCGACATCCCGCACTGGTACGGCCCGGGACCAAAGACCAGTTACCTTGCGCCTTGGGGTTACCCGAACTTCAAAGAAGGAACGCCGGGGAAACACATTGAAGACCGCATGGCGGAAGAGGCAGTCGCGTGGTTGAACGGGCGCGATCGCACCAAGCCGTTCTTCATGAACTACTGGCAGTTCTCCGTGCATGCGCCGTTCGGTGCCAAGCCCGAGTTGATCGACCGTTACCGCGCGAAACTTGCTCGTAGCCACGCTCGCCAGAGCGTGGGCGGTGACTCTCCGCGGTCTGGCGAGCGCAGCTACGAGAAGATCGCCCAGCAGTCACCGACCTACGCCGCGATGGTGCGTTCCTTGGATGACGCGGTCGGAAGCCTGCTCGACGCCCTCGACGCCGAGGGGATTGCGGAGGAAACCGTCATCGTCTTCTACTCGGACAACGGCGGTAACATTCACTGCGGCCTCGAAGAGACCGACGCCTCAGGCGAAAAGTACATCACGGCCATCACCAGCAACCATCCGCTGCGCGGCGGCAAAGGCGGCATTCACGAGGGCGGCATCCGCGTTCCGGCCGTTGTCGTCTGGCCCGGTGTCACCAAACCCGGCTCGCGCAGTGACACGCGCATTCAATCGACGGATCTGTATCCGACGATCCTTCGCATGCTGAACGTCGAGCAACCCAAAGACTACGTGATCGACGGCGTTGATTTCGCCAAAGCACTTCGCGGCGAAGAGATGGATCGCGGGCCGATGTTCACGCTCGTGCCGGGACATGGGAACACGCCACAGTGGCTTCCGCCGTCGATGTCGGTACACCACGATGACTGGAAACTGATCCGCACGTTTCATTACGGCGAGGACGGGAAGCACGAATATCGACTGTACAACCTCCGTGATGATATCGGTGAAAACAGTAACCTCGCAGCGGTTCACCCGGAGAAGGTCAAAGAGCTGGACAAGTTGATTGAGGACTACATCGCAGCAGTAGATGTCGTCGTGCCGCTACCCAATCCGAACTTCGATCCGGCAAAGTTCGATCCGTCGAAGATCGGCGTCCAGGCCGGCGGCTTGAAGATGCCTCCCGCCCTTAAGACTCCCAGGAAAGCCGGTCCAGTCGCGACCGTCAACAAGGCATCGATGCGGGGATGGACTGCCAAGGGCGCTGATGTGTCGGTCGAATCCGGTTCGCTTAAGATCACCGCCGCCGGTCGTCAGCCCCTTCTCGTCAATGCCAAGTTGCGGGTGGATGGTCCTGCGGAAGCCAGACTTCGGATAAGGACACCGGCCGATGGGACCGCTCGACTGCAGTGGCGCACCGAGACGCAGGCACTCTTTCCGACAAGCGGGCAAAGCAAATCATTCAAAATCGTTGGCGGCGACTGGCAAGAGTTGACCGTGCCTCTCGCCGTCGAAGGCCGCCTCGTCCACGTGCGATTTTTCCCTCCGGCTCAGAAGCAGCCTGTGGAGATCGACTGGATTGAGATCGGTTCGGCTGAAGGAAACGACAAGGAAAGACAGCGTTGGGATTTCAGAGATTGAGTAGGCCGGATCAAGCGAAGCGACGCTCCGGCGATCTGGAACTCACCGTGAATCACAGATGCCGGAACAGCGTCGCTTTGCTCCTCGGTCCGGCCTACGCGCTTTCAACAGGCTGCAAACCGAAGGCCAGCGCTTGCCGCCCGCCGCAGTGATAGGAATCGGAGCAAGATGAACATCAAACGACAGAAAGCCCTTCTAACAGCGACAGCAATTGTCGTGTTGGCTTGCCTGCCCGTTCTTGGGGCACAGCCTGAAGAGGTGCGAGCAGCGGACGTGAGATGGCCGAATTTCGTATTCATGTTCGCCGACGATCTTGGCTATCGGGATCTCGCCTGCTATGGCCATCCCTATGCCAAGACGCCCACGCTGGACAAACTGGCTTCCGAAGGCACGCTGTTCACCCAGGCTTACGCGGCCGGGCAAACCTGTAGCCCGAGCCGGACCGGGATCATGACAGGCCTCGGTTGGCAGCGGTTTGCCAGAAGCCCCGCTCGTTTCGGTTTCGGGGACCGAGTCACGGTAACTGAGCTCCTGAACAAGGCCGGCTACGCGACCGGGCATTTCGGGAAGTGGCATATCGGCCCGATCAAGGAGCGTGCCGCCGGGGTCTACGGCGTTGACGAATACGATCGCTGCGGACCACATGACATATACCAGGCCGTCATACCCGAGGGGCGAGATGCCCCGATCTATGAAAAGGCCGTCGAGTTCATAGAGAAGAACAAAGACCGCCCGTTCTACGTGAACGTCTGGGGCTTCTCCACGCACTTCCCCGTCGTGTCCCATTCCGACCACCTGGCCGAGTTCAAGGACGCAAAGGTTAACCCGGCCGACTTCTCCGAGCACATGCGGGCCAGGTTCCGGGACTGCGTCGAGGTCGGCGGCGATCTCAACGAATCGATGCGGCACTACCTGGCCAACGTCTATGCGCTGGACAGAAACGTTGCGAGCCTGCTGAAGGCGATCGATGACTTGGGGCTGCGCGACAATACTGTCGTTGTCTTCTCCAGCGACCAAGGTCCTGACGTGGTCAGGCTCGACGACGGCAGGTACGGCAAGGAATACAAGTACAAGGAGGGCGATGAGAACATGCTGGGAGACACCAGTCCTCTCCGGGGCACCAAGCACACGGTCTTGGAGGGGGGCCTGAGGGTCCCGTTCATCATCCGCTGGCCGGGCAAGGTCAAGGCCGGTTGCGTCGACGACGCCAGTGTCATCGGCGGCGTCGATTGGCTCCCGAGCATCTGCAAGCTCGCCGGGGTCGAAGCTCCGCAAGACATCGACGGCGAGGATGTGTCCGACATGTGGCTTGGCACGCAGCGGGCGCGTCGGAAGCCGCTGTTCTGGCGAGGGCACGAGGGGCTTACCATCCGCGATGGCAAGTGGCGGTACTACCGCGGAAGGCAGGGGGACGAGCTCTATGACCTCTCCAATGACCCCGGAGAAGCCCGAAATCTCGCGCAGAAGCACCCCGAAGTCACCGCCAGGCTGCGCACGAAGGCGCTGGCGTGGGAAGAGGAGCTGCCGAAACCCCTGCCCATCAACGTGCTCTTCACGAGAAGGAACAACTGATGGACCTCAACCTAGCGAAACCACTACTGGTAACAGCATCCCTGGCGTTGGCGCTTACGACAGTTTCGGTTCAGAGCGCGGAGCGGCCCAACATCGTTTTCATCCTCGCTGATGACCTTGGCTACGGCGACCTAGGATGCTACGGCCATCCCTATGCGAAAACGCCCAATATCGACCGCCTCGCCAAGAGTGGTACGCGGTTCACCCGGTTCTACGCCACGGGAGTGACCTGTCAGCCCAGCAGAGTAGGCTTCATGACCAGTCGGCATCCTCGCAGCTTCGAGCGCCGGATAGGCGACTTCGGCTTTGGGGATCGCACGACAATCACGGAACTGTTTAATGACAACGGATATGCCACCGGGCATTTCGGGAAGTGGCACATCGGCCCCGGTGCCGGAGGGAAAAAAGTGACTGAAAGGATTCCTCCCGCATCTGACTATGGCATTGATGAGATCAAGGTTCTCATGTCCCTGAAGGACCGCACTAAAGGGCGTGATGACAACACTTTCGAGGCTGCCATTGATTTCATCGAACGCCACAAGGACGGGCCGTTCTATGTCAATGTGTGGGCCCACATTACGCATTTTAGCATCCCATCGGATACAGTGTTTGCCGAGAAGTTCAGTGATCTGCAGGTCGATGAATCACTTTTCGGTCCGTACATGAAAGCCAACAAGTTCGATGTTTGCAGAGATGAATGGGGAGTGAGTGTTAATGACTGCACGAAAAACTATCTCGCCGACGTCTGGAGCTTGGACTTGGCGGTCGGCCGGTTGCTGAAGAAGCTGGATCAGTTGGGACTTTCGGAGAACACGATCGT
>CAZUAH010000724.1:0-6369 GCA_964617665.1 uncultured Pirellulaceae bacterium
GATGTGCTGGTCGGCAACTACGCCGTCTATCCGCACAACGGCTATCGCTACTGGTACGACTACTTCGAGTACTATGTGGAAGACCAACCATGCCTCGTCGATCAGCGGGCCAGATACCGAGTGTGGTATGAGGACTTCCCCGGCACCGGCTTCACCTTCGCCATGCCGGTGGTCTACACGTGGTATCCGACTTACCAATGGTACGATTTCGACGATTCGGATTACCGCTGGTTCTATAACATGCTGCTGGTGGCGAGCAACGCCGGCGAGAACACGTCGTCCGGTGTTCCGATCATCAGTTTCGTTCATTGGCACACCACGGCTCCACCCGACGATCCCGATCCAGAGGTAAAGCAGTTCAGCCGCGACGCCTACCAGGAGTTGCTCTGGCACATGCTGCTGAGAGGCACCGATACCTTCTTCCTCTGGTGCCCACGAGACGAAGATGCCGAGGAAATCCGTTTGGTTCACGAGGTCTATGCTGCAGCACAACAGTATGGTGAGTTTCTCGAACGAGGGACGCCCGTCAGCTTCGATGTCCCAAAGCAAGCCGGTCCGGTTGTGTCCGGCCTAAGACTCGGTGATCGCCTGCTAGTTCGCCGCACGGACTTCGGCGGTCCGACGAAGCAAGCAAGGATCATGGCGGGAGATCGAGAAGTGCTAATCCGGCCAGTGCCTGGCCAATGTCAGGTTTTGTCGCTACCAGGGGGTTGACATCGTCCGTCCGGGCTGCGCAATTAGCCCAATTGTCCGAACGCCAACCTGAGAGCCATGGTCGACACTGTGGCCACGCACGCTGGCGACGGGTGATTTCGTGTGCGGTTGGGCTTCGTTCGGTGTGGCACGGCTTACTTGTTAGCCGTGTCTCGCCATACTCGGTGGGTGCATGCCGCACACTGCTTGCAGGCAAGCAGTGCCACGCAACTGATAGCAATCAATCAGAATGAACAAATCATCCTCCGGTCGCAAACGCCTTACCATCGTGCTCAGTGTTGTCTTTGCGCTGGCCATCGTCATGGGAGCCGGACCGGGCATGTATCTGGTCAATCCCGATGCGAACGATCCGGGCGCCAGATTCACCTTCCTGAGCATGCCCATCATCTACGCCTGGATCTCGTTCTGGTTTCTGGTCCAAGCCGGTGTGGTCGTGGTGGCGTACTACGGACTGTGGGACACCGCTTCAGATGATGATTCGCAACGTGCGGACAAAACATCAAGAACAACAAAGGTAGGTCAGGCTGTGCCTGACGAGAAGTAGTTGTGGCTGTGTTGACTGGCAATTCGTCAGGCAGAGCCTGACCTACGAGGATTTCGAGAGACCAAGATCGAAAGCCAATGAACGCGTTTCTGCTGGCCCAGACCGCCGTCTCCGAACTCGGCTACCTGCCAGTGGTCGTGCTGGGCGTGTATCTGTGCCTGCTGCTTGGTCTCGGTGTGTACGGATACATCAAGAGCAAGATGACCGAGGAGGATTACTACCTGGCGGGTCGGCGTCAAGGCTTCATTATCACGGCATTGACGATCATGGCCACGTTTTTCAGCTCGGCCGCGATGTTGGCCGTTCCTGGGGTGGTCTACAAGGAAGGCGTCATCTTCTGTGTGTTCGCGTTGAACTTGCCCATCGGTGGCGCCGCCGTCTACTTGATGGGCAGCCGCATCGCCAGGCTCGGCCGTGCAAAGGGCTACGTAACGCCGGCTGACATGATCGCCGATTACTACGACAATTCCTCGGCTGTGCGTATCCTGGTTGCTTTGCTTGGCTTTCTTTACGTGGTGCCGTACGTGGTAATCCAGATTCGCGCCGGCGGGCATCTGGCCCAGCAGATGTTTCCTGGTGCCTCGACCATGACCCTGATGGGCTTCGACGTGGACGTGTTTGCGGTCGGGGCATCGGTGCTTTCGCTGGTGATGTTGATCTACATTCTGGTGGGCGGAATGCGCAGTGTGGCGTTGGCCGACGTCGTTCAGGGTTCGCTGCTGTTGACCGGAATGCTGGTGGCAGGCTACGCGACGATTTCCGCGCTGGGGGGCGTGCGCGGCTATTTCAACTCGCTGGCCGATCTGCCGCCGGAAGCCCTCTCGTTGCCCGGTGCCACGGGCCGCTACACGGTATGGAGCTTGATGACGGTGTGCATCTTCGCTGCGTTGGCCTCGATGATCCAGCCGGCCCAATGGATGCGCTACTATGCCGCCAGTTCGACGAAGGCATTGAAACGCAGCGCTCTCATCTTTTCGATCGTCTTGCCGATCTGCTATCTGGCTGGCGTGATGCTAGTCGGCCTTGGTGCTCGTGCCCTGTATCCTCCCCACATGGCCGGCGGCGAGCTTCAACCGCATGCCGAAGTCGGCCGCTGGGACCAGGCTCTGATCGCCGTGCTGCGCAACCACGGCCTCGAGGTGCTTGGCCCGGCCGGCGGAGTGATCGTTGCGGTGATCATGATTGCCATCTTGGCCGCGTCGATGAGCACGGCCGATTCAAATCTGCACGCCCTGAGCGCGGTGCTCACACGAGATATATACGACCGGTTTCTGCGGCCCAAAGCAAGCCAACGCGAGCGAGCCTGGATTGGCCGAATCGTAATCATCGCGGCCGCGTTGTTGGCGCTGTGGCTGGTCCAAGTTGGCGAACACAACAAGGATTTTGCGCCGCTGAAGATGATTGTCGAGATGCAGTTCGTGGCCATGGCCTTCTCGTGCCAAGTGCTGCCGGTGACGATCGACATGCTCTTTATCCGTCGGGGCACACGCGCTGGGGCAATCTGTGGCATGGTCGCAGGGCTGATGGTCGTTCTGCTATTCACTCCCGCCCCGGGACTGTTGTTCGGCCAAGGTGTGGGGGAAGACGTAGCCAGTGCTGCCGACTACTTGAAGCGGCTGTTCGACATCGGCTTCTGCGGTTTCGCGGTTAACGTAGCCGTGTTTGTCCTGGTGAGCGCCGTAACGCGCCGTCCCGATTCCAAACGCGTCGCGGAGATGGCACGGATCATGCAGAAGGACAGCGGTTGAGGCAGCCTGCTTCCACAGGGGTATCGCTGGAAATCGGCACAGCCATTGCTAGACTCGATTTGTGCCGTTCGAGTTGGACGCCCGGCGGGAGACGAGGCTTGAACATTCATGCCCAAACCAGAAGGGGAACTGCTATGCCTTCCAACCTTCGATCGAAGTCGCAGACCCTAACGTTGCTGTTCGCAATTGCCAGCGCGGTACCGGTTCTGGCCCAGCCGGCTGGTGACACGCCGTGGACGCGCGTTGCTCCCGCAGATCGATCCGATGTACGGTCCCCAACGCAGCAGCGAAGCCGAGCAAGCGCGACGCATTGTTCACCGGTTGCCTAAGAACTCGGTGGTGATGGCGGACTCTGGGTTCGGGATTTTCAGCGTAGGCTACCATAGCACTCAAGCGAAACATGATATTCTATTTCGCCTGACCAAGTCCCGATTTAATGCGTTGCGTAAGCAAGGTCGGTTGATCGAGGAAGGCCCGTTTCACAAGAGCTATGGGTTGATTTGGAAACCCTCGGCCAAAGATCGCAAAAGCAACCCCGATCTTCCTTGCGACGCCGATATCGAGGTCGCGATTCACGAAGTCGAGCTTGACAATGGCAGCTTTTTGTATCTGGTCACGACCCTTGAAATCGATGCGCCCAGTGCGGCCGAGCTCTATTCCCATCTCGTCGTGGCATACCGCCCGCCCTGCTTCTGCTTGCTGGGACTGTCCTAGTCGTAGGAACAGCAGGGGTAGCAGTTTTCATGTTGACTTGTCTATGGATGGTCCGAGGATTCGCTTTCTAGATACATCTTCTAATTCCTGGCATCTAATCGCCATTCAAGTTCTCTGGCGGCGGCTTGCTCATAGTCGCTCTTAATGCGGATAGGATGGCTCGTAGATGATACTTGGATGTCCAAGTGAGAATAAAGACGGCAAGGAGGCCGATGGCTATGTTGCCAGCCAGACGCCAAGAGATAAGACGGTACTCAGAGAGTGGAAGTCGAGGAACAGGTATACCTGATGGCTTGAAGGATGTGACTACCAAGCCCAAGGGAGAGTCATCAGACACACCGCCTTTGGCATCCCAAAACGCAAATGCGTGACGCCATGGAAAACCGTACTCAGCCATCCACATCTGAGTCGGATCTTCCGAGTCTACAAAACCTCCTCCGCTCTTTGTTATCGGAGCCGCTTCCAACTCCTGAACCCTCGGCCTTACATTCAACCACAGCACCACCGAAGACCAACCGACGAGAATCAGCATCGTCCCCAGAGTCCATTTCGGTCGTAAGCGTCGGGTGTTCATCACTATTCCCTCGGAAGCCATTTTTACCACCTGACCGAAGCCGGGCCAATATCTTGTGCATTCGGTGGATTCTTTTCTTTCGTTGGTCGGATGAAAAATGGTAGGATGGGGTTGCCAAGACAGGAGGCCGACCATGCTTGAATACCCGATACTCACGCTACTCGTGATTGCCCCGTTTGCCGAGAAAGTGCAACAAGCTGAACGGCAACGGCAGGCGGTGGAGGCGGTGATAAAGGCGGGGGGACTTGCTGAATATGAATTCGGTGGGTCTGTGTGGTACGTCGGGAAAAACAAACCGCCCGTAGTCGGTGAAGATCTCTTTGCGAATGTCGTTAAGATTTGCATGATGCATGAGGGCAACGGCGATGCGATCTTGGAACATGCCAAAGGTCTGACGAGCCTTACATCGCTTGTACTATCTGCCACGCAAGTTTCGGATCGTGGACTTGAGCATCTCAAGAGCCTGACAAACGTCACACGTCTGGATGTTGCCGATACGCAAGTCACGGATGCAGGGCTGGTCGTTCTGAAGCGACTCACGAAACTCAAGGTGCTGGAACTCTCCTGTACACAAGTCACGGACGTTGGGATGGAGAATGTCAAAGGACTGACAGAACTCGAAGGTCTAGGGCTCTGGAATACGCAAATCACGGATGCGGGATTAGAAAACCTCAGGACGCTCGGAAAGCTTACTTGGCTGAATCTCTCTAACACGCAAGTCACGGATGCCGGATTGAAACATCTCAAGGGCTTGACCAAGCTCGAAACACTGCGGTTCGTCGGCACACAAGTCACGAAGAAAGGCACCAACGAGCTTCAAGAGGCCCTGCCAGAGTGCCATATACGCTTAAAAAAGGACCCATGACCACCCGTTCCAAACGCCGACGATTTAGATTCAGCCTTCGCACGTTGTTAATCGTGATGTTGGTGTTGTGCTTGCCTTTGGCATGGGTGGGGACCGTGTTGGAGCGGACACGACAACAGAAGAAGATTCTCAAACAATTCGAGGAACGTGCTACATACGTCAAGTTCCGGCAGGGATACGTGGTAGAACTGAACCTTGGTGGCTATCGCACAAACGGCAAGGGACTATTTGCCAGCAGGGCAGATTTGATTCACCTAAAGTATCTAACAAGGCTGGAATGCCTATTCCTCTATTCGCCTCACGTCATTGATGAGGATTTGGCTCATTTAAGGCATCTCTCAAGGCGCGAACAGCTACGCCTCAATACGCCACACGTAACCGACGCAGGGATGTTGCACGTGAGAGAAATAGCCGCACTACGGCGGCTTGAATTGGTGCACGCCAACCTGTCTGATTCCTCACTGGACAATCTCAAAGCGATGACCAATCTGGAACGGCTAGACCTTTGGAAAACGGGGGTGACACACGTTAGAGACTACGAACTACGACGGGCATTGCCGGGCTGCTATGTGGACAACGCCCTCAGATGACCCCTCCGATAGTTGGCTAAGCTACACGCCCAATAAAGACAGAATAAAGACCCATGACCACCCGTTCCAAACGCCGACGATTTAGATTCAGCTTAAAGACGCTTCTAATCGTCTTTATCTTGCTGGGGGTGGGGTTGGGGTGGTTTGCGTGGGAGTGGACTGTGCAGGAACGGACACGACAACAGAAGGAAGTTCTTGAGAACTTTGCGAAGTACAGGACAACCGTTGAGTGGCGCAACGGCTACGTGGTAGGACTGTGGTTCCCGGACAGAACCGGAAAAGGCGGGCCTTGTGATGAAGACCTAGAGAACCTAGAGGGCCTAACTGGGCTCGAAACGCTTGGCTTTGACAGTGACAACGTAACCGACCGTGGTTTGGCGCACATAGGAAAGGCAGCGACGTTGAAAACTCTTGGGTTCTACAGTCGCAATGCCACAGATGACGGATTGGAGCATTTGAAGTCCTTGACGAATCTGCAAGAGTTGTGGGTGGTCGCTCGTGTTAGCGGGGATGGCTTGTTAGAGTTGCAGAAAGCCCTCCCCAACTGCCATGTAGGTGGTCATGACCCATCCGGCGGCCCAGATTCTCTTCACGATTGGGGATCATTTTGAGGGACTCCA
>CAZUAH010000725.1:0-3318 GCA_964617665.1 uncultured Pirellulaceae bacterium
CAAGGAATAGGACACTTGTCCTCTTCCATTCTTCCTTGCCGGCATCGAAATACGATCGAGTGAGGGTGGCGGAGAAGCTTATACGCTCGCCGGCTTCTCCGTCGCCTTTGACGTTTCGCCAGATCGCGACCTCGACACGACCGTTGAGCGACGGCATGGTCAGAGTCTCGACCGGCCTTTGGCCCTTAGACTGCGAGTTGTTCGGCATCGGCTGTTTCCTCCCGCAGTAGTCGTGTGAAATTCATGGTTTCAACAGCAGCGTCGTAAGGACGCTGGTGCTGGCGATCCTTCATCACTTCCGTGTAGCAATTGAGGAGGCTCCATGCAGTCCTCTCCTCAAACTCTTCGTGGGACGGCTTCTCCCATTCGTCGATCAGCTTGGGAAGAAGCCTTGTTCCCATGATGTCCTTGCGCCATGCTCGGAGCATAATTGCGTCAGCACGGTCAGGCTCCAGGACAGCCCCGCGAAAACCTTGGATCTGCTTGGCTTCGAAGATCTGGAAGCCGTGCAGGCCCATCACCGCGGATTCAACGCCGGTGATGAATGACGACTCGCCGCCTTTCGTGTGTCTTCTGGACACTTCGATCGTCGACGAGAAGCAGAGGTTGTCGCAGACAAAGACATGTTCCCCGCAGCAGAAGCCGATGGGAAACGATTTGTCTGTCGAGTTGCGAATGCCCACAGCGAGGTTCACGCCGGGGCAGAGTTCGCTGTCCAGTTGCAGCGTACCGAAAAACTTGTGGTTGTCCGGTGACACGGCAAGCTGAGTTTCACGGATCGAGAATCCGGATCGCTGCAGGGCATGAACCGAGACATCCAAAACGCGCGAATGCGAGGTCGGATACCACCTGCCTGACGGCGGGGGTGGTTCGATAGCCTGCAACTCATCGGAAGTTAGCAGACGAGCACTCTGATGGGTCAGCAGAGTGGCCGTCGGCTGAACAGTGTCGTGTTCATTGAACATGATTGTCCTCCATTGGTGTTACAGAGCAGCGGGAAGAGAATACGCCGTGCGGTCGCGCAAAACAAATAGATCGCGTCGGATTGCAGCCGGTTGAGCCGTGGCAATTCCCATGCGGGTACAGTCGCTTACCAAGCTCAGGGCTACGTGATGGAGCCGCAACTTCGGAGCGGTGGCGCGGAGGGGGCTAGCCTGTGTTGTGTAACCGGCTGATAGACGCTACAGAACCAGAGCTGCTCTCGGCTGGTTGCATTCAGGCGCAGTGGCAGTCACAATTTGGCGCACGGACGAGAGATTTGAAGGTTAGCTGCAATCCGTGGAGCCCCAACGAGTCTCGGCGAAACGAAAAGGGCTTGAGATGCGCAAGAATGTTCGATGAGGGGCAAAGGAAACCAATGAGGATGAACATGGAAACGAAGACAACTTAGCCCGCTCGGTTCAACGTCGTTGTGCGTGCCACGACGAGGTTCTTCACCGGCTGCCAGAGGATCTTGGGCGAATGGCGAGCGAGTGACGGAAAGCTCGGAAAAGACGGCAGGCATCTTTGCTGTTGCCCAACAACAGGCGGTTTCACATTTTTTCAGATTGACGGGGGTGCGACAATGTTCAGACCAGTTTTCACGGTTTTGTGTGTTTTGTTCCTCGTGGGTGGACTCGGCTGTGCGCAGAATCCGGATGCAGGACAAAAGACGGGCCAATCGGATTCCGACGCCAAGCCGGCCGCAGGAACGGCAGCGAATACCGGGGGCAGTTCGGCGCCCGAGAGCGAATTGCAGGCGCCCGAGAGGGGCTCGCTGCGTTTCTTTCTCTCCTCCCAGGAAACCCGCATGATGCCCTTCAAGGTAAATTCGGTAGCTTCGGATGGCTCTGTCCGCATTCGTGTCCAAATATCGGGAAGGATGGCTCAAGAAGGGTACTTCTTGGGTCTAAGCGGTTTGCCCGAATCGGAAGGGATGGAATCGGAAGAGTTGACGGTCTTCTACGATATCAAAGAGGGCTTGGTGGCCATCGAGGACGTGAAGGCATTTGGCGTCCAGGTGATACGGGTCGAAGAAGGGGGAGAAGCCGTGGTCCGCATTGGGCCTGGTGCGGCAGAACATCTGCACGAAGGTGATGCGTTCTTTTTGGTCCGACCGGCCGGATCCACCACGTCGCAGCTTCAGGCGATGCCCGATCTGGTTCCCGTCACCGACGGCCGCTCCAGTCTCATTGGGTCCGTCTACAACCTGAGACAAATCGGATTCGCGATGTGCATGTTCCATGAGGTTTATCATTCCCTTCCGCCTGCAGTGGTTTTCGGTCCGGACGGGAAGCCGTGGCACAGTTGGCGGGTGCTGCTTTTGCCGTTGTTGGACCACGGGGCGCTCTACGATCAATACCGGTTTGACGAACCGTGGGACGGACCCAATAACAAGCGACTCTTGGAAAAGATACCTCCGGTCTACCAGGATCCGATCTACGGCGAAACCGAAGGCAGCTACACGCATTACGCAGTGGCAGTCGGGGAAGACACGGCGTTTGGGCCCGAGGGTTCCACGCTATCGGAAGACAAGTCTTCTTGGCGCGGAAATTCTCGGCGACCCAAAGGTATCCGACGCTTCTCCGAGATAATAGACGGAACGTCCACCACGCTCCTGGTCGGATCGGTCAGCCCAAACCGCAAGATCCCATGGATGAAACCCGAGGACGTGGTGTTTGACGAGCAGTTTCCGGGGGTCGGCAAGGAAGACGGCTTCGCGGCGCCCTACGAAACGGAGGAAGGTGCGGGTGGAGTGTTCGTGTTCGCAGACGGTTCTGTCACGACGATTCGTGCCGACATTGATTTGGAGTTTCTAAGAAATCTTATCGGAATTCGTGACGGAGCACCGATTCCTGATATTCCCATTCTCCAGCCGGTCCGTCAGCCGTTTTACGACGATATACTGGTCCTGGAAATCCCCCGTGACGGACCGGGTGCAGTTGCAGAACTCATGATCGAGAATCCTGCCGTTGACGAAATAGAGAAGATTGGTGGAAAGGTCGAGGATGTTTATTCCATTGGTCTTCGCGTAGGGCTTGGCGGCACGGAGGTGACGGACGAGGGCTTGGTGCATCTGAAAGGAATGACAAGGCTCGGAGAGGTAGTCCTCTCCCGCACGGAAGTGACGGACGAAGGGTTGGTGCATCTGAAAGAATTGAAAAGCCTCGAAAGGCTGTATCTCGACGAGACGCAAGTGACCGACGCCGGTTTGGCGCATCTGAAAGCACTGACATATCTTCGAGAGCTGACCCTCAGAAACGCGGAGGTGACGGACGCCGGGCTGGTGCATCTGAAAGGAATGACCAATCTTCGAAGCCTTGACCTCAACAATACTCA
>CAZUAH010000725.1:3418-6358 GCA_964617665.1 uncultured Pirellulaceae bacterium
TGGTGCATCTGAAAGGAATGACCAATCTTCGAAGCCTTGACCTCAACAATACTCAGGTGACCGACGCCGGGTTGGTGCATCTGAAGGGAATCGGCAATCTTCGATGGCTTGAACTCAGAAACACGCAGGTGACCGACGCCGGGAGTGAGGCATTAAGAGAAGCATTACCAGAGGTAGAGGTGTTCATCACCCGGAGTGTTGAGACCGCAGCAGAAGAGGTTGCCGCGGAAGCCAAAGTGCCATTGGGCCTGCCGGCGCTTCCTGTGCCGGAAGACAATCCGATGACGGGCGAAAAAATCCAGCTCGGCAAGTTGCTCTACTTCGACAAGCGTTTGAGCAAGGACGGAACAATCGCCTGCGCCACGTGCCACGATCCGCAGATAGCCTGGGCCGAAGGCGAGTCCACGAGTACGGGCATCAACGGCCAAGTGGGCGGGGCCAACTCGCCGACCGTGATCAACGCTGCTTACGCGACGGCACAGTTCTGGGACGGTCGAGCCGCGAGCCTGGAGGAGCAAGCTCTGGGACCGATCGAGAACCCCATCGAAATGGGTCACAAGCTGGACGATCTCGTTCCACAATTGAATGAGATCGCGGACTACAAGGAACGATTCCAAAAGGTGTTCGGAACCGACGTTACCTCGGTTGGCATCGCCAAAGCCATCGCCGCTTTTGAGAGGACGGTGCTGAGTGGCAATTCGCCGTACGACAAGTTCAAGAACGGCGACGAAAACGCGCTGACCGATGTTCAGAAGAAAGGGATGGAGCTATTCGACGACGCTGGTTGTTCGACATGCCATGCGCCGCCGATGTTCAGCAACTACAAGTACTACAACGCCGGAGTGGGAATGGCCAAAGAGCCTCCCGACGCAGGGCGAAAGGCCGTGACCGGCAAGGAGAAGGACCTAGGCAAGTTCCGCGTGCCTCCGCTGCGCGAAGTGGCCAATACGGGACCTTACTTCCACGACGGCAGTTGCGACGCGCTGGAAAAAGCGGTGGCCATGATGGCCAGCGGCGGGAAGGACAACCCAAACCTGTCGGTGATGATGAAGGCGGTCGGTGCCGCAGAGCTTTCTGAGGAGGATCAGGCAAGCATTGTCGAGTTCCTCAAGGCCCTCTCAGGCGAGTACCCAATCGTCGAACCACCCGAACTACCCTGAAGCGACATCCTGACAATTCTTTGACCTGTCGGGGCCGGCAAGTTGGCAAGCCGGGACTCTGACTACGTGCGGCACTCGGAACATCGTTATTCCGAAACAACGTTTCATGTAAGGAACAAGGATCATGCATCGCCTCATGAATCCGATTTCAGGTCTTTCCTTGTTGGTCACGGGTTTCTATTTCTTGTGTGCGGGATGTGCCGATGGGCCTCCCAGCGGAGGCCGCGCGTCCTCTGAGTCAAAGTCTGAACGCGATCGCTACCATCGTCTGCTCACCGAGGCGGAATCCGCGCTCGAACCCGCCATCAGGTTAAGCGGTGGCAAACTCGCGCGAGATATGCCCGAAGTAAAGCGGGCACTCGCATTATTCAACGAGGCGATAGCGATGGAGCCCGATGACAATTACAGCGGACTCGTCAGGCGCAAGGACCTCTATCGTGCCATCGGGATGTACGAAGAAGCCATTCAGGACGTAACACGGATTATTGAGGAGAACAAGGATCTTGTCAGGGACATTCCTTTGAGATTCTCGCCCTCAGGTGCTAGTTGGTATAGGGAGCGCGGCGACTGCTACCGGAAGCTTGGGAACCTTGACAAAGCCAACGAGGACTACAAAGTAGCGGAAGCACTTGAAGCACTTAGAAAGTGATACATTGAAAAGAAAAACCGCCTCACGCCTAAACAAAGCACATCATCAATTGGCCCTAGTCCGATTGACCAAGTGGAATCTGGATATGTCCGTGCTTCTCGCTTTTGCGATCATGTCAGTCTACCTCTTTGTGACACTAGAACCGGCGACATGACGAATTGAGAAAGCGCTTGTCCTGGCGATGGAGACGTTTTCGGCGGTTCGGGCTACTTCGTGATGGCCCGCCGCTCGGCGCGCCAAAGAACCAAAGAAGGGAGAAGATCATGCGTGCGACTATTGGATTGACACTGCTTGCAGTTCTCGCTGTTCTGCCTACAGGCTGCGGGACGAAAGACTCAGCCCGTCCGCAGGATTCGCAAGGTGTACCGCCACCAAAGACTGAGGCAACGGAAGAGGAGAGCCTCCAAGGGACTTGGGCGGCAATTGCCCTCATTGAGAACGGTCGGGAGGAACCCGATAATGATGTCAAGGAGGTCAAGCTGACGATCGAAGGCGACAACTACATTTTGTGGGTCGACGAAGATAGGACCGCATCTGCCTCCAACATCGACCAAACCCAAAACCCCAAGGAGATGGATATCACGTTTGAGGAAGGTCCCCAAAAGGGCAGAACCCTGCTGGCGATCTATTCGTTGGAAGGAGACGTCCTAAGAATCTGCGGAGGGGATAGACGGCCAGCCGAGTTTACTTCAAAGCCGAACTCAGAGGTGGCCCTCATGGTTTTCAGGCGTCAATAGCCATAGCTTTACAGCGGTCAATCCATCAGACAGTGCCGGCGAACCAGCCTGTGCACGTGACGGCCGCAACATGCGGTGGTTGTGGGGTACAAGCTCGCTGGGCCGCGGCGGTACGCGGGCTTTCTTGGGTCCAATCAAACGGTGCATAAATGCCTCGCCCTGGTAGTTGTCATAAACGTGCTGGTAGACATGGCGGCGTAGCTGACACACGATTGTCAATGTGAAGAGCAGTCAGCGATTGTCGAAACTCAGGCAAACAGCGAATCAGCTTTCAACCTGAAATTGTGTTTTTCTAGCAAGGCGAAGTCAGCGATTCTGAACTTTCAATGTTCACGATGTTTCAAAGTCCAAAGTCCAAACCTGACTCGGACTATGCTGCCAACATTGGAAAACC
>CAZUAH010000726.1:0-6346 GCA_964617665.1 uncultured Pirellulaceae bacterium
AAATCCGAGCCGCTACTTCATGGCCACGCGCTCGCAGAGTGCGCCGCCGGAGGCGAAAGACTTCTTCGATGTGAATGGTGATCGACTGGTGACATCGCTGGACGTTTTGATGGTGATCAACTACTTGAACTACCTGCAATACCACGGTACGCCGTCCGGATTCGGCTACCATCCGGACAGCCCTCCCGAGGACTACAATGTCTACTATGCGTACACGTCGGACGGCGTGATGGGCCTGATCGAAACCGAGACGATCACAACCGGCAGAGCCCAGAACCTGACGACGCGCTACGAGTATTATCCGATCTCAGCTGGCGCGGGTACTTCTGGCCAGCTCGAGAGAATCACCTACGCGGACGGTACGCCGGAGGCAAGCACGGTCGAGTACACGTATGACGACTTCGGAAACGTCTCTTCCATCACCGAACAAGTCAACAGCTCCACATATCGCACGACCAAGTTCATCTACGACAAGCTGAATCGCCTCGTGGAAATGACGGGCCCCGATCCCGACGACACGGGCCCTGATCCCGAGGACATTGGCCCCGAACAGCCGCTGACGGTCGAGTACGCTTACGATGCCTTCGGAAACCAAACCCGGATCACGCAGAAGAACTACGATCCCCTTTCTGCCACGACAACCACCCACACCGCATGCATGTACCACGACAACCGCAATCGCTTGACGTGGTCCGTCGAGCCGCATCCGGATCAGGACACGTCTTCCTGCCCTGCGACGGCTCCGGAGACGTGGGAGCAATCGGAAGTACAGAGCACCTGGCCCGGACGCCCGGCGACGTTTCATGAGTACGACGGCAACGGCAATCTGCTCGCCATGACCGATCCGCGCGGAAACAGAACCGATTACGTATACGACGATCTGGATCGCGTTGTCAAGGTGATCGGGCCTCTTCCGTTCGGCGATTCCCTGGACAAAGAGATCGTCGGCACACGCTTGGTGAAGTTCGATGAGGTCAGCGGCGACTGGGTACTCGCCAGCCCCCAGGATGCGAACGCACGTCCCTACACCGAGTACGTCTATGATAATCTCGGCAACCTCTGGTCGGTGACCGATGCGCTGGGCAATACCATCGACTATCGGTATGATGAATGGAATCGATCGAAGTCGGTAACCTATCCCGAGGTTCCCGATCCGGAAAACGAAAACACACTCACGCGGCCGCGGACCGCGTACGAGTACGAAGACAGCCCATACGGCTGGATTACTCGCGTGAAGGACCAAAAAGTAGACGATACCGAAACGGTGACGACGTTGCGGGTCACCGAATCCCAGACGGACTTCCTGGGACGACAACAATATGTCGCGGAAACAGCTCTCGATGGTGTTCGCCCGGTAACCTGGTACGAATACTACGCGGATGGGGCGTTGAGAAGCGTGACCGACGCCATGCAGAACCGCACCACCTACGAATACGACGAGCGGGCGCGAGTGGAAACGGTCAAACAACCGGCCGTCTTCGATCCGGTCACGGAGCTGATGAAACAACCGGAAATCCACTACACCTACAACTGGGCCGACCAACTTCTCGAAGTCAAAGATCCCCTGAATCGGGTAACGACCACCGAATACGACTTGGCCGGACGAGTAGAGCAGGTGATCTCGCCGGATCCCGACAGTTACTCCACCTATCGTTACGACGCAGTGGGGAACCTCGTGGAGAAGATCGACGTTCTGAACGACGCCGAAAACGAAGGGCTGAGGACGACCTACGGCTACGATCACCTCTACCGCCAGCAGTGGACCGTCGATCCGGAAGGAAATCCGACCGACATCAGCAATGCTGTGTTTGGGTACGATCTCAGCAATCCCGCCGGCGCTGCCCACATGACGTGGCACACCTACGACCTGGTCGGCAGCATGACCGGTTTGACCGACCCCAACGGCAACACGACCACGTGGACCTACGACGGATCGAATCGCGTGTACACCGAGAGCATCGAGATCGACCAGACTCCGTACAGTCGCACCTTCAAGTATGACGCCGTCGGCAACCAGCGAGAGACGACGGACCGCCGTGGATGGGTGACCGAGTATCAATACGACGATCTGTACCGTACGACCGGCGAGACCTGGAAGGAGCAGGGGGTTGTCGAGCGTCACTTGGCATTCGTCTACGATCTCGTAGGCAACTTGACCAGCGCCTCCGATATACTGAATTCCGAGAACCAGTCGGCAACCTACCAGTACCTTCACGATGATTTGGATCGGGTGACGCTGGCACAAGCGGATTTGGCGTCGCTTGCTTCCGACGTATTCTTCGAGTACGCGTACGACGAGGCCGGCAATCGCAAGACCATTGAGAGCACGATCGGCGGCTCGTTGGTGGGCGGTCTCATCTCCGATGGTACGCCTGACTTTGTGAACACCTATGGGTACGACGACTTGTATCGCATGACGAGCGTGAGCCAGGGTCGGCAAGTGGGCGGCCCTGTCGTGGCGGAGAAGCTGGTGAAGTTCGGGTACACGGCGGCGAGTGAATTGGAGACCGTTGAACGATACGAGGACCTGCACGGTACTCAGCTCATTGTGGGCAGCAAGTACAAGTACGACGATGCCGGGCGGTTGGTCGAGCTGAATCACAGGGAAGACTCGCCGCTTGATTGGAACGAACAGACCGGCGATCCCGATTCCCTGGCGGCTTACACTTGGCAATACGACGCGGGGAACCGGTTGACGAACTTCGAGAACCGGCTTCACCCGACAGAGAATGCCGTCTACGGATACGACGCCCGTGACCAGCTAACGTCCGTCACCTACCCCAACGCGCCGCCAAACGACCAGTCGTTCAACTACGACGACAACGGGAACCGCGACGAGTTGATGGGTTACACACCCGGCGCCGATAATCGCATGCTGTCGGACGGGACGTACACCTACGAGTACGACGACGAGGGCAATCGGAAAACACGCACAAAGATAGCCACCGGCGATGTGACCGAGTACGAATGGGATCACCGCAACCGCCTGGAGAGGATCACCGAGCATCCCAGCCTCGGGGCACCGGCGTCGAAGACGATCGAATACACCTACGACGTGTTCGACCGTCGCATCACAAAAACGGTCGATATGGACGGAAACGATCCCACGGAACACGCGTATCGTGACGTTTACATTTACGACGGCCAGCACATCGCATTGGAGTTGCGGGATGACGACGCGGATGACAGCGACAGTAACGGGACCGACGAGGCACCGGCCTTGTCGCACCGCTACCTCCACGGTCCCGCCGTCGACCAGATCCTGGCCGATGAACAGGTCACCAGCACATCCACGCCCGGCAACGTCATCTGGCCCCTGACGGACAACCAGGGCACCGTTCGCGACTTGGCGGACTACAACGAAATGCTCGACAAGACCGCAATCGTCAACCACATCACATACGACCCCTTCGGCCAAATCACTGGTGAACAACACTACGAGCTAGACGGCAGTGAAATCGACCGAGATCACGAGGACGCCGTCGATCACATCTTCGGATACACCGGAAGAGAGCGGGACGAAGAGACCCGGGACGCGAACGGTGAGGGCGGCCTCAACTACTACCGAGCCCGATACTACGACCCCGCCACGGGCGGTTTCATCGGCCAAGACCCAATAGGTTTCGATGCAGGAGACGCGAACCTGTATCGGTACGTGGGCAACGGACCGACCAATGCAACAGATCCGAGTGGACTACAGGCTGGCGGCTTTGACGGTGGCGGGTACGTCGACCGGATGTTTGCCGATCTGTACCACGCATTTTTGAGCATGTTCGGCGGCGGAGGCGGTCGGAGGATCGACCCCAGCCAGCCTCGCGGTCCCCACAACAGTCAGCACGTCTTCGCGCAGGAGCCGGGTGGCGGAGGCATGATTGGCGGTGCTGTCCGTGTCACGACTTTCGACCTCGTGCCAACAGAAAAGCATCCTAACGACTACTCGAAACTCGGCATGCAGATTGGTGCGGAATGCACTGGGCCATTTCGGCCGGGCTATGAACTCGTATTCGGCCATGACGTGTTGCGCGAAAACGATCGAAGCCGTTTGCTCGCGGCAGCGGAATTGGTGGTATGGGTCACAGCATCGGGTGAGGTACTGGCGACGAGATATGGAGCGCCAGCCGTTGCTGGCGGTAGAAGCGGACCAACGCTCTACTGGCATGGTTCGAAGGACGCTGTCGATGATACGATGCGACATGGACTCTTCGTGCACGACCCCGGTTCAGGTGGCAAATATTGGGCAACGACGCGCGGCAAGAAGGGGCGTTTGACCAAGTTCCTCATTGGCGGCGACCGCAATGTTGATTCACTCGTACCGTTTCGCACATCTAGCAAGGGAGGCTTCGACGCAGTCTACAACTTGACTCCTAAGGAGGCAGGTTGCTTCAGCCGCGCATGGGGGCCTGAATACTCGTGGAACCCGTACCAGTGGTACAAAGGAGGATTCGGACAGTACTACTACCAGCCCGGCGCAGTGACCTGGGGGCAGCGAGGCATCGAACTTCGCAGGGCTGGTGTCATTACGGTAATCGTGGTTGGTGGCACTTGGGGTGGAATGGAAGTGACTGATTGGTACCAAGGGCGATGAGAATTCACCGTGCCAACGGAAAAACGGTCGTTGAACTGTTGATGGAAGTGGTAGCTCCGCTGCTTGGATGCATCATCGTCGTGACGGTGCTTCGGGTATTCACACCACTTTCAAAGATGGCTTGCGTCACTATTGGGCTGCCTGCTGGTACAGTCCTTGGCTGGGGATTCGCGTTCTTGGTGTTCATGGTGGTCAGTGCGGTGGCGCCCTCGAACCGTCCCGAGGACGACACGGAGAGTTCCTAGGATCATCGAATAGTAAGAAACCCTATGGCGTCACACATGCATGAGGACACAACATCACGCGTGTGGCACGGTTATCTACGCGCCCTCAGCGTACTCTTAGTTGCCGTTCTAATCGCGGCAACCGTTCGTGACGTCCTCGACGGACAGCATGACGGCTTGTTTCGTTACTGGGGTCGGTTCATTATGGTTTTGGCCGTTTCATACGGCCTATACCGAAGACGGCGTTGGACGAAGTACGCTGTCGGACTGATTGCTTCATTTATTGTGTTCGTGTGCCTGGGCCACGCGTTCCTCAACTGGTCGGAAGTGATAAGGGAGATTGGTGCGTATGCACTCCTACTAGCAGGCGCTGCGTTTGCGTCACTAATTCTGCTCTGTCCCTCCCGTTGTTTTGGGAGACCCAAGTCTGAGGATAGAGCGGATGCTGAAAGATTGAACCACTCGAATATGTACCTCTTGCTCAGGGCGGCACGAAGCTATCGTGTTGTACATGGGGGCTGGCCGGATTCGCTGGAGCAGATTGCCGAACACGATGGCAGCGTGAATGGAGCGATGACGAACCCGATAACTGGGGACGTGCCAGGCTACGAGTACGAGGAACCAGCGTTGGACGCCGACGGTGTACGCACAGGCATCATCTATCAGTTGCGAGATGGCAAGCGAGACTTGGCATTGGACGTGGGGCATGTCGACGGTGAGATTCATCCCGGCCCGCTGGCAAATGGCTTACAGTACGACAGTTCGAACCCCTATGCGTCCCCCTTTGCTGACTGACTTGGGCTGGGATCAACTCTTGGGGCTGGTTTCGCGTAGCCTTTCTTGAAGCCCAGAACCTCACGTGTTGCTCCCGGTGGAATGGTTTTCCACGTGCTCAATCGTGACCGGAAAAGGGGTCGGGAGTCTTTTTCGCGACGAAGGGCCGCCGTAGTGAGCGATGGGCGCGGTAGCGGCGAGCTGGGGAGAACGCACAGAAGTGAGAACACGCGGTGTGTACAGCGAAAAGGAGGAACAAGAAGCCGCAGGCACGGCGGACATGGATGGCCGCCGGTTTGATCGGCCCGGTGCCTGGATGGCACCCCGGAGCGGAGGCCACGGAAGCGGGGGAGGGAGCGGTGAGCCGTGAGCATTGAGGTTTGAGCAGCGAGGAAAAACGTTCCAACCCGGAACGCACCCCGCGACGGCCGTAGCGTAGGGGCCGGCGTCTTCGGCGGCCGGGCCGTGCGGAGCCCGCCTAGCCGAGGCCCGGAAGGCCGAGGCGGGTTGCCGTGCCGGAGCCGACATGGACGGGTCGGCGAAGCGGAGGAGCGAGCGGCAGCGAGCGACGTAGCGCAGCCGGTCCGGCCGTGTTGGCGCAGGCGTGGCAACAGCGGGCGGAGCTAGGACAGGATGTCCGAAGAAGACCGATGAGCCTGGATGGCGAATTCCTTCTAAATGAGGCCGCGTCGAAGCGCGAGCCCGTGTGCAAGGCGGCGGCGGAGCGCAGGCCGTCTTCGGCCGCAGCGCAGTCCGTCCCGCA
>CAZUAH010000727.1:0-6333 GCA_964617665.1 uncultured Pirellulaceae bacterium
GATATGTGAAACGAGTTGTGCCGAATCTTGCCGCGGAAGTGGCGCTGTCCAACTAATCCTGCGGTAATGTTGCTCATGGTGATCTGACGGTACATCGTGGTGCGGGTCGAGCTACGCGTTCGTTGGAGCGGATGCTGCCATCAGTGAGCCCCATGACTTGGGGCTGCGACACCGCTATCATGATTCTGTTCCAAATGTTGTTTGCTGACAGTTTTAGATCCGCTCGGTCCGGAACGCCAAGTCCTCAGGCCGTTTTCGATAAGCAATGAACGACTCTACACCCCGATCAAGCCGCTCGTCCAGGCGACGCCAGAAAGGGCCGAAAACCTGCCACTGTTGCACAAGGGAAGTTCCCTTCTGCTGGAGTTGCCGTTGCGGCTTTCTGATCTGCCAGCCTTGCATGGACGAGAACATCTGGGGCATGTCCTGCAACAATATCAGCTGGCAATGCCCGGACTGCGGTGACCAGAACGGTTTCGGGAACCAGTGAGAGCGCAGACGGGATGTAGATCTGCGAATTCTCCTCTGAGCCGTCAAACGGTGTGGCGGTCGATGTCGGGTTTCTCGGATACGCGCGGTGTGTGACACACGGCGGGTCGATCCCCGGCTGTCTCACGGAGTAGTGGAGCCAAGTGCCAGAACGAACTACCTGTTCATGCGTACGAAGACGGGTACTGGGTGATTTCAAGCCATTGTAGAACTCGAAGATTGGCGAGTTGGCAGTCAACTTCTACATCCTGAGTTGGATAACATGACCTAAATGCATCTCAGGAAGCATGCCCAGTTCCAGTTACTCTGGTCTCCTCTACTCACGAAGTTCTCGAGCGACTGTGAGGTAGCAATTCCTTGCCGTTGCGTTGACCATGTTGCGAGCCAACTTTGTCAGCGCTTCAGCTTTGATCTGTTTTGCTTCGACGTCGTTCTTGTCGATTGCCAACAGATGATCGGCAAGTTGTGCGGCCCACTGGTTGTCATCTGAGGCGAGTGCGTCCTTGGCTGCCTTCAATAGCCTCTCTTCACCTCCAGCCAACTTCGCGACACGCTCTGCTTCTGACTTCGGTGACAGTCGAAACAGATTCGTTGCATTGCCGTCGAACCAGCCTAAATATCCGTTGAACACACTGCGGACGCCCCATTCCGGATGACCGTAGAAAGGTCGCAGGTAGTCTTTGCTGGCCAGGTGATCCGGAAGCTGTACGTACTGGACCAGCTCGTCGGGCGTCATGCCCTTATTTATGCCCTCGACGGTCTTGTCATGAATGAACTGAACGGCGTCGCGGTAATCGGTTAGTACCTGCTTGACTTTGTTTGCTCCCAGAATCGGATTGGTGTGACCGCCGATCAGCGCAACTGCTTCGTTATCCGCCATTTTCCGCAGACTCTCGGCCCACAGGCGAACGTTGCGATTGGGAGTACCACGAATCGCGTACAGGTTCGGAAACGATCGGTAGAAGTTGTCGCCGGCGAACAAGACATTGCCGGCCGGATACCAGACGAATAGCGCGTCATTCGTCTCCCCAGGAGACGACACCAACTCGAACTCCACACCCGCAACGCTGACCGCCTGCCGTTCGTCTTCGAGAAAATGAGTCGGCAAGGCTGCCCTGCCGGAAGCGAAAACGGCGCCGCCGCGTTTGGGATAACGAACTGGTGCGACGCCGTTGTTGATCCGTTGCTCAGGCGGCAGCTTGAATCCGGCCTGCCTCGCTCCTCGCACCTTCTGAATAGTAAGTCCTCCGGCGTTCCACCAACGAGCTTCACTCCCAAAATTGGAGTGCGCCCAAATCTGCGGCCGTGTTTGGCCGAGAAACGCCGCTGCCCCGCCGGTGTGATCGCCGTGGGAATGAGTGAAAATGATGGCTTTCACCGGCTTGTCGCTGAGTTTGCGAAACTCCTGCGCGATCTTTTCGGCAGCCTCGCCCATCATGCCCGTGTCAACGATGACGACACCGTCATCGCCAACAATCATGGAGACGTTTGACACGCTGTAGCCGACTGCCGTGTAGACATTGTCAGCGACCTTGATGACCTGTTCTTCGAACTGTTCGGATTGCGCACGCAGCCTTTGAGTTGCGGCGTTCTCCTGTGCAAATGGCTGACTCGCTAGGAGCAGAAAAACCAGTGAAACATAACGGTGCGTCATTTTGCGATTCTCCTGTGGAAGTATGGATTCACGTTGGAAATGCGATTACATCGGGTGCCGCGCGTCGGTCTATTTGGAACTTACCGTTGTCGTTCTTCCATTGCTCTTTAGGCGGGATTGTCTCAATGGTGCAGTAACAACATGGGCAAACTTCATTGCGGGCTCGTTGCTCAACGTCGTTCTCCTGTGTGATTAGACAGAATCGGCCAGATAGTTCGCCCACGAACCACCTGCCGAAAAAGGACACGGCAAGCCCAAACTGAGTCGCGTTTTCTGGTAAGGCGCTCCCGACATGGCTCATGCTTGGCTCTTGTTACAGCTCGCGTGCAAGTTCTTCTCAAGCTGGCGCAACAGCCTCGAAAGTGACTCGCGATCCTTCTGCGACATCTCACCGTAGACGGCGGAGAGCAAACGCTCAGAGATTTCGTCGAAGTCCGCGCGAAGTGCGTTGCCCTTCTCTGTAAGTTCCACGTAAACAACTCGCCCGTCGTCCTCACTGGGAGTCTTGCGAACGTATTCTGCAACCCTCCATTCTCAGCAAGACTCATCGAGCGTCTTGTCGGAAAGGCACTCGAAGCTGCTGAGAAAGGATCGACGGTCGTGCTGTTGTTGCCGTCGTGGCCGGGATACGACTGGTATCAGTCGCTCAAACAGAAAGGCCAGATGCAGGACGTGATTGGGCCAGTCAGGTTCAAAGATGGAAATGGCAAACCCGTCGTGCTCAACAATGGTCGCTGGGGTACGTCCATAGTCATCGCCACCCTTGGCCCAAACACTCCCGCAGGTACGAACGGCCCACCAATTCGGAAGTCGGGAATCGGGCAATGGCGTACTTGCTGATCGACAGCCGGACAGCAGCCCTTGTCCGCAATCACAAAAGGAGACCCTCCATTGTCATCACAACAGCACAAAAGATCCGAGATTCAATGGCTGCCTCCAGATGCCTCTGACTATTCCAACGACTGTTACACAGACCGGTGAGGCCACTGGCACAAATACCCTTGTTTTCAGGATTTTCCACACCAACGCAGTCACTGCGATGTGATGTGGCCGTGCTGCTGGCCGGGTCCACTTCTGTTTCAGTGACACCGGAAATCTATCCTCTGGCCAGTGGCGCAAACCACCTTGTTCATGGGCTTCTCTGCACCAGCGCAGTTCCAGTGTTGTGGCCGTGCTACTGGTCCGGTCTACTCTTGCTTCAATCACGCCAGAACTTCATGGCCCAAACTTCAAGGCCCGGTCCACCAGAACGTCGGCTTTCTCCCGCCAACGCTCCGGCCATTCGGGATCTCGGACGAGCTTCTTGTAGATGCCATCCTTCGCCTTGTCGGGGATTGGCCATCCATTTAGCCATTCGACAAGCCTGTCACGTGGAGATACGCTTTCAACCTACACTGAACGTAGCTGGAGAGGATGTAGTCCGTGATCTTGCTGCGCATGGGGTGCCCTCCAGGTCGAGAGGGATAAGCAATGCACGAAATGCCAGCGTCACCTCAGCTAATCGCAAAAGACAGCGAGACGCCCCTTCAGTTTTTGCGAAGTGTGAGCGTCTGGGATTCGGGCCGCTTTGTGCAGCCTGCCGCCACCAAAGGCAACCGGCAATCCGATTGAATCACTGCGCAGAATCGAGAACGCTAAACGCTGCCGCCTATGCCAAAGTTGTCCCGAATCTGGCTGATCACTAGCTCAGGCTCTGGCAACCCTTTGACCGCAGCCCGGATGTTCGTCCAGTCTGGCGAATCTGAGGGCAGGCTCTCAAGAAATCTGATCAGGTCGTCTCGAAGCGGAACGGGAAGAGCGAAACGAGCTTCGGGAGCGAGTGTCAGATAGAGCCTGAAGACGTCATTGCGGTGCTTGTTAATCTGGCGACTGTCAATCTGGTCGCCATCGGCTTTTCGAGCGACTAGATCGAGATAGGCACGCGCCTTCAAGGGAATCAAACACTGACCAGGAACCGTTGGAACGCCGTCAATTGTTATACGAGAACTGACGATGTAACCGAGGTAGTCATCACCGAGCAGGATTGCGGAAAGACTGGAAATGTCCTCTCCAGCCGGTATCGGAGTCAAATGGTAGTCTTCGGGAACCGGAAGGAAATTGCGGGAGAACAGTTCAATCATTACCGGGTGCCGAGAGTCCTTGGGCTTTTTGAAGCGGTAGAACGACGGTCTTGTTTCGCTCTGCTCAAGACTCTCATACTGTCCTTCACGAATGAATGCCCAGAACCTCTCGAAGAACGCTGCGGGAAGCGAGTCGGCAACCAGAACAATGTCCAGGTCTTTCGTGGCCCGGAACGCAAGCCCGAACTCCCCCATCCACAGATCGCACGCAGTTCCGCCAATCAAGATAAAGTGGTTCTCGAATCCCGCAAAATGTGTCAAGAAGTATTCCAGGCCGTCTACCATTGTATCTGCTCCAGCAATTCTGTTAGCGCGGCTTGGGTTCGCTCGTCAGGGTCGTCTTTCAACGACAGGTATAGGGACAGTCGATCAACCGTCTGGCTGTCAGAGGATAGAAGGCCGGGAGCGTACTTCCACCGTTCAATCTGAACGGTGCCTTCTTCAGGATATTCGGCCTGGACGAGTTTCCGATCCTCGCGTGCTGCCTCGAATGCAGCGGACGACATCGCATACACCTTCTCACGACCGGGGCCTATCATCGTGAGTTTTGTGAGCGCCGTCATCCCGGCCTCGAATATCTGGAGTCTCTCATCCTGTACTCTGGCGCGCGACCGCGTTCGCACCGGACTCCTCAGATGCGGAAGCGCGGCCTCCCATAGCTCCCGACGCTTGTGCGGGAACGCTAACGTGACATGCCGACCACTGGCCATCGTCGTGCAAAACGAGGCCGCTGACAATTCTTTGTAGACACGGGTTAGAGTGCTGCGCGAGTATCCGACAACATCCACCCATTTGCGCAGGGGCCACTCGCCGGAGTCCTCCTCCTTCTGAAGGTGATATAGTAGCACTACCTGCGCCGGAGCCGAGAGATGCTCCTTCGGTTTGCCAAGGTGTCTTTGGCCCCCTTTCGGCTTCTCTCGGAGGTCAATCAGCGCGACTGGAAGGTAGGTTTGCCTTCCCGGCACGACGAATGGAATCCGACGCTGTATGAGCCGCTTTCGATCAAAGGTAGGCAATGTCAAAAAGACAAATGCCACATTTGGACCGAGGGCTGACCGCGCCAGCTTCAGGTGTTTCTCGACCTCGGCTGGAGTTGGTCGGTCTTCGCCCCGACAAAGCAGGAATGCGTATTCCCGGTCAAACAGGCCCCCCCGATGGACTTCGTAGGTCTGGCTTATGAAGACCGGAAGTGACTTCGCGGCTTCGGTGTCCAGAGTCGGGACGGTAGCGCGTGCCCCAATCTCTTCCAAGTATTTCATCAACAGCGATATGGGCGATTGCACGTCATCACCTTGCAGGCGAATTGATCTTTTGGCGGGCTTGCGTTTGCCTTGCGCTGCCTTTCCGGGCCTAGGACATGCTTCATGATGATGCACAGTACCATTTCTCTTGAAACTGTGCAAGAAAATGACGCATTTCGCGCGTCAATCAGCCCTAGCCACCGCCGCCGGGGAGGGGGAGCGCGAGGATTCCGACTGCTGAAAGGCGTCGTGATTACCATTCTCGTCACTGTCGGTAATGGGCTGCATCATCCCGTTCCCTTGACCTGATTTGCGCTGCTCGCCGCCGCCGTCGTGGTCGCGGTGGTGTTGGTCGTCGTGTCGGTCGTCGTGTCGGTCGTCGCCGTTGTTGTCGCCGTTGTTGTTGTTGTCGTTGTTGACATCGCCGCCGACGGCGCAGTGATGGTTGTCACAGGGCCGCGTCAGGAGTCCCATAAAGAAAACCGGCTGGTATGGCGGCGGAAACGGGTTAAGGGACTCTAAGCCCAGAGGTTTTTCGTAGGGTCGCAACTTTTATCGAAATGTAACGAAAATCCGCAATCAGAGATCGACCTCTTTCATCGCTTCCTGATACCGCTCCTCCAGTTTTTCATCCAGTGCGACGTGCTGGTAGACGGCCGGTGTTTCCCAGCGTGAGTGGCCCGTCACCAGTTGAAGCTCGGCATCGGCAAGAGCCGAACTGCGAGTGAGCCATGTAACGCTCTAGGGGTGGAAAGGGCCTCACCCTGAAGCCATAGAAAAACGCCGCTTGCGATTTCTGGTCAAGCGGCGTTTCAGTGGAGGCGGCGGG
>CAZUAH010000728.1:0-6315 GCA_964617665.1 uncultured Pirellulaceae bacterium
CCGGACAAGGTCACTGGCGGACAGATCGAAGAGATCGATTGGAGTGTTGGGCAGATCCTTGATGTGTTGCGTGACCTTGGAATCGCGGAAAACACTCTAGTACTGTTCACCTCGGACAACGGCGGTGCACGTGGTTGTGTGAATAAGCCGCTGCGTGGCGGAAAGGGGAGCCAATTCGAAGGCGGGATGCGCGAACCGACGGTGGCCTGGTGGCCCGAAACGATCCCAGCCAACTCGGCATGCGACGAAGTGGCCACCACGATGGACCTGCTGCCAACATTCGCCAGACTGGCCGGCGCGACGGTCCCGCCAGACCGTATCATCGACGGGAAATGTATCGAGCGGTTGCTGCGTGGCGCACCGGATGCCAAGTCGCCACACGAGGCATTCTTCTATTACGGAGGCAGCAACCTGCGGGCAGTGCGATCGGGCCTATGGAAACTGTTTGCCGATGGGCGGCTCTATAACCTGGATGAAGACATCGGTGAAACAAAGAACATCGCCGCTGGGCACCCGGACGCAGTGGCCCGACTGGAAAGCTGCCTCGAACGAGCACGCGCCGACCTTGGCGACGGCAAACGCAAAGGAGCCAATTGCCGCCCGGTCGGAATTGCAGAGAATCCACGAACGTTGGTCCCGCGCCGGGGCGTCGAAGGCGAAGAAGCCTACGCACCGACGCTATCGCTGGAACGCGGGCGTTAAGTCATATTAAGCTCGAATGGTTTTGCCCACCAATCATTTTGCCAGGAAGAGGCAAGGCAAAATCATGAAGAGCAGAATCATGATGCGATCGACCCTGGTTTTCATGTGGAGGTAGTGCCATGACACTTCGCACAAAACGACCGACCACTCCGGCGATCCCGTGTGGCACGGCCTACTTGTTGGCCGTGTTCTCGTGCAATTGGAAACGCTCACTGCTTGCGAGCAAGCAGTGCCACACCGCCTTGAGAACTTTCACATCGGCCCTGGTGGTTGCAGCGTTGATTCTTACCGCGGCGTCAACAGCACCCGGAGCCGAGTCCGCTCCGAAGAAAGCAGGTATCCAAAAAGGAATCTGTGTTGTTCTTGGTCTGCCGAAAGCGGACGATCCGCAATCTGTCACGGCTCTGACCGAGGGAAACGAGTTGCTAGTGTATTTTCAGTCGCCTAGTTGCGATGAAGCGACGGCGGTCCGACAAGCCGCAGAGGCCGCGGGTTTGCTGGGCAAGCGAATCTATGTCAACCGCGGGGAGTTGGACTCGGTCCACTTGGCCGACAATCTGGCGGACATCGCGCTGGTGGCTCCGTCTGTGGCAGGATCGGTCGCGAAGGAAGAAGTCCTACGCGTGCTGCACCCTGGAGCAAAGGCGGTCATCGGCAGTGAAGAGATCGTCAAGCCTTTCGCCGATGGCACGGACGACTGGAGCTACCCGTACCACGGTCCGGATAACAACCCGCAGTCAGCGGATCAAGTCGTCCGTGCGCCTTATCTCACTCAGTACATCGCCGAGCCGAAGTTTGCGCCTTCGCCAGCGGTTACAGTTGCGTCGGCAGGAAAAGTCTTCAGGGTCACCGGGCATCTGGCTCACAAATCAAACCAGAATCCCATGTTGAACACGTTGCTGGCCGTCAATGCCTACAACGGGACCATTTTGTGGAAACGGCCGGTGAGCGAAGGATTCATGGTCTTGCGCAATACGATCATCGCCACGCCCGACACGTTGTATCTGGCAGATGATGTTTCCTGCAAACTGCTGGATACGGCCACTGGCAGGTTGATCGACGAGATCCGATCGCCCGAGCCGCAAGCAGACGGCACGGTGTGGAAGTGGATGGCATTGGACGGCGATGTCCTTTGCGGGCTGGTGGGCGGCGAGGAATTCAAGGCGACTGTTCTTCGCTCGGACGTATTCGGCGTGGGCGGCTGGCCGCGTGCCAATTGGCCCGGATTCGACTATCAAGACGCGAAAACGGCCTGGGGGCAAGGCCGCACGCTGTTTGCCGTCAATGTGAAAACAAAGGAGGTGCTCTGGCGACACCGAGAACAGGAGTTCGTGGACGGTCGGGCCGTGTGTATGCGGAACGGCCGCATCTACTTCCTGAGCCCCGAGAAGTTTCTCGGTTGCCTGGACGCCGAATCCGGCGAAGTGATCTGGAGGTCCGCCGAATCCGACCTGCTGAAGGCGATTGGGCCGCGGTTCGCAATCCAGCCGCGATGGACTGGTTTGTCGCCAATGATCTACGTCCGGTGCAACGACGAATATCTCTTCTTTTCGGGCCCTCGGATGCCCCGTGTGGTCGTGGTCTCGACCAAAGACGGAAAACTCGCGTGGCAGAAAGACGTCCCGATGGTGGATGGCGGGAGCGTTCATCTGCTGCTGCGCGAAGACGCGCTATACGCGATCGGTTTTACCGGAGCTGACAGCAGCTTTTCCATGGAATATGACACAGGAAATGTCCTGAGGCACTTCGTTGGCGGACGGGGTTGCACGGCGGTGACTGGAAGTGCGGACAGCATTTTCTATCGAGCGCCGGGAGGGACAACCCGCATCGACCTCGACGCGGCGACGGCCCGGCATATCGCGCCGATGCGTCCGCCCTGTTACGAAGGCGTGATCATCTCCGGCGGCTTACTGCACTGGGGACCGTGGAAGTGCCGCTGCCAATTGTCTCTGTACGGCAACATCTGCCTGGCACCGGCTGGAGACTTCGACTTCCGCCCCGGTGCGGATCAGTCTCGAGTTGTACGAGGCCACGGCGACCCGATGTCGATTGAGAGGTTCGACGCCCAGCCAAACGACTGGCCGACCTACCAAGCTGACAACCTCAGGTCCTCGACTACCAAGGTCGCCATTCCTCCGAAAGTCTCCAGGCAATGGACAGTGAAACCCGCTGTGGCCGGCATGCCAACCGCGCCTGTGATCGCTGGCGATGTCGTATTTATTGGAGATGACAGTGGAGTGATACGGGCGTTGGACGCCTCGAATGGCAAGCCCCGGTGGAGAGGCTACACGGGCGGTGCGACCTTCTTCCCACCTGCCGTCGCCGAGGGGCGCGTCTACGTAGGTTCGGCCGACGGCCACGTTTATGCCTTCGAAGCCGCCACAGGACGACCGCTGTGGAAATTCCGTGCGGCACCCGCTCATCGGTGGATTCCCGTCCTCGGCAAACTCAGTTCCATCTGGCCGGTGGCCGGTGGCGTGGTCGTCGAAGACGGCATCGTCTACACGGCAGCGGGCATCGCCCACTACGACAGTACCCATGTGTACGCCCTGGACGCGGTCACTGGCGAGGTCAAATGGTACAACGACACTTCGGGTGCGCTATCCCCCACTGCCGAGAACGGCGTCAGCCTGCAGGGAGAGTTGTTCCTGCGTGGGGGCCAACTGTGCTTTGCTGGTGGAAACGCTTGCGATTTGGCGACCTACGATCTGAAAACGGGCAAGTGTAACAGCACGATTGCCGATCGAGTGCGTTCCAGCTACCGAACCGTCTTCTACCCGTACTATCCAGAGTTCGGCCAATACGTGTCGCTGAATCACACATTCGCCGACGGCAAGACATTGAGCTACGCAGTGGACTACAGCGGCGCGGTCCATTCAACATTGGCCGTATTCGAACCGCTGCCGTACAACATAACCAACCTAGGGCCGAATTGGCGGATCCTGCCACGAAGAGGACAGCCCGCAATCAAGGCACCGACTGTCTGGGAGCACAAGCAGCGAACGAAGTACAACAGTTTTATCGTCGCCCCTGACCAACTTCTGGCAGCAGGCCAAGCCGACGCGGCAGGCCAAACCAAATCGTTCCTGTCTGCGGTGAATGTCGAAGACGGCACAGAGATCTGGCGACAAGAACTACCAGCCCCCGTAGTCAAAGGAGGCACGGCCATAGACCACGAAGCACGGATCATCGTTTCCCTTCAAGACGGCCAAGTCTTGTGTTTCGCCGAATGAGAGACTCGCTATCGAATCGAGACTCAGAGAATCCCAGTCCTTCCCGTCTTCCTCCGCAGATCATCCGCTGATTTCGTAGCCTTTGCGCTGCTCGCGGCTTAGATGACGATTGGCTTCGTCGTCGTTGATAAACTCCTCTTTGTCCGGATCCCACGTGAGTTTGCGGCCTAGGCGTTGGGCGATGTTGGCCAGATGGCAGACCGAGGCGGCTCGGTGTTGGTTGGCGACGTCCGATAGTGTGGGCGTGCCGTTGCGGATGCAGTCGAAGAAGTTGCCCATGTGGCGATGCGTCTGGCCGGGTTTGCCCGTGGCCAAGTCGCGATCCAGATTGTCGTGACGGTACAGCTTGTATTGTCCCTGCGGGATGGGATCGTCTTTCAGCAGATCGAACGGCTCGCCATTGATCTCGCCTTTCGTACCGCGGAGCCAGCCGAGTTCGCCTTCGTATCGGACGCCGCTGGGTACGTGATCGCCGGTGATCAGTTCCACGCCGTTCGCGTAGACCATGCGCACCTGATAGGACGACGCCACGTTGTAGCCGTTGGGCGTGTTGGGAAAGGTCGCTTTGCCGTCGATCTGAACGGGGCCGCTGTATTGCATCCCCATGGCCCACTGGGCCAGGTCCAGGAAATGCGCTCCGATGTCGGCCTGTTTGCCGCCTGCGTATTCGTACCACCAACGAAAGGTGAAGTGGCAACGCTCCTTGATGTAGGGCACCAAGGGGGCTTGGCCGAGCCACATGTCCCAGTTCAAATGCGATGGCGGATCTTCGACCTTGAACGGTCCGCCTTGAGGGTTCTTTCCCAATCCGACGGTAACGCGCTTCAGTTTTCCCAAACGTCCAGCATAGACCGTTTCACAGGCCAGGCGGCAGTGGTGATCGCTGCGGTATCGCGTGCCCACTTGAAAGACCACGCCGCTGTCCTGAACCACCTTCGTCAGCAGTTTGCCTTCGTCGATCGTCAAGGTTAGTGGCTTCTCGCAGTAGATGTGTTTCCCCGCTTTGCAGGCGGCGATGGCCATCGCCGTGTGCCAGTGATCCGGCGCGCCGATGGTGACCACGTCGATGTCCTTGCGATCCAGAATCTCGCGGTAGTCTTCATACAGATCGGCTTTGCCGCCGTAATGCTCGCGAGCCTTCTCTGCGATCTGGCGATCCACGTCGCAGATAGCAACCACGTCGCCCCACGGCAAGGCGCCGTCCGTGATCACCGTACCCTGGTAACGCATTCCGATGGCTCCGATCCGAAAGCGATCGTTTTTCGATTTCGGCTGGTCTTTCGCCTGTGCGTCGGCCGTGGCGACGTAAGGCGCTGCCAGTGCGGCAGCCGCGCCAAGGGCGGAGGTCCGAAGGAAGTCTCGACGGTTGGATCGGGCATTGGACATTGTGTTTTCTCCGTGGAATCGGGCAGGGTATACTCAAAGCCATATCGTTGGCCAGAGTACTTAGGGCCGTCCGAGAAGTGGGAGGGCGAAGCTCCTGCTGAGCCGTTCTTGTGGCGTCGACCCGCGGCTCGGCAGGAGCCTCGCCCTCCCGAGAATCTCCCATTTGGGTATCTCGAATCCCCATGCGGCCTCTACTGCTTATACTTCAAGTCACTCGCGTGCAACGTGTAAGTGTCGATAACGTCTCCGTCGATGCTGACGCACTCGAACGTCACTTTCGGTGAGTCTCCAGTTGTGTCGAAACGCATCAGGGCGAACGAACACGTCTTGTTGTAGCCCCAAATCAGACCTGGTGTCTTCACAACGCCGTGCGTGTGGCGGTTGGTTAGGCGTGAGCTTTCGAATTCGAACAGATCATATCCACTCGGCCGCTCGGTCCTGCGCAGATCGGTGCGATGGCGGTCGGCCGAGATTAAGAATACGCCTTCGATTCGGTTGGATTCGATGAACGAGAAGATTTCCTCGCGCTCCTCGGGGAATCCATCCCACGGGTCCTTGCTGCCAGGTTTGATGCCTTCCGACCACGGCACGGGCGAGGCAAGTACCTTGAACGTTCCCTTGGAGTTCTTCAGCGTGTCCAGTAGCCACTTCTTCTGCACGGGGCCCAGCATGGTACCGCCCTTGCGATCGCGGTAGTAGCGGCCGTCGACCATAATGACGTGAACGTCGCCAATGTGAAAATCGAACCAGCAGCCGGGCTGGGATTCGCCGCCGCCGTAGGCTGGGTTGATCCAGTTCTGACGAAACTTGTTCCAAACGACTCGTTTCCACGGCGGCGATTCGATTTCGGGCCCCGGAACGCAATCGTTGGTTCCGAAATCGTGATCATCGTAGATTGCATAGGTCGATGTGGAGGCGACCAGCCGCCGCCATTCAGGCCGGGCCTGGCGACGATAGTAGCAATAGTGCTGGCAGAGCAAGTGTTGAGGTTGAT
>CAZUAH010000729.1:0-6314 GCA_964617665.1 uncultured Pirellulaceae bacterium
GAGGGCGCGAAGAACGACTGGAGTGCCCAGCGACCAACAGAGGCGACTATGGTGACCGGTGATAACTGCACGGCCGGTTCAACTACACAATCTCGAGGAGTCTCCGTGGGGACGCGGAGTGCGTAGGCAACAAGAAAAAAGGACGTTCCGCTTCGCGCGAAACGTCCTTGTCGTTTCTCGACTCGTACGAGCAACCGGCCTAGGCTTCGGCCACTACGTTAATGCGGCGACCTTTGCGGTCGAATTTCACCACGCCGTCAACCAACGCGTACAACGTATAATCCTTCCCCTGGCCGACATTGGCGCCGGGATGGAACTTGTTGCCCACCTGGCGAACGAGGATGTTGCCAGCATGGACGGCCTGACCACCGAACCTCTTGACGCCGCGACGTTGTGCATTCGAGTCGCGACCGTTACGGCTGGACCCTTGACCTTTCTTATGAGCCATTTTGCTGTTTCCCGTTACTCTCTCAATGTTATCTCTTGACGCAACATTGTTGCGCGATTGTCCACAGTTGGAGGAGAGCGTCTCCAGGGTGACCTACAAGATGTCCGCCCAAGCCTCAAGCAAGAGACTTGGGGAAACACATATTTCTACCGATACAGCCAAAGATGATCAACCCGTACCTGGAGACCGTACTTGGCTAGAATGTTCGCCTGTTCGACAGGGTCGGTGACCGATGGTATGCCGTAACGGACTTCCTTTTCGTGCTCCAGGACTGCATCGCCTGGTCGCCAGAAGTTCAATTGAAGTGTCTTCAATTGATACGCTGTGCGGCCATCTGGCGTCCCCTTGATCTGAAAGGCATTGGTAAGGCCTTGCACGAACACTGAGAAATAGTCTGTTCGGGGATCTACTCCCTCCCATGTAACAACACCCCAAACAGCCTTTTCGGCTCCTGGAGTGCTGACCGGAATATCGATCTTGGATATTTCAACGGTGTTCAGAAGCCGAGCGCCGCGCATCTCCCGAATCTCAATCGGTCGTCTAGCTGCCGGAATAACCCGATCGAGGTAGGATTTCCCCTGTTCACGGCTTTCCAAGACAAAGTGTGGGTAGAACCGGATCGTTCCCGCAGGCTGGGCAGCGCCAAGGTTTAGCACCTCGTCCACCTTTGCCGTACCGTAGAGTTTGTGGCCGAAGTTGTCTTGGATCGGCACTGGAGTCAGATGTTTGCCCAGATTCCTGACACGGAAGACCATATACCAAACCAACTTACGATGCATCTTGCCCGTTGGTTGAGGCACATCAACGTAAATCATTCGTAGTGGCTTGAATGCGAACTCCAGATTCCAAATGTTTCGCCGGAGGACGATCCTAGAGGCCATCTCAGACAGGGTCTGAGTCTTCGGTGAGTAAGTGGGATCCCAGTTCATTTTGCTGACATTGCGCAGTGCCAGAGGCCCCTGGAGGGTCTCCTCGCTCTTCGGCTCGGGCGTAATGACGGTCAGAACACCAGGGGCCAGAGGACGTACTGGTTGCTGGGCAAAGGCTCGATGTGTGGTCTTGGCCAAAGGGCACAGAACCAGGACCGCAAGAAGGGCTAGTGTGCTTCGCCGAGTCATTGGAGGAGCTCGCGCAAGGGATTGAGCAGGGGAAGACGTCAGAGTTGGTATCGGTTCTCAAGTATAGTTAATCGCATCAGCGAAGCCAAATAATTCCCGATTAACCCGGGGCTTTGGGGTATTCATAGAAAAGGCGACATCTCGTACACGACTTTCCGCTGAACGGCATTCATTGACGCAATCCCCAGACCTGCAGATATGGCGCGCGAGTTGCATATGCTGTCAGACGCGAAACAGGTCCAGCCGAACGGTTGCAGTGACGAACGCGTTGCGGAGCCGGCGCCGAGAAGAGGCAAGTCGCGGGGTTGGCTGAGAAGAGGTGAAGCCGACGCGAAATCGTTAAGTTATGTTCTAACAATCGCTTACGGCAACTTGGAACAGGGATCTGGGCACGCAAGGGACAGAGAAGAGTGCCTGGAAAACGGCGGCTGGTGCCGGTTTTCGTGCATGAACGGGCGAGTTGGAGGCTCTCGTAGAAGCGGGACTTTCGACTCGCCCGTTCTTTTTTGAGTGTACGATTCTGCAACACTTGCCCAAAGAGGGGACAGTTATAATGGTTGGTGGGATGCCTGTATTGGCCTTTGATTTCCCTTTTTTCAAGGCCATTATGTGGCAATAGTACGAGCCGATTCTCACGTAGTGATGAGTACATTCTCGTTCTAGGCTCGCTCTAACTACTGAACGATCCGATGAAGCTGGCGACAATGCCCGATACCACCGGTTTTGAACCAGTTGAGCTGATAGAGGCCTATCAGTCCGGCATATGGAGGTATTTGCGGGCACTGGGATGTGAGCCGGCTCAGGCGGACGATTTGACTCAGGAAACATTTCTGGCTGTGCTGCAACATCCTTTCGAGGATTACGGACCGGCGGCGACGGCGGCGTATCTGCGGAAAGTGGCGTACAACCAGTTCATTTCGGCCCAGCGTCGTGCCGGAAAGGTCGTCCCGGTCGAAGACGTCGAGCAGTTCGACAAGTCCTGGGAACAGTGGGCCGGAAATGACAACGGAGAGGCTATGTTGGAGGCGCTGCGGGAGTGCCTCGAACAACTGACTGATCGAGCCCGCATGGCATTGGAGATGCGCTTTCGTGATCGAGTGTCGCGGCCGAATATCGGAGCGGCTTTGGGCATCACGGAACACGGGGCGAAGAATCTGATGCAGCGGGCCAAGAAGCAGTTGAAGACGTGCATCGAGGGCAAAATCAGTGAGCGCTGAGCACGAAGAACGAATCTTGGACGCATCTCTGGAGGAGGTCCTTGGCGGCCAACATCCTCCGGATTTGACTTCCAGGATCCTCGAATCTTGGGAGGCTCTCCCCGCTGCGCTCGAAGCGAATCAGGCGGGTGCTGCTGAATCTGTCGTGCCACACCCCGTGTCCAGCCTACCCACACCGCCTCCGGTACAGATGTGGTCCGAGCCGACGCCGCCACCGTTGGATGAAGAGCCGGCGGTACATGTTGCAGCACACTCGCGACCGGTGCGCCGGTCAAGCACCGGTTGGCTGGCTGCTGCGGCGGCTGCCAGTCTACTGCTGGCCGTTGCGTGGGGCTACTACCTGAAAACAAGCGATCAGTCAGACGGCGGTGGAATCGCCAATGTGAAGCCACGTGCAAACCATGTGGTTACTCTACCAAATGAAGTGGATACACTTCCGCCGCGTATTCGCAGGCAGGAGTTTGTGAGGAGGGAACCCGAGGGCAAACGACACAAACCGCAAGAGTTTGCCGTACATGATCCGATTGACGAGCCGACGGTCGTTCAGGGGCACGACCGCGGCTCGCTACCTCCGGAGCGTTTGGTGGCTGATCGGCTGCAGCCATCGAGCAATTCGGAGGTTATCGCTTTCGTCAACGAGGTGTTGCGAGACGCGTGGCGCAAGAATAGCGTCACGCCGTCGCCACCGGAAAGTGACGACGGATGGTGCAGGCGGGTCTACGACCGTCTGACGGGCCGCGCACCGGCGCAAGATGAGTTGCAACGATTCGTGGACGACGAATCGGCGGTTAAACGCAAGGATCTAGTCGATCGATTGTTGGCAAGCGACGAATACGCCCGCCGGTGGTCCAAGATTTGGGCCGATGACTTGCTTGGCCCGCACCACGCGAGCGGTATTGGAAGCGGAGCAAGCCGCGAGATTCTTGGGGACTACATGTACGAGTCGCTTCGCGCGGACAAAACGTACGACAAGGTAGCCCGCGAGTTGCTTGTGGCGACGGGAGCGGCTCGCCCGGAGGCGGACGACTACAATCCCGCAGTGAATTTCATGTTGGCCGGAGCGACCAGAAATGCGGAAGCGGCCACGGATCGTGTGTCGCGTGCGTTCTTAGGTCGACAACTGGTTTGCACACGATGCCATGATCATCCAGCGACTGACGGAGAATTGGGGGATTTCTGGGCACTGAACGCCTTCTTCCGGCAGATGAAGGTGCGTCGCGATTCGCAGACGAACGTCGCGACCCTTGTCGATCAAGATTTCTACGGAGAAAGCGGTGCAGGGAAGGATGCGGAGATCTTCTACAGGTTGCCCAACGGTCGGTTGGGCATGGCCTATCCGGAATTGAACGGACAGAAGCTCACGCACAGTGGATTGCTCGACGATGTGAACCGGCGAGAAGAGTTGGCGAAGCTGGTCGTTGCATCGCGCGACTTTCGGCGAGCAGTGGTCAATCGACTGTGGGCACGGTTGATCGGCTACGGCTTCACTCAGCCTGTGGACGACATGGGCCCGCATAATCCGCCGTCGCATCCCAAGTTGCTCTCGCGCTTGTCCGACCAATTGGCTGCCCACGATTTTGATTTGGACGGTCTAGTACGCTGGATCGTCTTGAGCGATGCGTTCGGGGTGTCGGGAAGACGGACGCCCGAAAGCTGGATGGATGCCCCGGAAACGGGTGCCAAGCCCTTGTTCGCTCGGTACTACGGAAAGAAGGAGAAGCCAGCCGAGGTTTACAGGTCGTTGATGCTGGCCGTAAACTCCAAGCCGGCGGGCTTGAGCATCACTCCAGTTACTCTTGCACGACGCTCGTGGTTGCAGCCTACCGCAGGCCAATTGCAGATCATCGACACGCGGGCCAGTAACGTCTTTTCTGGGACGGGGTGGCTGCCGTCGCTGGCGAAGAGCAATATCAGTTCCGAACGGAAGATCGAGCATCTGTTTCTCTCGGCCCTCGAGCGCACACCGACCAAGCGGGAGTTGATGGCCGCGAAGCTCGTTTTGGCCGATCAGTTGGACGACAGTATCGCGTTGCAGGAAATTTGGCAGACACTGCTGGCCAGCGGCGAGCGGTCAGGCAGGTAGGCGCGTTCGTTTTTCGTCTTCTTGGTGCTCGATCGCTATTTCGCACCGTGCTTCTTCAGCAACTCGACCACTTTTGTTCGATTCCTCTTTTCGGCGATGGCCCGGGGCGTGTCACCATTCTTGTCTTTCACATTCGGATCCGCGCCCTTCTTGAGTAGCAGTTCCACTGCCCGTTCCATGCCGAAGCCGCGGGCGGCGCGGTGAAGTGGCGTGTCCGCGTTGCGGTTGCCGCTGGTATTCCCTCTGGCGTTGACGTCGAAGTCTTTCTTCAACGTCCTCGTTACGGTCCTGGGCAAGTGCGAGCCGCGCTAATGCGTGGGGCACGGTGTGAGATGATTGGCGAAAGGGTGCAGGCTGTCGGCTTTAGAAGAGATTACGCAGGGTTTCGGCGATGGAGGGCGATTCCGGCCGGCGAACCGGCTCGCCGCGCACGAACCTGCGCCATTCAGGTATGCTGTTGCCGAAATCCTCGCCGGTGACACCCCTCAGCGATTGGATGGCGCGATGTTGCAGCGCCGGATTGGGGTCGTCCAAAGCCAGGCCGAGTGCACGGACAGCCGCTGGATCGTTGAAGTTGGCCAATCCACGTGTAGCGGCCATGCGCACGTCCAGATCCGTGTCGCTGCCGACAATGTGGCCAAGCACTTGTAGCGCCTCCTGGTCTCCTCGGTCCGCCCAGGCCTGGCAGGCCGCAATGCGAACGCCTGTGTCGTCGTCTTGGATCGCTCGCCGGAGCCCTTCGGCAGCGACGGGCGTGGGAAGCGCTCCCAGGACTCGCACCACTTCGGAGCGATACAAAGGGCTGGGATCTTCGGCCAAAGCCTGATTCAACTGCTGCGCGACCCGAGCTTGCTCTGCTTCATTCAGGCCCGCTGCGCTGTCCCGCAGTGAACTCAACTCCTCCAACCGCGTATGGAACGTCGGCCCATACTTCTCGTCCTCTTCCCACTGGCTGCCATACCATAGACTGTGAATCGGAGTGCCCGCACAGCCACAGATACAGGATGCTGCGAGACATATAGCCAGAATAGACAGGTGTTTTCCGCCAGGATTATGCATCGCTCGACGTGATTCGAGTAGAGAAAAGAGATTGACGTCACGCGGCGAAAGCCGAGAGCGGCGGAACTCTAGCAGAACTGACGAAAGGCGACCATATGAGTTTGCGATAGTGCCACAACCCTAGAAAGCACTGCTATCTTCTGAGGAGGAATCTAGGGGCAGTGGGACCACCAGGGCAAATACGCGTCACGCGTGAAAAAGCGACGCATACAGTCGGGAACAAAGCCCCATCCCATCACAATTCTGAGCGTCCGTCTTCGGGCTGGCCTACCGCTACGGACGCATCACTAGAGTGCTCTACGACCTGATATCAAACTTTGGCTCGTACGCCGGAGGAGTTCCGGCGGCCCAGATTCTCTTCACGATTGGGGATCATTTTGAGGGACTCC
>CAZUAH010000730.1:0-6303 GCA_964617665.1 uncultured Pirellulaceae bacterium
AAAGTGTGTTCGACGAAGTTCTTGTCGCCGCGACTTCCCTTTTCCGCGTTGCCGATCTTCTCGAAAGCCTGACCGTCGGCGGAGACTAGGACATCGTAGATCTCGTGGCTCCCGCCAATGGCACGCTCGTAAACGACCACGCGGCCGACGATGGCCGGAGTTGTGAGTTCGATGAGGATTTCGAGCGGCTGGGGTTGCGTGGGAAAGCCGAGGAAATGATCGAAACGATCCGGGATGCCGTTCGTAAGGCGAGCGGGGCAGAAATGCGGCTGGGAAGCGCCGTCCGAGGGTGTGACTTTGGCTCGGTAAGCAAGGTTGTCTTTCTGAGACTCGGGATCCGCGAAAGGTGTCTCGGGGAGTTTGAATTGGGCGATTCTCTCCAGAGTGGGGAGGGTGCCTTCGTAGCGGCCCTGGTAATTGGCGAAGTTCTCTTCGCCTGCCCGGTTCCAAGCCGCACTGGCGACCGCCGCCAGACGTGGCAGGCAGAGCGGAATCAGATTTTCCTCTCGACCTTCCCACCAGGGCATGCAGAAACCGAGCATACCCTCCGTTGTCTGGGTTCTGTGCGGCTTATGGAACGTCGGAAAGCCATGGTTGATATGTGCGAAGCTTTGGATGTCCCAGTTGTAGCACCGCTCAGTATCAACGGCGGTGAACATTGTTCGCGGATAGTGATCGACGATGTACAGCGGATACCAGGCTGCGTTCACGACCTCGTATCCGGCATCGAGCATCTGCTGCGCGGGAAAACTGACGGTCCGCCAATTCATGTGGACCACATTTTCGGCAACTCTGTTCTTGCCCTCGCCCAGCGGTGGGCCTTCCCAGACGATGGTTCGTTTGCCCTGCGCGTTGATGAATTGGTTGAGCCGATTGATGAAGTCTCGCTGGTCGTTCACGGGGACTCCGTACGCCTCGTCCGCGCCGATGTGGACGTAGGGAGTCGCCTTGAAGACGCTGACGAGTTCGGCGATGAGCGTCTCAATCCCTTTCTGTGCTTCCGGCCTGGTGGCCAACTCGGTGGAGGTCTTGCCGAACACCTCGGGGTAGACGCGTCGGAGAATACCGGAATGGCCTGGGGCCTCCAGTTCAGGGATGATGGTCACGCCGCGAGCTTGTGAGTAGTCTTCGAGAGCAACGAAGTCATCCCAACTCCAGCCGGCGCGTTGGCTGTAGAGCTTGGGAAAGGCTTTTGACGGCCAAGAGAAGAGCTGATCGTCGGTGAGATGAAGCTGAAGGTAGTTCGCCTTGTAGAACCACATCATGTCGACGACTTGTCGAAGCGTTGCCGGCAAGTGTGGATTGCGCCCCATGTCGATCATGAAACTGCGGTAGGGTCGATCCGGGTGATCCTCGATCGCCATCTGGGGCCAAGCGGCTTGTTCGCCATGCAGCGTGACCGTCTGCAGGAGGCTGGCGGCGGCGTGGGCTGCCCCTTGCGCCGACGAGGCGCCCACCCTGAGATGGGCGTCGCCGCTGCTGATCGTGTAGCCTGCCGGGGCAAGCGAGTCATCTCTGACGAATCGGATAACGGCCGCAACTTTGTCGGCGTCGGTCCTCGCAGCGTCGGGTACGCCAATCTTCCTGAGGGCTGCGACGAAGGCCTTCACCTGGTGCTCGAATTCCGGAGCATCGCAGTGGACGATGTGTCCTGTGATGACGGCCGCCTTCTCGAGTTCAGCGTGTTGTGGTGCAGGAACGATCTGTCCCGATGCGGTAGCGACAACTGCAAAGAACGCGATGAGTGGGCGAGTTAGCATTTCAATACCGCCGATTGATCAGAGGAAAACCTGGATCTAACTGAGGGTGTCCGGGAATTGGGAGGGCGAAGCTCCTGCTGAGCCGGATTCTTGTCATCAACGCGCGGCTCGGCAGGAGCCTCGCCCTCCCGAAAACCGTGGAATCCAGCGTTTCGAAATCCCGCACGCCTTCATCTAACTCCGTGCGCATCTCTTCTTTCGCAATCGCGACGCGAGATTGCCGCGAATGAACTGTAGACAACCTCAATGCCGCGGGAGATATGCTAATCCTCGTCAGACGTAGGGGCAAGCTGCTTCGCGGCGGGGCGTGGTGGTCAAGCTGCTGCGTAGGATCATAAGGATGACTCCTAGAACAGGAGGACTCTCGCGACATCGCAATGGGACGTGCTGTTGAGATAGTCCGCGTGCTCAAGTAGGCTTTCTGTGAGGCGGTTTCAAAACCGGGAGGGCGAGGCTCCCGCCGAGCCGAAACTACGCGAATACACGGCTCAGCAGGAGCTTCGCCCTCCCGAAAATCGGTTTTGAAATGCCTTCATGTTGCACAAGGGATATCGAGTCAACTCGTAGTTGCGCAGACATGAATCAATCAAAGCTGGCATTGAAATCGCATAAGCGTTTCTGGATTCTCGGGATGATATTCATCTGCGTGATCATCAATTACGTTGATCGCAGTTGCATTTCGGTTGCCGCACCGGCCTTGAGAGCAGAACTGGGGATCGATTCGGTGAAGATGGGGCTAGTCTTCTCCGCCTTTGCCTGGACGTATGCGGCGCTCCAAATCCCCGGCGGTGTGGTCGTAGATCTGATTCGCCCCCGCATTCTTTACACTATCTTGCTTGCCTTCTGGTCACTTGCCACCTTCCTCCAGGGCGTGGCGCAGAATGCCCTGGCCTTGATCGGTTGTCGGATGGGGATCGGACTTTTTCAGGCCCCGTCATACCCCTGCCACAATCGCATGGTCACGAGTTGGTTTCCCGTGAATGAACGGGCCTCGGCAATCGCCTTCTACACATCGGGACAGTTTCTCGGTCTTGCCGTGGCGACGCCGATCCTCATGATACTGCAGGAACGTATCGGTTGGCGGGGCATGCTCTTGGTGGTCGGTAGCATCGGGGTCATCTGGGCGGTCGTATGGTACACGTGGTATCGTGACCCGCTCGATCATAAGCGCGTGACACCCTCTGAACTTGATCACATCGCCCAAGGGGGCGGATTGGTCGACGGCGGCCGTTCGGTCTCGATGCAGGCGTCTTTCGACTGGGCGGAGCTGAAACACCCCTTCTGCTACCGAAAACTCTGGGGCGTGTATCTCGGTCAGTTTTGCATGGGGGGCATCTTCATTTTTTTCCTGACCTGGTTCCCCACCTACCTGGTCGACTACCGTGGCTTCGATTACAAGAAATCAGGCCTCTTGGCCGCCATCCCTTTTCTCGCGGCCTTCGCCGGTGTTCTGTTATCCGGTGTGTGCTCTGACTTTCTCAAGCGCAGAGGATTCTCGGGCTCTGTCGCACGAAAGCTCCCGGTCATCGTCGGGCTATTGCTCTCCGCAGCGATCGTAGGAGCCAACTACACCGACAACACCGTTTGGATAATGTTCTTCCTGTCCCTGGCCTTCTTCGGCAACGGATTGGCGTCGATTGCCTGGGTCTTTGTGTCGGAGATCGCCCCCAAGGACCTTTTGGGGTTGGTGGGCGGTGTATTCAACTTTGTTGGCAACCTCGCGGGCGTTGTTGTCCCGGTGGCTATCGGCTTTCTGATTAGCGGCGACGAAGGAGACTTCCGACCGGCCTTGGTTTTTGTCGCCGTCCTGGCGCTAATCGGCGTATTCAACTACACGGTGGTTGTCGGGAAGGTAGAACGCATTGTCTTGCCCGCCACGAAGCAGTAGAAAAGTGCTATGAAAATAACAAAGATCAAGACCTATCCTGTCAATATCGGCATGGGCAGCCAGCTTGTGGTGAAGGTGGAAACCGATACCGAACACTATGGCTGGGGCGCTTCAGGCCTGAGCGGACGCGAGCTGGCCGTGGTCGGAGCCATCGACCACTTTCGTAACTTGCTCATCGGCCGAGATCCGCGGCGCATCGGTGCCATCTGGCAGGACCTCTATCGCGGCCAGTACTTTGAAGGCGGGCGCGTCTTGACAGCGGCCATCTCGGCGATTGACATCGCGCTTCACGACATCAAGGGTAAGGCGCTCGGTGTTCCGGTCTACGAACTGCTCGGCGGCCGACAGCGTGACTATGTGGACTGCTTCGCTTCTTTCATGTTCGCCAACCAAGCCGAGTTGCAGGACAAGGCCCGCCAGGCGGTCGATGGGGGCTGGCGGGTGCTTCGCCTGGCGCCCACCGATTTCACTTCCATGGACGGCTTCAGCCGATTCGAACCGCGCGAATCCATCGCCACCATGACCGGATGGCTCACTCAATTACGCCAGGAGATCGGTTCCGGCATCACGCTGGGCATTGATTACCACCATCGCCTCAGCGCCGCGGAGACCGTGTCGTTTATCCAGCGCATGCCCGCGGGCACGCTCGATTTCATCGAAGAGCCCATTCGCGACGAAACGCCCCAGGCCTATGCCAGTCTGCGACAGATGATCGATGTCCCCTTTGCCTTGGGTGAAGAGTTCGCCTCCAAATGGCAGTTCCTCCCGTACCTGGAACGCAATCTCACCCAGTTTGCGCGCATCGACGTGTGCAATGTGGGCGGACTGACCGAATCCATGAAGGTGGCCTCTCTGGCCGAGGCCCACTACATCGACCTCATGCCCCACAATCCGCTTGGCCCCATTTGCACGGCCGCCAGCATCCACTTGGCCGCCGCCTGTCCCAACTTCAGTTGGCTGGAAGAGGTCAATACCGACATCGAACCCTTGGGGACGAACGATCGAGAATTCTATCCCTTGCAGCCGGAATTGGATGGGACACGTTACCCCGTACCCGATCAACCCGGCCTCGGCGTGGAATTCAACGAAGAACTGGCCCAATCCCAAACCTTCGAACAACGCGAGATCCCACGTCTGAAACGCGACGACGGCTCCTATACCAATTGGTAGCCCCCTTCCGAACGTCCCAGAGACTAAGGACCTGATTGTCTCCAATGCCCCAGTGAGGAAAACAGAGATGAAAAGCAAGACGGCATGGATATGTTGCGCATGTTGGAGTTTCGGAATGAGCGTCGTCCTGGATGCGGACGTTCCGGTTCTGTTCGCATTTGGCGCCCCTGGCGTCGCGCAGGAAATCGGGGAGACAACTCGCGCGGATGATCTGCCCGTCGAATTCAAGGTCCTATGGGCAACGGATTCCGAACGTGACTACCGATGGACGCTTGTCGGAAAGAACGAAAAGGCGACGGAACAGGAAAAGCTGCATCCTGAGTTGAATGCGATTCAAACGATCTGGCATCTGCCGGTGGCAAGAGACAGAAGCATTTTGAAGTTCGAGTTTACGCGTCCGATCCGCAAGGGCGGCAATGTATTCCACCTCTATGTCAAAGCCGACGGTGATGAGGATACGGGAAGGAATCACGAAGGCGTCCACAACGGCGTCGACTACATGTTCACAATGATCGACGGCGACCCGAATCACGCGAGCACGCGGCTGAATGTTTACGAGGCAGATGGCGGGGGACGTCGGGGCGTCTGCACCTTTTCGATTCGAGGCCAAGCGCTCTATATCGCCACTGAGATGACACTACAGCAACAAGACGGGCATTCCGTGTTTGAATACTGCGTCGCGTCGTACGTCAAGGACGGTGGCCCCAGCGCCGGCCTGGGATATCTCCAGGCGGTCTCTGAGGAAGCGCCGGAAACTTCCAACACCAGGCTTCTGGTGAATCCCGACATGCTTGTCGTCAACGGCGCGGCCCCAGGATGGCAGCTTGTCGGCGGACGCAGACCGATCGAAGCCAAGCTCGCTACGGACACAAAGGATGGCGCATTGGTGCTTGACAACCTCTACTCTCCCGATCGTCTGTCTCAAACCGTAAGCCTTACTCCCGGCCATTATCTGTTGCGCGCGTTGGCCAAGACGAACGTTTTTCAAGTGCATGTCTTCGCCGAGAGCACGCGACTTCCTGTCGCCGTATCGGACGACTACCAATGGGTCGAGCTTCCTTTCTGCATACCACATTCCGGTGAAGCTTCTCATAGAGCGGCTCAGGTAGGATTCCGGTATCTGGCACGTCCGGCGACAGGAAACGCGTCGCGGCTGCCGGCCAGGCTTTCGGTAAAGAAGGTGGAGCTGATCCGTCTAGGCGACACGGTTTTGTCCGACCAGTGGGCGCAGACGTTGCCTGCGGACCGATTGCATCGGCTGAAGTTGCTCGAAAGATCGCCCGCTTGGAACCGTCCGGGGAAGGTTGTCTTTCAAGATGCATTCATTGGGACGGAACTGTGGCTGATGACACAGGAGGGCAAGGTCGACCACTCGTATGTCGGTCATCCCGATTTCAGCCTTGAAGGCAAATACCTGCATATTGGGTTGCGAAGGTCGCCTCGGGGACTTCTCAGGACGGACGGTTCCGCGCGGCATCTGAACGA
>CAZUAH010000731.1:0-6299 GCA_964617665.1 uncultured Pirellulaceae bacterium
TATCTTCGTAGTGGACCGTTTCGTCTTTCTTGCTGGTCTGCAAGTACTCCCAGCCATCGGCACGCTTCTGCCACGGCCAGTATTCATAATCCTCGCTGGGATCGTCCCACTGGGCTTTAATGAACAGATCTTCTCCGTCGTGTAACGCCCGCAAAGTCATATCCGTTTGGCCAGACGAGAATCCGGAGCCACCAACCAACATGACTGAAAGCGGCGTAGCCTGGTCCCAAGGCAGTTCGGCCAATTCGAGTCGGGCTGCGTCGGAGGATTCGCTGGCCTGGGCTGGGATCCGCGTGGCCACCAAGCTCCGCCAGGACACCTTCAACGGCCAACCCTCAAACATCAGCCAAGTGCTCAAGACGCCGATAACTGTCAATGCGACTACGCCTCCCACTTGAAACTCTCGCCAGACTCGAAACGATGGCACGAGGTATTTGACATACTTGGTGAATCCGGTCGTCGCGTGCATAAGCAAAGCGATAGGAAGCACCAGCAAACCAACAGCCGAGTGGATCGCAACGGCCGCCTTGTACGCGAAATTGGGGCCCCACGGAAACATCATCCAAAGACCGGTCAGCGTCAACAAGAACCCACTGCCGATTAACATCACTCGCGTCGATCGTCTCCAGAAGTCCCTTCGGAGCATCATGGGTAGGCAGACAAGCAAGGCAGGCAGAAACGCCACGGCCGCCCAGTAGTGCCACAGATTCATGCGTCCACGCAAAAGCCATGAGGGAACCGCACCGGAGAAGATGGACCAATCCGGCCGGGCGGCGGCGTGTAGACTCAGACCAGTAGGAATCAATACGCCCAAACTGATGAAAAGTATCCAATGGGCGACACGAAAGCGGTAGGAATACGCGGGAGGGGATTGGCTGCGTTCAGGTGTGGCATTTGCCATATGGCTCAGTCCATAGTTAGTGTGGCGGGAAATCTACCAGTCCCTTCGGGCCCTGCGCCCTAGGACGCATCCACCACACTTTATGCTGTCTCAACAATTCGTGCAAACGTCCTGACTCCAGACGCGTCCATCTTGCCTCACTTTATCTAAATTACCGATCCTGAATTTCCGATAAAACCGGTACAGACTGTCCGAATCTGGGCGGGGGAGGCTGCGCCTCGATTCTCGCACGTCGACCTACAGACTCGTACCATGATCCACCGTTGCAGCTATTTCATCGCGATGCTCACGACGCTGCTTGCTGGTTGTCAGTGGTGTGATCCGTTTGGCGAGACGGCTTATGCTCCGTGCTCCCCATCAGTTGCCTGTCCGTCAGAGAGTGTTCTTATTGCGGATAACATCCCGCCGGAAATGACAAGTGAATTCGAGGGAAGAACGCTCACCCTTGCCGATTGCATATTGACTGCACTCGAACGCAATCCGCAAACGCGGATCGCATGGCAGGCCAGCCGGTCCAGCGCGTTTCAGGTTGGAAAAGAACGTTCAGGCTACTTGCCGCAGGTAGACTTCACGGGAGCGGCCATCCACAGCGAGTTGCTCGAAGATCGAAAGAAGGCGGAGAGTCCTCGCAACGCTTTGAACGCGATGTTCGGAGTGCGGTACCTTTTGCTCGACGGCGGTTTGCGGAACGCTCGTGTGCGCAGTGCCGAGGCGGAATTGATGGCGGCAAACTTCCAGCACAACACGGCCCTGCAAGACGTGGCATTGGCCGTGGAGTTGGCTTACCACCAACGTTTGGCCGCAAGGGCGCTAGTCGACGTCGCCGAACAGAACGTCCGGCAGAGTGAGTTCAATCTGGAACTCGCCCAAGCTCGCCAGAAGAGCGGCGTAGCCGCAAAGTTCGACGTGCTGACCGCGGAGACTGAGAAGGCCAACGCCGATCTCGCCTTGGTGCGCGCACGCAATACCCAACGGATCACCCAGGGGCAACTTGCCAATCGAATGGGGCTCCAAGTGTCGCAAGTATTCGACATCGAAGAGCGATCGCAGGACGTGCATCAAGAGGAGCTTGCCGACATCGAACTGTTGCTCGAAGGAGCTGCGCAAGCTCGACCTGAACTCCAAGCGGCACTCGCCGCAATCGCCGCTCGCGGCGCCGATGCTGACGCAGTGGGAGCGGAGTATTTCCCGCAAGTGTCTGCCAATGCGGACTATGGATTCAGGGACGAGTTGTTTCTCCCGAGTGGCGACGAATGGACCGTCGGTCTTGGCCTAGAGCTTCCTCTCTTTGCGGGTTTCTCGCGAAACTATCGCCAGGCGCAGGCATGGTCCGAGTACGAAGCGGCCGCCGCACAATACGAAAACGAATTGCGAGGGGTGGAATTGGAGGTTTGGACGGCTCACTCCAGGCTAATTGAGGCCGGAGAGGCGATCGAAGCGGCCGAGAAGCTGGTTGCCAGTGCCGACGAGAGCCTCCGTGTCGCAACTGGCCGGTATCAGGCCGGGGCGGGGAACATCATCGAACTCGTCGCCGCTCAGACCGCCCAAACGGACGCCCATACTCAACACGTACGGGCAGTCTTGAGTTGGTACACTGCGTTAGCACAATTCCAGCGCACCATAGGCCGAACACTGGCGGAGTCGGGCTGGGAGGTTGAAGCGCCCGTCCCATAGCGAACATCGACAGTAGCCGAACTGGCAATAGTTCCGTCTTCTCAAGACACGGCTGAATTCTCCGCGAATCCAGCTACTGATGCGACGCACCACTGTCGCTCAACCTGACCGCAATGGTGAACACGCCGTCATTGTCCACCGCAGCCACGGCGGTACTGCCCAAGACCGTGCCGATCCGGCGGACGAGTGCTAACCCAAGACCGCAATGAAGTCCCGTGTCCTGGCGGGCTGAATCGGCTCGCCAAAAGCGGTCAAAGACGCGGGCGACCTGTGCCGTCGTCAGTTGACAACCGGTGTTGCTGATCGCGATCTCGATACCGTCCTCGCCAGCGGTTCCAGTAGCCCACAAACGACCGTTGGCATTTGTGTACTCGACGCAATTCTCCAGCAGGTTTGTGAAGACCGTCATCAGGCTATGACGATCGGACACGCAGACAACATCGGCTGGTATGCGATTCTCGAAAACCAGACCACGCGAAGCGGCCACGTGCGTGAATGGCTGCCAGCAGTCGTCTATCAATTCCGCCAGACCGATCCGCTCCCGGTGAAATGCAGTTTGCCCGGCCTCTAGCCGCGCCAGCATCAGGAGATTTTCGACCATCGACTGCAGGCGTTTGCTGATATCGAGCGTGTCTGCCAGCGATTCCTTGTACTCACTCGTTGACCGCTCACTGGACAGGGCCACTTCGAGAGTCGAACGGATGCCGGCCAGTGGTGTCCGGAGTTCGTGAGCCACATCCGAGGTGAAGCAACGTTCCCGCGTGAAGGCTGCTTCCAGCCGTTGCAGCAGCTCGTTTAGCCGCTCGACAACGGGCAGTATCTCGTCCGGCATCCCGGAAGCTCCAACACGCGTCGTCAGTTCACCTTCATGGATGGCTGCGATGTCGCGGGCCAGCCTGCGCACTGGTCCCAGGCTGCGACCGATGACGACAACAGACACGAGCAACCCGACAGCCATCGTACCCGTGCCAGCGGCGATCAGAAGCCAAATGAGGTGATCCAAACGGTCCTGCAAAGCGGCCGTCTCGCGAGCGACGACGACGGTCACGAAGGGGAACTCGTCGGTTTGGATCGCGCCCTCCGGTCGTTCCCGAGCGTACTCGATGGCAGGACGAAAACGCATGCCCGCAGCGCGAGCCAGCCGGCCGTTGGGCAACGTGATCGCCTGGAGCACGGGAGCCTCGCCCGAAGCGTGAAAGTGGGGCAAATCCCCGCCTTCCAGCGACGCCGAGCGTTCCAATACCGGCCCGTCGTCAACCCAGTATTGAAAGTACAACGCCCCGCGTGCTTCCTGGAAGTCGGGCATCAACTCCGGCACTAACTCGACTTCGATCACGCCACGCTCGACCAACGCAGCCGCCGCCAGCGTTCGGGCCATCTTCTCCAGCGAAAAATCGAATTCGTCGCGCAAAGAACGGCTGATCGTTGTGTAAATGACCACGCCGAACAGGATCAGAAGAACGGAGATACTCCCCATCATCCCGGCCAGCAGACGTGACCGTAAGGACTTCAGCATGGTTCGTCCCTCAGTGTATACCCGCGGCCGCGTATGGTCTGGATCAAGGACGGCTGGTCGGGGCTGTCGATCTTCTTGCGAAGATACCCAATGTAGACGTCCACAACGTTGCTGGCGCTGGTCGAGTGAAAGTCGTAAACGTGTTCCCAAATATCGGTTCGCGACACCATTTCGCCGGCTCGCATTGCCAAATATTCCAGTAGAGCATACTCCCGCGGTGTCAACCGTAGCTCCTCGTCGTCCCTGAAGACCTTCTGTGCGGCCGTATCAATCCGAAGGCTACCGAAGGACAAAACCGGATCTTTGCGACGATATCCTCGCCGCACCAACGCGTGAACGCGGGCCAACAACTCCTCGAAAGCGAACGGCTTGACCAGATAATCGTCGGCACCGGCATCCAGCCCCGCAACGCGATCCGACACGGTATCCCTGGACGTCAGAATCAGCACATGGGTTTCACGTCGGGCCTGCCGCATCTTGCTGAGGATGGTCATTCCATCCATTCCAGGCAACATCAAGTCGAGCACGATCACGTCGTAATCGTTGCTCATTGCGTGCCAAAGGCCGTCGTCGCCGTTGTCCGCCACATCGACGGCAAACCCCGCTTCGCGCAGACCCTTGGCGACAGATTTGTGCAAGGGAGCGTAGTCTTCAACGAGCAACAGACGCATGTGCGGGCCTCGATGGTGAGTACACGTCCAACGGTCACATTATCGCAGGAAATCTCTCTGGTTCGCGAATTCGACCGCCATTCTCATCATCCTCTCATTTTCGGTTCTCTACAATTCTCGCAATACCTCACGCGATGTACGCGATTGCTATCCCCTACAACCAGTGGATTATGCGTCGACATCGGAGCAGTACAAGCACCCAAGCGTCCCACACCCGTCCGAGAATAGGCAACTGATGACCGTCGATCTCGAATCTGCTGAAACACCAGCGACCGGAGAGCGGCTGAGGGGACGGTCCAGAAACACCAAGGTGGCCATCGCGAGAACCAAACGCCGCAGAGGGAAACGGAGGCTCTTTCTGGGCCTCTTGCTGATCGCGGGTTCCGCAGTGGCGATCTGGTTCTGGTATACCCAACGTAGCCAACCGGAGCAGGCTGTACCACCGGCCACCGGCAAGGTCGCTCGCCGCGACTTCAGCGTGACCGTTCAGGCCCTCGGCGCTGTGAAACCCCAGATAGGTGCCGAAGTTCGTGTGGGCGCACGCATCTCCGGCCGAGTCGTCCGCTTGCACGCAAACCTTCGGGATCGAGTGGAGCAAGGACAGACAATCGCGGAGCTTGAGCAAGAGGAACTCCAGGCCGCCGTCGAAGAACGCCAAGCCGAATTGGAATTGGCGGAAGCCAAATTGACGGCCCTAGAACGCGTCTTTCCACGTGAAATCGAAAAGGCCAAAGCGGAGACGACGCGGTGGGAGGCGACGGTCGAACTTGCTGATAAGGAGCTGACTCGCCAGGACGAGCTGTTGGAGCAAGAGTTCATCTCGCAACAGGAGCGAGATCGAGCCGAAGAAAAGTTGCTCGTCGCTCAGGCCCAACTCGAGACGGCGCACAAAGCGCTGGAGGTGGTCAACGCGAACTCCGAAGAGGAGCAGAAGAAGGCGGCAGCGGAGGTATCTCGAGCGAAGGCGGCATTAGTCAGCGCCGAAACTCGGCTGGCCTATGCCACAATCACTGCGCCGATCTCTGGCGTGATCGGTTCCGTCTCGACTCAGGAGGGCGAGACCGTGGCCGCGGGTTTGAACGCTCCGACATTCGTAACGATTGTGGATCTCTCCCGCCTTCAAGTGGATGCCTATGTGGACGAAGTGGACATCGGAAAAGTCGAAGTCGGTCAGGATGCCGTGTTCGTCGTGGATGCCTTTTCGGCGAAGGAGTTTCAGGGAAAGGTGATGGCGATCTATCCCAAGGCGATCATCCAGGACAACGTTGTCAAATACGTTGCCGCCATTGAAATCAACAGCGAGTACGAAGGCTTCCTGCGACCCGAGATGACCACCAACGTCGAGATCTTGCTAGAACCAAGGACTGTCCTGGCAGTTCCATCAAAGGCCGTGAAACGCGAAAGCGGCCGAAATGTTGTCTATGTCCCCGGCGAAAACGGGCCTGAAATCCGCGAAATCAAAATCGGCTGGAAATCCGGCCCGTGGGCCGAAGTCGTGTCCGGATTGTCAGAGGGCCAGGAGGTCCTGCTGGACGCG
>CAZUAH010000732.1:0-6290 GCA_964617665.1 uncultured Pirellulaceae bacterium
CCCTGCCCCTCAACCTAATTGTCGCTAAAGACTTAAGCTAATTGACGCCGAACACCGGGTGCCTTCGAGTTCAACATCCATGAGCGATGGCAGCCCACTTAAGTGCTTCACACCGTCATCACCAAGATCACAGTTCCGAAGACAGACGATCTCAAGATGTGGAAATTTGGCCAGGAGTCTGAGATCGTCGTCACCGACCGACCGACCAGCGGGCCACTGACCTGGTCCGGTATCGTCCTTGAAGAGCCGCTTATCGCTTTGCGTAGGTGCGTTCGGTCGAAAGTGAACGAGACGCACCGTATCCCCCTCGATCAAATCCTCGCGATGGACGATGTACGGATAATCGAGCGGATTCAGAATGCCTGCGCCAAACGGTATTTCGTACATCCGTGCCACATTCACGCCGCCACCAATATCCTCAATCTGCTTGACGGCATCGAGTAGCTCGGCGAAACCGGCCGCAGTGCTCCGCCAGGCTTTGTGATCCGCGTCAGCATTCAATCGCCGCCTGGATCCCCGCACGTCCGCGCCCAACTCTTCCGCTCGTCGGTAGTCTTTCTCGGCTTGCTGCCTTTCGCCTTTGTCTCGGTACGCATCGCCCCGCCAAAGGTATGTCAGGGGATCGTTCGGATTAAGTCGGATTGCTTCTGTTAGGTCCGAAATCGCCTTGTCAGGTTCGCCGTTATGGGCAAATAGTGAGCCCCGAAAGACATACGCTGGGGTGAAGTCCGGCCTGAGCCGGATGGCTGCCGTGTAGTCCGAAATCGCTTTGTGAAATGCCGCTTTCAATTCGGAGGCACGATCTCGGACCCAGCCTGCTTCAGGCCAATCTGGCTGCATCCCTGCCTTCATCAACCGCGTCTTCGTGCTCTCAAATGCACCTTTGTGAACTCCCCAGTTCTCACTGTAGGCGTTGCCGCGAAAGAAATACGCCTCGACGGAGTCCGGTTTGAGGCGGATGACCTTCGTGTAATCGGCGATTGCCTTGCCGCGTTCTCCCCTCGATTCGTGGGCGCTAGCTCGAGCCAGAAAAGCCTCGGCGAAATCTGGTTTGATCCGCACTGCACAGGTGTAGTCTGCGATCGCCTTGTCGAGTACCCCGGCAGACTCGTGAGCGTACCCTCGCACTAGAAACGCCTTGGCAGAATCCGGCTTGATTCGTATCGCTTCCGTATAGTCCGCGATAGCTCTGTCATGTTCGCGTTTCCCCGCATACGCGAGGCCTCGTTCGATGAAGGCGACAGGATTCCGAGAATCGAATCGCGTCGGTGAATGCGGAAATAGCCAAGTCGAACTCGCCGTCCCGAAGGTGGCACCGTCCTTTACGCATCGCGTCAGCGTAGCAGGCAGGCTCTGCGCCCGACAGACTGCCTATCTTGAGCAACGGCACCACGATCACTACGATCAGCGCGTAACGTAGGGTGACCACGAAGCCCGATAGAAGATCGTGCGTGCTGGCATTCATTGTTGCTTCCCCTTCAACACTTCAGATAGTCTTCGTAGGTACTCCTGAAGGTCTATCTCGCCTCTTTGCAGCTTGTCGCGGAGTTCGGCTTCTCGCCTACTGTGGTCCTGAAGCCACTTCCGCCGTCTGCGCTCGTCCTGCGCGGCAGGTGTATTGTAGTAATCCCGGTAGTTCTGGGCATGTTTTGTGTGCCTGATGGCCTCAAAGTCAAACGGCCAATCTCCCGGGTAAATGTACCTGTCTTGGCCCAACACTCCGTTTGCTTCCTGGAGGGCCTGCTCTGTGTGGAGACACGTGTAGTTCTCACTATACTCCATCAAATACGCGAATTCTTCTTTCGAAAGGTCGTTGAGCGCAGCACCCAGTATCTCTTCGATTACCGGCATGGAGGCCATATTATACAACTCAAAAACGAGGGGCTGGGCCATCTCATCCAGTGGCGAAGAAAAGGGGACATGTCCCCTTTTCCTCCCCGGTTCGTGGGCAGACGTGAAAACCGAAAACCAAGTTTGCCCCCCAGGCGACAGCCCCTCGCTATTCCTCCTCGAACATCAGCGATGTCAACTGCTTTAGGTACTCTCCGACTTCTTCAATGTTCCTAAGTGCCTTGACATCCTCCGGGTTGTCCGTCTTCTCCATGATCGCTTTGAATCTTTCCCAGTATTCCTCCGGAAGGAACGCACCATCGTAGATGTTCTCTGGCTCCTTCATGTGAACATACCAGTCAGCGTATCCTATCATCGCATCAACGTGCTCATGAACATCGAACAACAACTCTGCAACTTCATCTGATAGATGGCCGAAATCTACCATCACCGGGCAGCGTTCCTTCACCTTTTTCACTTCCTGTACATTCCTGTATGCCGAATCGTAAATCATGTATTCGTCCTGCTCATGGATGGAATGTCAGTATCTTACCTGCTGTCGTGTACACGCCCATTTGCCCGCCAACCTTTATTCTGATTGCATTTCCGCTGCCCGACTTCAACGGCACCAATTTAGTGTATCTCGGATCATTGATGTACTTGTTGTAGAACTTGACCGCCTGTCCCCTTCCGCCCCTTTTCCGCCTGGATCTGCTGCGCATCCTCGGTCTGTTCGATCGACCGATTAGCCGCGGTGAATTCGAGGCCGTAGTCGCCGAGCCGCCAATTTCCGGACTGACGGACACCCTGCTACAGGAAACCGACGCCAGCATCGGCCTGATGCTAGCGCGCATTCGGGATAACAGCGGCGGGTTTTTCGCCGTTTGGACCTATGATTCACGGTGCCGGAGACGCTACACGTCCGTGCGACACGCGTCAGAAGCCCACTGGGATTGGCACGCCCTGATCGGCACACGCACGCAACACGGCGATTGCCTCGTCTTTTTTCCCGTCGATTAGCAGCATCCAGTACCGGTCACAGGCGGGCACTGCGGCAAGTGGGCTCAACTTGGCTTTCAAGATAGCCGACACGCGACGCACCTCGTCGCCGCGTAGGGCTTCCGCTACCGCGGCCGCTCGTTCCGGTTCCGCCAACCGGAACATGGCCCAATCCCAATAGGACCACTCCTTCGGAAAGGACTTGCTCTTTTCGACCATCAGTTTGATGACGCGTTGGACGTCCGCGTTTTCCAGTAACAGCTTTCGAGACTTTTCGTCGCTCGACATCAGCAGAGCAATCAGGTGCGCAGGACCCAGCGATCGGCGGTACTGCTTGGCGTACTCGGCATAAGTTGAGTTGCCCTGAGTGCATGTGGCGCTGGCCCTGGTTAGGAGGGCGGCATTCAAGACGCCGTAGGTGCCCGATGAGGGAGCCGTCGAGTGGGCTTCCTCGGCCAGTTGGACCAATCGGTCGTAGTCGATGGTCTCGCCAATCATGTACAGCAGTGCTTCACGACGAACCACTCTTTCGACGGCGACCGCGAATGTGGGGCCGCCAGCGGCGCGGGTCGCTTCCACAGCCTTCCGATAGCCCGTTAACACGCCCTCTGCCTCGGCTTTCCGCTTCGGGTCGCTTTCTCCGCTATAGTACTCCCGGAGTTGACGATGGACGTTGTCCAAGTCCAACTCGGTTGCTTCGACTCGTTCGAGCAACGTACGAAGGGCCTCCAGGTCTTTTTGTGAGCGGTAGATGTCGGTAAGTGCGTCGTAGGCCGAGTATCGTTTCGGAGCAAGCACGATCGAGTTTTCTCGCAACTCGACGACCCTCGCAATCTTCGGATCGGTCTTCAGGCGTTCTCGATAAGTCTCGTAATCCGACGAATTGCGGCACAGATATCCGATCAACGACAAATCCGTAGCCCCTTTCACTTTGGTGAGGTCAATCGCGTCACCCGTGATATCCCAAAGTGCGGACTCCATCACGGACGACGCCGCATTGTGTAGCAGGATGCTATCGCTGGGGCGAAGAGCGACGGCTTTCTCCAGCATCTCTGATGACTTCTCACAATCGCTGCGATTGCCGGTGACGTACGCAAGAGAGTTATAGACCAAGCTGAGGTTGTTCAACAGTTCCGCCGTTTCCGGCTGCGACTCGTATACCTTGATGGCCTCTTGCAGATGGTTCGCAGCCTCCTGCACCTTGCCCTCCGTAATGGCTTTGTTGCCTAAGGCGGAACTCAAACTGGCCTTGACGTGCAGGCTTGAGGGTTTCGAGCGTCGGAGCCATAGGATTTGATCGTCCATGTCGACGGGACTGAGGGATCGAACGAACGCCGCCGCTTCCTTCTTGTCTTGCTCTGTCGTGCCTTCGTATGCTTCCTCGATAAGCGATCGAAACTCCGTTTCGGCTCCGACCTCGCGAAGCACGTGGGACACACTCATCAGCGTGTCGAAGCCGCGTCCCTTTGCCTCGAGCAATTCGTCAAACAACTGCCGCCCCTCGTCTTGTTTGCCCAGCCAATAGTACACTTGGCCGAGGTATAAGCGGTATTGGTCCGATTCGCTGGCAATGCCTTGAATCGCCAAGAACGTCTTTTCCGCCTTTTCCAGTTCAGCCTGTCGAGTCTGCGGATCAGTCGCTTCTTGCGCTCGTCGCAGCAATACAAAGCCGAGATCCAACGCGACCGGCACAACCTCCGCCGCCTGCTGCAAAGCCTCCCGAGCCTTGGCTACACCGGGATCGACGTTGATCTTGTCATGCACGTACTCCTGAACCATCACGTCCTGTTGGTCCGAGCTGGATGCCGCGTGTTTGTGATAGAAGGACTCGGGCGCTTCGCCCTGTTGCAGTTGATCGATCGCGCGCTGCTGGGCCGTGGTAAAGGTGGTTTCAAAATCCTTCTCGGCCGTATGCAGTCGGGTCAGCCGTTGTTCCGTGTACGGACCAAGCAAAGCGTGCGACTTCTCGAATTCACCTTGTAGGGCGTATAACTGGCCCAGGATGCGTGCGCCTTCGGTGTCGCCCAGTCGGTCTTCCAGCGGCACCAACAATTGTTGGCATTTCTCGATATCGCCGTCCGCCTTGCAGATCGCAGCCAGTCGAGAGACTGCGGCAACGTCGCTTGCATCACGCGCGACAAGAGCCTCAAGGTGGCGTCGCAGCAGGGCCGTCAACTCCTCCGATTCGTAGCCGTAAGGTGTCGCGGCATCCAGTAGGGCCAAGGCTGCTGCTGGATCGGGGGCGGAGCGTTGCTCGACAAGTTGAACCGCGCGGGCGGCCAAGTCCACCTCGGCCAGTACTCCTTGCCGCTGCAGATCTACGGCGATTTGAAAGACGAAGGCAAGATCTTCCAGCGAAGTGTTCTTCATCACGTCGCCGAGCAGCATCTCTCTCAGACTTCGTTCCGCCTCTTGGCTGTGACTGGTGCCGCCAGTCACCACTTCGCGATAGAGCCGTGCTGCTTGGACGACACTTCCGTCCTGTGCCAGTTGTTGCGCTTGAGCCAGCTTTTGGCCAGCTGCGTACTCGGGTGTTCCCATATGCGAATTCCACCAGCCATATCCAACGCCGACGAGAATGCTGGCAAGCACCAGACAATTCCAGCCCTTGGCGAATGCCGACAGAGGCTCCTTGCCCAGGAAGTACCAGCCGCCTTCCTCGGCTCGGGCGACGCGATACGCCCCGATGGCAAATAGCGGAATAAACAGCAGAGAGAAACAGTGCGAGGCTACGTACGTTCCCGTCTCGGGGTCGTGGTCCCGCGAGCCGTTGATTGTGAGCCCAATGCCGTTGATGGTGCCGAGTGTGGGCGTTTTTCGGATTGGCTTCAGATCCGGAAAACGATCGCTAAGATTGATTTCGGACACGGTTCGACTCCATGCAGAAAAGTGGTCGCCGGAAAGCCGGCAGGGAGAAGGGCGAAACACGACGCGGCCATTATGGCAGGACCAACGGCGCTGTTCCACCACACGACGGGGCTGCGATCAGGTTTCTCGCCAAGACGAACAACTTTCCAGTATCCGCGAATCCGTCGCGCAAGAAAGGTGTTGCTGTTTAGCCTAAGAGCCGTCTGGTCTCACGGGCGACTCACGGTCTGCATTCCTTGGGCGGTCAGCTTCGACACTCCGTACGCACCGTTGTGCTTGCCAGGGCGGGCCAGCATTCTTGGAAGCGGAGTGTTCAGAAAGAAGGCCAGATCCGGTTTCGTGTACTCGGCCAGTGCTTGTTCGATGGTTTGCTCTTCCTTCAGGTGAAGCATCGGCGGCGAGGCGTTTACGCGGACCGACTGCCAGATCACAACGTCGCCTTCCTTGACGATCAATTTGTAGACTTGTTCGGTCACCTGCACGGTGTTTTTCGCGCCGCGAAAGCCGAAACCTCTGTAGGTGACGGATTTCGTTTTACCTTTTTCCCACCGCACTAAAATTCCGTTGGCGCGGTGCAGGCGGTTGTGAGGCTA
>CAZUAH010000733.1:0-6287 GCA_964617665.1 uncultured Pirellulaceae bacterium
GCGGTCGAGGCGGTCAACACGCTGCCGGGGCCAGCTGCGCTGATTGTGAAACTGGTCGCCAAGTTGGCCGACGGACAGCAGATCGTCCTGGCCAGCGATGAAACCTGGAAGTGCAGCTACCGAGAGCAGGCGAACTGGCAGCAACCCGATTTCGACGATCAGAAGTGGCGCGCGGCCCAGGTCGTGGGCCAATTCGGCACCAAGCCGTGGGGCAAGGTCGCGGTCCCTGCCACGGCCGCGCCCGGTGGTACGCCCGTGGGCAAAGTCCACCAGACGACAAGGCAGGTATTGGCGCAAGCTGTAAAACAAGGACATGTCGGCCCGGTGGTCGAAGAGGCTCCGCCGGAGGATTTTTCTTGGCCCGAAGCGATCGTCTTCCTGGGTGACGATTGCAGCCTATATCGGCCGCATCAGCGCAACGGCACGTCTTACGACAGTCTCACCGTGACCATCTTCAACCCGCGAAAGTCGCGCACATTTCCCGAGCACGATCTGCCCGCGCCGATGAAGGTCGGGCGAAAGCTACACGTGTTGCGGCCAGCTCGCCCGGGCGTCGAACCGCAGCTGTTGCTCGATGCCGGGCGAGGTGCAATCGGCTCGCCAACCGTGACGTTCGACGGCAAATCGGTTCTCGTTTCGATGGCATACGACGGCGAGCCATTCTTCCATATCTATCGGATACCAGCGGACGGCGGCTCGTCCGAACGACTGACCGACGGTCCGTTTCACGACATCGACCCCGCGGAACTGCCCGATGGGCGTATCGTCTTCACGTCCACGCGGATCGGGACGTTCGAGGAATACCACAACCCGCCATCGCGCGCGTTGTTTGTTATGAATGCGGACGGTAGCGATGTCCGTCCACTGACGCATACGATTATCTTCGACAACGAGCCGGAGGTATTGGCCGACGGGCGAATCCTCTTCATCCGCTCCGACAACTTTTTCGACCGCGGCAAGGTAGAAACGCTGTTGCACGCGGTTCATTTGGACGGATCGGAGGGCTACACGGAATTCGGGCTGGACAACGGGCCGGAATACGGCGGCCGACTGCGGGCGTACTATTGCGGCAGCCCGGCGCCGATGCCTGACGGCCGAGTGGCGTTTCTCTCCAGCCCTGGAATCACGGTTGCGCGGCTCGGTCACTCAGCAAAGGACTTGCAGCATTTCCGAATGGAAGCAGGCGATGTGGCCGCGCTGCCGGACGGCCGGCTGTTGTGCACAAAGGCCATCCGAGTTCCCGTCGAGATTACGGCCGGAAAAGAGAAACGGACGATCCTGGATTTCAGCTACGAGAAGATCGGCGTTCTTGATCCGCAAAGCGTACCACCAACGTTGACGATTCTTCACGAATCGTCCGATGGACCGTTACACTCGCCGGTGTATCTGGGCAGCCGGCCCAAACCGCCGGTATTGGCAGAGAAGGTGGACCGCCAAGACGCTGACGACATACGGGCAACGGGATTCCTGTTTTGCCAAAATGCACGATTCACCAAGAATACCACCGCAGGCTGGTCTCAAGTACGCGCGATCCGTGTACTGGCGGGCAAAGGGTTGACGACGCGCTCGTCCCATTCGTACATCGTCCATGCCGGCAACGAAACGATCGAGTTGGGGACTGTACCATTAGCGCCCGACGGCTCGTTTTTCATCGAAGTGCCCGCTGACACGCCCGTCGCACTTCAAGCAGTCGACGCCGAAGGGCGATCCGAGTTGAACGAAATGTCGTGGATTTACGTCCGGCCGGGCGAGCAGCGTGGTTGCGTCGGCTGCCACCACAAGCGCCAGGCGACGCCGATCCACACGGATCCAGTGCCGCTGGCGCTCGGGACGCGCCCACTGAAACTGCTCGGGCTCGGCCAGCCACACCGGTTCCGTGGCAACAACGCCGCAGTAACGGGACTGATGGAATTGCAGTTGGACCGCTACCGCGAAGTGGCCGGCATCAATCGGCACGGCGATTTGGACGACCCGTTGGCCACCGGCGCGCAAGAGGTGGCATCGCTCATCGCGCTCCTACGTGATGGCCGCAAGTCAGAGAGAATCTCGGCAGCGCAGCGGCTCTCGATTTTCCGCGATCCCGCCGCTGCGTCTGCGTTGGCCGAGCGGCTGGTAAACGACACTCGCGAGGTTAGCGTTGCCGCGGCACTGGCTCTGGCCGCATGTGGTACACGCAAGTCCGTACCGCCGCTGCTGGACGCGCTGACCGACCGAGATCCGCTGGTGGCGCACGCGGTGGCTGTGGCGCTGGAGAATCTGACGGGGCATGCAGAGCCCTTCAACGCCTTTCTTGACGCGGAGGAACGAGAACGGCAGGCGAATGTGTGGCGTCGATGGTTTGCAGGCACGAGTTGGGACAAGATCGAACAAGAACTCATCCAGCGACTCGAAAGCCCGGATCGCGGTGTGGTTCGTCGCGCCGCAGTGGCGTTGGGCCACACCGGTGGTGCTGCCGCGCGCGTGGCGTTGCGCCAGTATGTGACTCACCACCGCGCAGACAATCCGTTCCCCGAATGGCGCAAGGATGGGAAGAATCGCGGCGATAGCGCCCGGTTCAATTCTCTGGCGGACGTAAACCCACGGTCGCTGCAGGCCGCGACACGATCACTGGGCTACTTGCAGGACACGGACGCCGTGCCGATGCTGGCCGAGACGCTCAACCAAAACAGCAATCCGGACACAGGCAACCTATTCCTGGCGGAAGCTGCGGTTGAAGCGTTAGGCCGAATCGGCACGCCCGAGGCGCAAGCCGCGCTGGTCGCCGCATTCGCCGAGTTGAAGGACTACCAGGACCACACGCTTTGGTACGGCGACCATCCAGCCCTGATGGCTTGCCACGCGTCGCCGGTACACTACTTCATTACAGAAGCGCTCGACACGCTTGGCTCCACACAAGCGACGAGCATCTTGCCTCACCTGATACGTTCTCTGCCTGTGGATCCCGACCGTGCGTTGCTGCTGCCCAATGACGATTGCGAAACGCTAGTTGGCCGGGTCATCCGTCGCCATGGTGCCGAGGCTACGGTGGTAGAGACCTGCCTGGCAATCTTAGGCGATCCTGATGCGGTCCGGACCAAGGAGATTGAAGAGGCGATTTCCACGGTGCACCGATGTTGGGGCGGACACCCAACTCCGGAAAACCGCGCCGCCCAAGTCTTGTCGCTGGTCTGTCGCGATCGGAAATACGAATCTCGCATTCGAGCTGCCTTCGATCGCTACCGTGCGAAGCCGACTGAGATCCCGCGAGTGTTCGACACGGGAATCCCAGTGGTGCTGGAATTGCCGATCAAACATTGGGTATGCTTCTTCCTCGCACGAACATTGGGCAACCTCGCCGATCCAAATTCGGCGGACGCGCTGATCGCCGTTCTCGAATCGGAACCCACCGAAGCCGCGACGGGTCACCCCGACCCACTTGGCCCAGGAGTCCTATTCCTGCACAACGACCTGACGCCCTGTTGGCGTGCCGCCGTCGTTTGGGCGCTGGGCCAAATCGGCGATCGCCGTGCGGTACCGGTCTTGCTGAGCATCGTCGCCGACCTGAAGAACGCCCCCGACACACGTCACGCAGCGGCCGAGGCGTTGGGCCGCATCGCAGATCCTGACAGCATCGAACAGATCCGAAAACTAGCCGCAAGCTATCCAGAAATATCAACACGGCGAACGCTGCTGAAGGCTTGTACCTACCCGGGGGATGTTAAACGTACTGTCGTCGTCAGTGATCGCCGATGAATCCTCTCTGAACAACGGACGCCATAGTGAGTTCGAAACAGCGGACGAGTTTACTTCGAGAAAAAGGTCAGATATGTCAAGAGCCGGGCGAGAGCCAGCAGAGGACGTGAAGCGACGATTCGTCGCGGCATGTCAAGAGGTAGGATTGGATATTCAGAATGCGAACATGATCCGCGATCGGGATGACGGCTCGCGGCTGATTCTGGTCGGCGCAATTCCGCCGGGATGGGCACACGGTACACCAATGCTGACGTTGATGGCGAGCGTATCGTCCAGCGGCGATTGGACACGAACCGTGGACGTACGTTGCGTGGCCACAGACGAAGATCCGGCAACGGCGCAGGCACCTTGGATGCAAGGGCGCGGCGCCGTGCCGCTGGGCGAGTTGATCGAACAGTTGCGCGAAACACTCGCCGAGCGCGAGCAAGTCATGGCGGCGGTCAAGGCGGGGCAGCGTGGACCATTCGAGTTCCAGCGGTCGATCTGGAAAGTCGTGGACTTGTTTGCCGACATGGACTTCTTTACCGATTCCGACTAGTGTGGCTTCCGCACGGATCGGGGCCATCGCGGCTACATCAGCGGTATTTCTGTTTGGTCAATTCAATTGCTTGCTCGACGTTTGTGCGATCGATGATCGCCGCGCCGGCGTCGATATCCGAGGGCATGATGCCGTAGCGCAGATAGAATGCCAATTGCACTACCGGGTAGAAACCTTGGATGTACGGTTGTTGGTCGACCGTGCAGCGGATGTGGCCTTCTTTGATCAACTGGAGCGTTACCGGTGACAGATCGAACCCGGCTGACCAGTAACTCTTGCCCGCGAAGTGTTCTTTGATAGTTCGTCCCGCCGCCTCGGTATCCGCCTGGCCTGTGCCCAGGATGATGCGAATGTCCGGGTGCTTGCGGAGTGCTTCGAGGATGATTTCAGCGCCCTTTTCTGCATCGTTGCCGGTGATCGCAACGGTCCAGCGCACGTTCATTTCTTTCAGTACATCTTGCTCACCTCGCAGCCTGTCTTCCAACGATGATACCCCCGCGTCGTGCATGGTCATCAGAATGTGACTGCCATCGGGAATGCGTGGCGAGACGTGCCGGGCAAGGGACCGTCCGGCGTCGTAAAGCCGCTGATTGACGGAACTCATGCGGGCATTCGGCGTGTCGGCATCGTCGGTATTGAAGGCCACCACTGGCACGCCCTTGTCGATGGTCTCTTTGACCACGTCGTCGAAGGCGGTCGCGTGAATGATGTTCAACGCGATCCCGTCGTAGCCGTCAGCCGCTGCTTGGCGAACCATCGCCGCCTGTGCCTGGACATCCACGCCCTCGGTGCCGATGAAGTCGCATTGGACGTTCATCTTCTTTGCGGCGTCCTGCATGCCTTTCTTCACCGGCTCGAAGAATTTGGCTTCGACACACGTGGTGATGAATGCCAGCCGCAGAGGCTTTTCATTCTCCGAGGGCTGCCCAGTCGCACCCCGGACGCCGAATACTGACGCAAACAGGAACAAGCCAACGGCCACAAGACGATACTGATTCATTTAACATTATCCTCTCTTGTTCGTACATCAAGTTGCAGACACGCTTCACAGTCACCACCTCATTCTACCAATGCCACGCGAACCACAGAAGCGATTGTCACGAAACGAGCCACACAGAAAAGCCAAGCCAGTACAGCGTGGCAACGCTAGTGGCGATGGTCAAGAGCGTGACTAGCCAGACAGCCGTGAAATGACAGGGCGACAGCACAAATGGGCCTGTTTCGAATCGCCCCGTTCCCGCGTTACGTTTCCGGAACAATCCCCGCAAGCCGACAAGCAAGATCGCCAGCAGAAGAACGCCGGCTGCGTCGGAGGCAAACAGGAAGGCTAGTGAATCGAAGATTCCCTGGAATGGATTAGAGGGAACCGGATGCCAGTCGACCAGACGCGTGATGAGCAGTACGAAGCACGTCACGCACAGGAATCCCAGCACGAAGCGATGTTGATGGTGGTAGCGCCATTCGTTCCGTTTCCATTCCTCCGAGAAGATAGGTCTCCGGCTCGCATCAAGCGATAGGAGGCGAAAGGTGCAAACGGTCGTGAACATGACAACGAGTATCGCGGCAAATAGCCAGCGGTCCCAATGTCCTCTTGCCGGACTTGCAGCCAACTCGGGAGATATGTGTGGGAACAGAACGGCATAGATCCACACGATGTGGGCGGCAGTGACGCCCAATCCAAGGCACAAGCCCAGCGAAACGAGCACGCGGCGGAGGCTCCCTCGATTCCATTGCCGAGCCAGTTGACACGCGAGAATCACGTTAACGGGTACGACCCCGGCGACGAAAAGCGAGTTCCACCAGAGACGGTCGACGGCAGGACTGATGTTGGTGTACGCCTCGGGATTTGGCGTTCCATCGACGAAGTGTAATGGCATGGCTGCACGGATTCCCCGTATCGCAGCATGCACGAGGAAGGGAATCATCGTTTGGTCGATGCAGATCCAGAGACACGTTAAGCCCAGAGCAGTCCATCCCAAGACGCTGTACGCCCGCGATGCCAACGGCCACTTGGCCA
>CAZUAH010000734.1:0-6285 GCA_964617665.1 uncultured Pirellulaceae bacterium
GGGTGATTGCCATCTACAACTTCTGCCGATACGACCATTACCACCACGCGTATCCTAACGAGTCCGGCGGCGTATCAGCGCTGAAATTCATCAACGTCTACGGCTGGGGCCTCTGCGGTGGGCAGCACACCGTGATGGCCGCACTATGGGAAGCAGCAGGCTACAAATGGCGGTATCGCGGTTGGAGCCGACCGGGACACACGACAGTTGAAGTTTTCTACGGGGGACGCTGGCATTACCTGGATACGTTTCTGAAGTTCTACGCTTGGACGCCGGATGCCCAATCGCCCGGCGGACGCACCATCGCCAGCCAGGAAGACATCCGCGCGAATCCGGAACTGGTGACGGATGCTTTCACAATGGATAGTGCCAGAAGCGTGTGTTATCACAAGAACAACCGGTTCGACTACGTGGGCGACAAGGTGAACTGGACCGCCCCGGCGTTCATGGTTTGCGGGGATACTCTGGAAGGCGTGCTCAGTGGGGTCAATAGCAGTCGCAACGCGGGTAGCCCGCGCGGTTGGGGCGCGATTCGTTTCGACGGTCCCAACTACTCGACCGACGTAGACCTTCGGCCCGGCTATGCCTTGACGCTGGACTGGAAGACGATCGACGACGCATACTACTTCCGCGGACGATCGACCAGCCCGCGCCACTCCTGTGGCGACAAAGACTACCGCAACTGCCCGGCGATCGGGCCGATTCTGGAGCCGTACGAAGTGTACGGGCGCCAGCGCACGTGGTCCAACGGAACGCTGACCTTTAAGCCGGATCTTCGCGCAACGATGGCGTTGGACAGTTTCTTTGAAAGCGACAACGTGACAGCGCACGGTGGCACGCTTGTGCCGGAGGATTCGAATCAGCCGGGCGTCGTGGTCGTCGAGATGGCTTCGCCGTACGTCGTTGCAAACGCATCGGGCAAGCTGACTTGTCAGGATGCGACGACGGAATTGTCGACGGACATGAAGAGCTGGAAGCCGATCACGCTTGAGAACTTCACGGACGCGGTCCGAGGGACGTATCGCTATTACGTCCGCGTCACGTTCCGCAAGCCGCTTACTGCGATCGAAACGACAAGCGTCGTCCAGCACAACCAGGAGGCCCTGCCCTACTTGGCTCCGGGCAAAAACAACATCACGATTACCGCCGCCAATCCGGATGCGTTAGGCAAGAACCGGCTAGTGGTAACGTACGCGTATTGCCTGGGCTGGCGAGACCAAGATCCCGAAGGGGTGTTCGACAGGGATGCCGAGATTGCCCGTGCCCACTACGCAACCTGGTCCGACAGGCCGATTGTGGTCCAGAAAGTGATCACGCGGCTTCCTGCAACGCTTGAGATTCCCGTACCGACGCCCAAAGACGAGCAGCCCGTATACCCGCGGATGCTATTTCTGCGCCGCGAGCTGCTTGCCCCTGGTCAACAGCCAATGGAAATGCCAGCCGACCCAGGTGCGCCGCGGGTGGGCTCCGGCGAGTATCTGGCCAATGTTCCTAACCCGTGGGCAATCGGTACCGGCAAACCAATGACGCTCGACAATAGGCCAACAGACACGAAAATTGTGCCGGTGGCGCGGACAGCCTATGTCTCGAAGGAAGGCGAAGTGTTCGATCATCAGTTCATCAAGTGGCTGAAGGACAACTCGAACGCTTGGATCTTGCTGGCCGATTTCGATATTGCCGAGTTTCCAGATGCGAAGCAGTTGGCCTCGGCAAAGCTGGCGGTCTTCGTACACGAGTCGCACAATCGCGCACCGATGCAGGTGGCCGCCGTGGCTCTGAACGCGCGTTTTGAAGGTGGCAAGCCATTTGACTTCGCCAAACTGGGCCGAACTGCAGGCACGACGATCGTCCGACAAGGCAACGGCCCCGGTGATCCGTTCGTGCCACCGCGTCGCTACGAAATCGACATCACTCGGCTGGTGCGTGGCTGGTCGAAAGGCGAACCGCAGAACGGCGTAGCCTTGCGCATCGTCCCCAACCGTGGCGTCGACGACGGCTGGACCGTTCGCTTTACGCCGGCCAAGGACAAACCGCTGGAGCTGTTGATCGCGACCTACAAGTAGGAGTGCGCTCATGCGCGACCAGACGACGCGACTCTTGCAGAACCTGTGCCAAGGCGACCCGTCTGCCATGGAGGATCTGCTGCCGCTGGTGTACGACGAACTGAAGGCTATCGCCTCGAACAAGATGCGCGGCGAGCGGCCTGACCACACGTTGCAGCCAACGGCTTTGGTACACGAGGCATTCTTGCGACTGGTAGATCAAACGCGAGTTCAGTGGCAGGGGCGCGCCCATTTCTGCGCTATGGCTGCGAATATGATGCGGCGGATTCTTGTCGATCATGCGCGCAAGCGAGCGGCTGAGAAACGTGGGGCGGGATTTGGCAGAATCACGTTGGACGAAGCTGGCGCGTTGGCCGGACGCGACAATCCGGCCGAGCTGGTGGCATTGGACGATTTGCTGGAGCAGCTAGCGGAGCTGAACGAACGTCATGCTCGAGTCGTTGAGTTACGATTTTTCGCTGGATTGGATGTCAAGGAGACTGCGCATGTGCTGGAAGTCTCTCCGGCAACGGTGAAGAACGATTGGCGCACCGCACGCGCGTGGTTGATGAGCCGACTGGGCCAACAGGATGAGTCCTGAAGAGTACGAAATCGTGGCGAATGTCTTTGCCGAGATATGCGATCTACCGGCAGATCGTCGCGCGGCGTACCTGGAAGACGCGTGCCGTGATCATCCTCATCTGCGAGCTGAAGTCGAAGCCATGTTGGCCGAGGATGACCGTGTGGCCGTGGCGGCTACACTGGATACGAACGAACAGAATCATCAGGATCCGCTAACAGGCCTCGCGGCGTCTGATTCGACACTGCGGCGGTCCGCGGGAGTCAAGGAGAAGTTCGCGGGCTACGAACTGTTGGAACAGATCGGTCGTGGCGGCATGGGAGTCGTCTATAAGGCGCAGCAACTGCAGCCAAGCCGGACCGTGGCTCTCAAGATGATTCGATCCGGGATATTCGCATCGCAGGCCGACATACAGCGGTTCCACACGGAAGCCGAAGCCACCGCAAACCTCGAGCACGAAGGAATCGTGCCGATCTACGAAGTCGGCGAACGCGACGGCGAGCATTTCTTCTCGATGAAGTTCATCGAAGGCGATAGCTTGGCGAAACGCATCGCAGCGGGTGACATGACGCGACAGCAAGCCGTGGAACTGCTGAAAGCTGTCTGCGATGCGGTTGCGCACGCCCACCAGCAGGGAATCATCCATCGAGACCTGAAGCCGTCCAACATTCTGCTGGACAGCAAAGGGCGACCGTGGGTCACGGACTTTGGCTTGGCCAAGTACCTGGATCGCGATTCAACACTGACGGCGGCTGGCGACGTGATGGGAACGCCGGGATACATGCCGCCCGAGCAGGCTGGCGGTCAAGCCGACAAGGTCACTGCAACGTCCGATGTCTATTCCCTGGGGGCCATTCTGTATGAGATGCTCACAGGACAGCCGCCGATTCAGGTGGACACGGTCGGTCCATTGGACTTCCTGGACGTTCTTCAACGAATACAAGAGCAGCAGGCCGCTCCACCACGCACGAAGGACCGCCGAATTCCGCGGGACCTGGATACGATTTGCTTGAAATGCCTGGAGAAGGACCCGGCCAGCCGATACCCGACGGCCGAGGAGCTTGCGGCCGACCTGGGGCGATACCTGGAAGGCGAGCCGATCCTAGCCAGACCGATCAGCCTGGTGCGCAGAACGACTCGCTGGGCGCGCCGGCAACCAGGACTGGCCACGACATGGATCGCTGTCGCCGTTTTCTATCTCTATCATCTGCTCTGTCGCTGGACGGTCGGACCGCCGGAGATTTCCGATCAGTTTCACTACGCATCTACCGGCGTGGCCGCAACCTGGTGTATTGGTGCGTGGTTCTTTCAACGGCTAATGAATCGCTCCAGAGGAAGGGCCTTTTCCCTGTTTCTTTGGGTCACCATGGAGTTTGCACTGTTGACGGGGCTGCTGTTTGCCACTGATGGGCCTAAGAGCGCTTTGACGATCGTGTACCACGTCCTCGTGGCAGGCGTAGTGCTTCGCGGTCGGACCGATCTTGTCGGCTACGCAACCGTGCTTGCCCTGTTTGGATACCTGTCGCACGTGCTACGCGCGTTAGGCTACTACCCAGACTTGGTCCCTTCTTTCATGGAAGCTCTTCCGTTTACCATCAGCTTGGGAATCATTGGGATGATTCAATATCTCGCGCTACGCAGATGTCAGACGGCATAAGCCTCGCTTCAGAACGGGAGGGCGAGGCTCCTGCTGTAGACATCTTCGCACACAAGACAATCACTCGTTCAACGCCGAGCCGGCAGGCGACGGCACATGGTACAGTTATGGCGTTGGCCGGAATGCCGTCGCCTGCCGGCTCGGCGTTAAGCGAAAACCGTTGCGATTCGACCGTTCCTGCCTCTGCATGCTCGTGATCGCGATAGCTCGTTTTCTCGGGCAACGCGCGACGGTCCGGCTTTCTTGCGTTCTTCGCGGAAGCCCGGGGATCCCCTGGTCCCGTAGGGACATTCAAGAATATCCCAGCGATTCATCGCTGGGATAGGATCTACGATTCACGCAAGACATGGTGGCGTCATCGCAACACACCGTGTTACCATGGTTACCATTACCGTGGTGTATCTGTTCTTGGGTACTGCCGGTACACACGAAGGGTATCTCAGTGAATACGGGCAAACCTCGTCTACAGATTGGCCTGCGACTGTTTCTGTTGCTCAGTCTGTTGGCGAGCATCCTGGCCGCCTGGGTCGGACTCCGGCAGCAGCTTCGCCAGCACCCTGGGCCGCCGGTTGACTACTTTGGCCGATGTGATCCGTGCTTTGCGAGGTATGATGTGGACGGATTTGTACTCGTCGCAACGGGCGACCGTGGATCACTTTCGGAACTGCCAAACACCGAGCGGTTGGCTATTCTTCGACTTCGGCAGTACGACAATGGAGATCTGCAACGACTGCCTACATTTCCCTCCCTGCAGACCATTCGTTTCGATGATCCTGATTACCAGCTGACGGAAGAAGCAGTTCATCATCTGGCCCAATGCCCGGCGCTACAAAAAGTGCAGTTGCTCAAGGCAACTGACGATGACCTTGCGCTGCTTGGTGGATTGGAGCAAATAACGGATCTGATCATCGGGTCGTGCCGAGTCACCAGGGTCGGTCTTGCTCGACTTGCGGAAATGCAGCAGCTGGAAGTATTGAGTGTGAATTCGATGACAGTAACCCAGGAGCAGATTGACGCTTTGCAGGAGAGTCTGCCAAATTGCATCATCGTCGTTCAACAAATAGAAAGGACAGGCATTATCCGTTGATACCTGTCGCGCGTGCTGTGCGCGTTAGGTTTTCGTCCGGAGTTCGTGCCTTCTTTCACGGAAGCTCTGCCGATTAGCATCAGCTTGGGAATCATTGGGATGATCCAATATCTTGCACTACGAAGATGCCAGACGGTTTGAACGGTTCCCTCCTCGATTCACCATCCCCGGTGCCCTGAATCGAAACCCGAGTATCTGCTACGATTGACCCGTCATGAGCAAACAACTCGAAGCAATACTACTCTTGGGACCCACCAGTTCTGGCAAGACGCCGTTGGGGCAGATGATCCAGGAACGCGGTGTGGCTGGGCGACCGTGTGTACATTTCGATTTCGGCGAGAACCTTCGACAGATCGTCGCAAACGGTCAACCGGACGAGGTTGTGTCCCGCGAAGATATCGAATTCCTTCGCGATGTGCTGGAAACGGGGGCGTTGCTGGAGGACAAGGATTTTCCGATTGCCGAACGAGTTCTGCGGCAGTTCCTTTCTCGTCAAGGTGTTGCGGACGTCGGCACGCTAGTGGTTATGAACGGCCTACCTCGCCACGTTGGTCAGGCAGATTCGATAGCAGCCATTCTGAAGGTGGGTACTGTAGTCTATCTTCAGTGTACGCCTGAGACAGTCCTGGCGCGGATTGTCGAAAACACGGGCGGCGACCGCATCGGACGAATAGACGACCAATTGGCGGATGTGCGGCGCAAGCTTGATATATTCGCCGAACGAACTGCTCCACTGGTTGATTTCTACCGTTCAAACGGCGTTCGCGTTGTTCAACTGGATGTGGATGCGGACACGACGCCCGAACAGATGTGGTTGGAAATGGATGGCCGATTGCGAGACGAGGGAGTGGATATGTAGTGGTGTGTCTGCCGATCAATGTCAGGTTGGGTGGCCGGGGCTGGACTGAGCGTCAGCGAG
>CAZUAH010000735.1:0-6252 GCA_964617665.1 uncultured Pirellulaceae bacterium
CCAGTTTCTCGTAGTCCTTGATGGGAATGTTGGCACGATCCATAATCCACTCGCCGATCCCGCCAATCGGCTTCTCCTCCCACGTCCCTGCCGGGATGGCATATAACCCCCAATGGATAAACATGCCGAAACGCGCGTCGCGCCACCATTCCATCCGCGCGTCGCGTTCAGCCTCTGTCTCCTTGTTCCACGACTCTTCCGCACCTCGAGCAGTCGGAGCAGACACAGTCGACAACATGCCCATTAGTAGAACCAACACACCGGTGATTAATCTCGTTTTCATGTCCTGTTCCCCCTCAGTTTCGATTCGTATCATCCGCTACGCGCACCAAGAAATGCTCTGCCCGTCGGTAAAGCCGTTCTACCATTCCCATCGGCCCCTAACTCCGGACTTCGGCGAAGACAGTATATCAGAATTCTCCCCACCCGTCGCGTCTCCCGGCACGGACAATCAGGTTGCCATCGTGCCACGTCCGAGTACAATCTGAGCCATGCTCCTTGGGGAGATCTATGCTCGTCTCTTTTACTGCCACGTTCAATTCAACGACATGCATCAATCCAAACACGCTGACGAACTCGTAGAACTGTACCGATCCGGAGACCAAGCTGCTGCCGCGGAGTTGTTTCAGCGGTACTGGAAGCGTTTGTGCGGTCTAGCGGAAGCCTATATGGCACCACGACTGAAACGGCGCGTGGGTGCGGATGACGTCGTCCAGTCGGTCTTCCAAAGCTTCTTCCGCCGAACCGAACAGGGCGAGTATGCCATCGACGATTCCGGGGCCTTGTGGAACCTGCTGGCGACAATCACGTTGAACAAACTGCGCAAGAAAGGCGAATACCACACGGCCGGAAAACGCAACATCGCCGCTGAAGCCGGTGCCGATGCGGCGGACTGCTACCTGGACGTGATCGTCGCGGAGCCCTCGCCGGAACACGCCGCCATTCTCGCCGACGAACTACATGCCGCGCTTGGCGGTTTGCCGGAACGCGACCAGGAGATAGTGCAACTCTGCCTCGACGGCTACTCCACGCCCGATATCGCCACGAAAGTCAACTGCTCGCGGCATACGGCTCGTCGGGTCCTGAACCACGTAGGGACGCGTCTGCACGATCGCATTGAGCAGGATCTAAAGGAATAGTGCAGACGATCTGTCTGCTTGGATGCCGAACTAATCGTCGGTGGAACCCGACTTTCTTGGTGGAAACTGGGGTTTTCGCACATATGGCATAGTTTTGTTGCTCCCGTGTTGCGTCCTTTCCGGATCAGCTAGGTAGCGGGCTTCGGTCAGCCTGGAAACCGAAGCGAAACCAGGAGTCACCAATGGCTGACGACGCAAAACGTCCCGTGGCAGCAATTGACGATCAGCAGTGGGCCGCGATCAGCAATGCCATCTGGCAATTGGAGACCTCCTGGCATGCGGATTCCCCCATCGAAATATCCGATCTCGTTCCATCGGCGGCCGATCCTCTTCGCCAGCGCGTGCTGGTCGAATTGATCAAAGTGGACCAGGAGCACCGCTGGAAGGCTGGAGAGAGGAAGTTATTGGAATCCTATCTCGACGAATGGCCGGGGGTGTCCGACAAACCAGAGTTGGTTGCGGCACTGTTGGAAGGTGAGTGCGAAACGCGAGCTTTCGCCGATACTGTTCCCACTGCGGAAGAGATCACGTCGCGATTCCCCGAGGTAGGACGCTGGATCGAATTGGAGGTTATTGAGGCCGATACCGCGAGAGAAGGCGGTCGCCTCCGCGAGAGAGCAGATAGAGCGGCAGACGCGGCCAGTCCAGCAGCAGGAACGGCAAACACATCGCCAGATGTCCCCCAGGGACGCCCTTTGGAGCCGGGGCATCAGTTTGGCCGTTATCAGATTCGCGAGTTACTGGGCCAAGGCGGCATGGGGACGGTGTACCGTGCGTACGATACGCAACTGGAGCGCGAAGTAGCACTGAAGATCCCCCAGTTTGATCCCGCATCCGATCCTGATGCCATCCACCGGTTTGTCCGCGAAGGCAAGGCCGCCGCCAAGATCGAGCACCCGAATATTTGCACGGTTTACGACGCGGGCGAAATCGAAGACATCTACTACATCTCGATGCGCCTAGCCCGAGGCCCTTCTTTGGCCTCGTTGATCAAAAACGGGCCTGTCCATCCCGCCCAGGCTGCCGTCATAGGACGAAAGATCGCCATGGCCCTGACTACTGTCCACGCCGAGGGCATCATTCATCGCGACCTGAAACCGACCAACGTGATGATGGACGAATCGGGTGAGCCGTTGTTGATGGATTTCGGCCTCGCTCGCACGCACGACGGGGCGAACTGCCAGAGCAGCAGTGGCGTGCTACTCGGTACCGTGCCTTACGTGTCTTCCGAGCAGCTCAATGGCGAAGCGGTCGACGCACGTAGCGATATCTACAGTCTGGGGGTGATGCTCTACGAGATGTTGACCGGCAGACTCCCCTATGCCGGGAAGCTAACTGATTTGATGATCGAAATCACCAAGGGCCGTCCGGCGAAACCACGCAGTCTGCGGCGTGGTTTGCCCCTGGGCCTGCAAGGCATCTGCCTCAAGGCGATGGCCCGGTATCCGGCGGACCGCTACAAAACCGCTGAACAGCTTGCCAACACTCTCGGTCGCTACCTTGAAGGGACTCCGCAGGACGCAGGTCCTGTTCTACTAGCCAGTCGGTTGACGTGGTTGGCGGCAGCAGGTGCGTTGTTGGTAGTAGTGGCCGCGATTGTGATTCTCACGGAGACGGGCAAAGGCATGTTTCGGCTGCTTGTCGACTCCCCGAGCGAGACCGTCTCCAACGATAGAGAGAAGATCCCTGGCAAGTCGGCAGTCCATGGACTTCCTTTGACCAAACCCAGTGTCCACGGAAGCGTTTGGAATGACATCAACGGGAACGGCATCTGGGATCGCGCGACGGAGCAGGGTCTGAAGGGCTGGAGTGTGTATCTCGATGACAACCGAAACGGCTTCTGGGATGCCGGTGAACGTTTCGAGACCACGAATGCGGATGGTCAGTATTCGTTTGAAAGGCTCTCGTCCGAAACGAATATGGTGGCTGAGCTGTTGTCGGACGGTTGGGAACAGACGTTTCCTTCGTCTGTCGTGTATGAAACAGACTTTTCTACTGATCCGGCATGGGTGACTGCAAATCGTTCCCGATACCTTTGGGACTCGACAGCGCGCGTCTACAAGGTGACGCAAGTCAACATCAACAATGGCGGAGAATACGCGTATTGGGACGGCGATTACGATGGAGGTTCTTTCATCTTGGAGTGGGATATCAGAATCCTCTCGATGGATTACGCTTCAGCAGTGAGTTTTGGCCTCTACGATATGGACTTGAATGCCCTGGACCGCGGAAGCTTCGCAATGGTGCGGTTCAGTTCGGATGACCAGGGGACGAGAGTCAGCCTGGTGTACAAGAATTCCGAGGACATTGGTGATGGTACAAGTTCATCGTTCAAGTTTCTTTCGGACAATTGGTACCACGTTATCATGGTGTATGATTCACGCGAGAGCATGCTGACGGCGAGGATCGCGGAACGCAATGCCCACCATGCCGCTACCGAGCTAACGATTGCAGATGTCGGGAACTTCGCCCCCGAGATGAAACGAGTGGGCACCTCCAACGTGAGGAAAGGCGAGTTTCAGCGTCCCGGAGCGGAATCCTCGGCGGAGTTCGACAACGTGCGCTTCTCGGTGAGCGGGCTTCGGTGCCATCGTGTCAAGTTGACGTCAGGCCAGATCCGGCGCGGCGTGGATTTCGGCAATCGCAAGCTGGCGCAGATCCATGGCGTCAAGTGGAACGATATGGATGGTAATGGCGTTCACGACGAAGGCGAGCCGGGCCTGGAAGGTAGGACGGTTTACTTGGACGAGAACCTCAACGGCCAATGGGATCCTGCGGAGCGGTCCGAGAAGACTGATGACGATGGCTGCTACTCCTTCGCAGGACTGCCCGTTGGGGTATTCCTCGTGGCCGAGCAGCCTGATGAGGGTTGGGTGCAGACGTTTCCCCCTGCCTATGAGTGGAATCGCTATCGTGGTCACCTGTATGCCATGACTCGGCGGAACGGTACGTGGCTGGAGTGTGAATGCGAGGCCGTGGCTGCGGGAGGACACTTGGTCAGCGTGAATGACGCGGCCGAGAATGCGTGGCTAACGCAAGCATTTGCGTCTGAACCTGAAGCGACGAATTCGACGATTCAGGAGGGCCGTTGTCGGTGGATCGGCCTTCAGGGACTCCCCGAAGATTTGAGCTGGGTGAGCGGCGAGCCACTCGCGTTTGTGGCGCCCATTTACCTTGGCCGCTGGCGTACGGCTCGTGATCGCAATGCCTATCTGTTCGTCGGAATGGAAGCGAGGGCTGGCATGTGGTGGAACTCAGGCGGAAATGATGTGCCCGAAACGTCGCGTCCCCGAGGCATCATTGAGCTTCCCTGCGAAGAGGCCGGTCCGGTCGGGCACAGAATTACACTCGTTGCCGGACAAGTCGAAACGAAAGTCGATTTTGGGAGCAAAGTTCTTTCTGACCAGGAGCGATGAAATCATGCGCAACCAAAGAAAATCTGGATTCACTCTCATTGAACTGCTCGTGGTGATCGCCATCATTGGCATCCTAGTTGCTCTGATGCTGCCGGCAATTCAGGCAGCGCGAGAGGCGGCAAGGCGGATGCAGTGCAGCAACAATCTGAAGCAGATGGGATTGGCAATGCACAGCTACCATGATGTTCACAAGTGCTTCCCCCCGGGGAAAATCAATCTGGATGCCGCATTCTATCCGGGACGTCATGCACACTATGGAACGAATTGGGCGATTGCTCTCCTTCCGTATCTTGAGCTGCAGAATCTCTACAAGGATTACCACAACGAAGAACGGAATCTTGATGATAAGAACGCCTTCGTGCGCGAGCAGTTTGTGCCCGTCTACGCTTGCCCGTCAGATTTGAATGTTGATGAGCTAGCGATACCTGAGCACGGGGCTGCTGCAGGCGGGAGAATCCGCCATCGATACGGGGCGTACCGTGGGGTCGCGGGGTACAGTGTCGGTGGGTTCGTTCCCAATCCCCGGGGTGGCTGCTTCTGCCGTTGGTCTTTCCACTTTCGCAACATCCCGGTGAGTTGGAAAGGCGTACTCCATGTAGTAGGTCCCGAAGATCGAGTCCGCCAATGCGTGTCAATGTCAGGCGTCCTCGATGGAACGGCGCACACGCTCGCAATCGGTGAGTTTCACAAACCGAAGGACCGCCCACTCTCCGGCACCTTCTGGGCGTACAGCCAGATCAGCGTCCTTTCCACAGTAAGCCCATACAGCGTGGCTCTCGACTGCACAAACTACAACCGATGCGATGCGCTGCGTCCCGGTGGCGACAACATCATGTGCAAACACGGATGGGGAAGCTATCACCCCACGGGGAACAACTGGCTCATGTGCGATGGCTCCGTCCATTTGTTGAGCAGGAACGTCAATACGCAGGTTCTTGGCCATCTGTCCACCGCCGCGGGAGGCGAAGCCGCTCAATTGCCGTAGCCAGACGTAGCGATTGTGCATCACAGACACCCATAGTGAGTTTTTCAGGTATGGAAGTTCGTCACTTTCGTCTCTCTTCTGGGGCCTGCGGTCTGGGGATCGGGCTTCTTGTGTGCGCTGCATTTCTTCTCGGCTGCGGGGACTCGAGATTGGTGCCAGTGTCGGGTGTCGTCACCCTGGATGGGGAGCCTGTCGCGGGGATCGCCCTTCATTTCCAGCCACTCGCAGACAATGCCAGAGACGCCGGTTCTTGTGCCAGTTCGCATGCCATCACGGATACTGAAGGAAAGTACAAGCTGACAACGCTTAACACACCCGGCGCCGTCGTTGGGCACCACGTCGTGACGATGTTTTCCACGGACCTCCCTCTGGACGACGACTCCAACACGGATCTCCAAGTCGAATTCAAGCTCCCTCAACAAGCTCGCGATGGAAATCTCCGATTCACCGACCCCGAAAGCGGCACGGATCAGGCGGACTTCGCATTCGCGTCAAAACCGGACGGGGAGTCATCGAATCAGTAGCGAAAGACTTGGGCGACACGGTCAGTTGATGCGAAGCACGGCAAAGAGCCGCAGCCGCAAAGAAGAAATGGAACAGGAGAGAACGGAGGGCACAGAGTGGATTCAGGCAATCAGGCAGACATTTCACGTCATCCTCCGTTGCCTCTGTCTTCTCCTGTTCAGATTCTAGCCGGGACGAATCGGATTTC
>CAZUAH010000736.1:0-6218 GCA_964617665.1 uncultured Pirellulaceae bacterium
TCTGTTCCGTGTACCGAGGCAGTCCCTCTGACCATGGACACAACTGACGCTGCCGTCGGCAGAGCAGGCTCGTATGGGACCATCTGGGAAAGAGTGGCACAACCAGTTCTGAGGGATTTGTGGCCGTGGAATACTGTGGTTCGGATACCGAACACGGCCAAGGATCGCCAAGCGTTTGGGTTCCAGACCCAAATTGAGACTGTCTCGGCAACCACTCTCCCTAGCCGTGATCATATGAGCGTTCGGGAAAGCCGGACGTGATGAATTCATCACAATTGTCCCTTCGTTAGGTCCGCCCAACCGTCGATCAGGTCTGAACCATGCAGTGAGCAATAGCCTCAAGTGGTTATAACCGATGAGTACAAAGTTGCCGATTGCCTTCTCGCGGACCAAGTCAAGGAACAGTGTGTCAACATACACCGACATGGCGCGTTGTAATCGTCATATCGCGCGACATCGGTGATCGTCTACATCTGACACGCCTTCACGCAATTGCGTAGCATTCGAGCGCCAGCTATAGTAGAAAACTCGGCCCGCAACAGTCTACGATGTCCGAATTCGGATGGATTGGGAGACAAAGCTCTCGCCGACAAACGGCCATTGGCGCAGCGGGTTGGCCGGGCGCGAGGGTTCCTGCCGGCACCTCCTTCCCTTTTGGCACACAACATCGGAGTGGCCTATCGATTTGTCTTCAAGTCGAAGCCATCCCGCCCCAAAGACCTTGTTCACGCAGCGTGAGGAACAAACGTTATGCACTGGAGAATGAAGATTGCCTCGATGGTTCTGCTCGCGCCGGTACTCTTCGCTCTTGGTCGCGCGCCATCGCCTGCAGCGGAAGACAAGGAGATTATGGTTCTCTGCGGCACATCTTTTGGGCCGCCTACGGAGAAGCTGATCAAGATGTTCAAGAAGGAAACCGGCGTCAAGGCAGTGATATCCTTCGGTGGTTCGGAGGATCTGTTGCCCCAGGTCAAGATCGGACGCGTTGGTGATGTATTCATCACACACGACCCGTACATGAAGTATACGAAAGACGAGAAGGCTATGCTGCGTTGGATTCACGTTGGACACGTGGCTCCGGCCCTGGTCGTGAAGAAGGGAAATCCAAAGAAGCTCAAGCGGTTCGAGGATCTTGCTCGGCCGGGACTGCGAGTCCTCCTGCCGAATCCCGACTACTCCACGTGCGGTGAGATGGTCTTTGGATTGCTGGAAGAGAAGGGTAACAGGGAGGCTGTGCTGAAGAACGTGGGCAACGCCTTGTTCCGATCTCACGCGGACATTGGTAACAAGATGAAGTTGGGGGTCGGCGACGCGGCAATCATGTGGAAAGGGGTGGCGCATAACTACCGCGACGCCATCGATATCGTCCCGTGCCCATACGAGTACGACGAGGAAATCCGGGTGGGCGTGATCGGTTTGTCGTACACCAAGAACAAAGCGGAGGTCGAACGATTTCTTAAGTTCGTCGACAAACACGGCAAGGCGGTCTTCAAGGAGTTTGGCTATGTCAAGTAAGACGCGGCGAGAGGAGCCTCGTCTTCTACGTGCGATCCTGAGTGTCTGCCTGCTATTGCCGCTGTCTCTTGGCTGTAGTGGTGAAAACGAGAAGACGACGCTGCTACTGTACAGCGGCGCTGGTATTCGACCGCCTGTCGAAGAGATCGCCGAAACATTCGGCCAGCGTCACGGTGTCACGGTCGAATGCGATTTCGCCGGCAGCGAGATTCTGCTCGCTCGCATCAAGCTGTCCGGGGCCGGCGACGTCTATATGCCGGGCGACGTGCACTACATCGAGCAGGCCAAGCAGGAAGGACTGGTCGCAGGCAGCGAAACCGCCTGCTACTTCATTCCAGTGATCCTCGTTCAAAAGGGCAACCCCAAAGACATCAATTCGCTTTCGGACCTGATAAAGCCCGGCATCCGAGTCGGCTTGGGCGATCCCCAGGCATGTGCGATCGGGCGCAAAGCTGCGAAGATCTTCGCCAAGAACGACATATCGGAGGACGATCTGGCCGAGAATGTGGTATTCCGTGCATTGACGGTCAATGATCTGGGCGACAAGGTCAAATTGGGCTCGCTGGACGCCGTGATCGTCTGGGACGCGGTGGCCGCGTACTATGCCGACAGCACGGACGTGGTTCAGATTCCACGTGAGAAGAATGTCATTTCCACCGTGCCGGTGGCGGTGCTGAAATCGTCGAAGAATCCGGAGTTGGCTGCCAAGTTGCGCGACTTCGTTACCTCGGACGAAGGCAAAGCCATCTTCAAGAAGCACCACTATTCGCTTACGTTGCCGGAGTGAACATGGCGAAAGGTCCGCTGTTTGCCAAATCCGATCCCGGACGGCCGGTCAGCGGAATCGGCAGTTGGATCTTCGCTGCCGTAATGTTGTCGTTCGCCGGCATGTTCGTTTCCGTATGGCTGGCGTTGATCTTCGCTGATGTCGGCTACACAAACTGGGAGGCGGTTCGAGAAGTCTTGATGGCGGAGGAGATCCGCGCCGCTCTGTGGTTGTCGCTGTGGACTACCGCAGTGACGGTACTGATTGGTATGGTCTTCGCCATTCCCACGGGGTACGCACTGAGCCGATATCGGTTTCCGGGGCATGCCTTGGTAGATTCGATTGTCGATCTGCCTATTCTGATGCCGCCTCTGATTGTCGGTCTGTCGCTTCTGGTCTTCTTCCAGACACCCGTCGGACGTTGGATCGAGGAAGAGGGCTTGACGTTCACTTTCCAGAAGAAAGGCATTGTGCTGTGCCAGTTGCTCGTGTCAACATCGTTCGGTATCCGTGCATTGAAGCTGACATTCGACGGGATTGATCCGCGGCTGGAGCACGTGGCGATGACACTCGGTTATGGTCGTGCCAGCGCCTTCGTATGGGTCGCATTGCCGCTGGCGTTTCGAGGCATCGTGACGGGCGCCATTTTGATTTGGACACGAGCGTTTGGCATCTTTGGCCCCTTGATCGTATTCGTCGGCGCGGTCCGTATGCGCACAGAAGTACTGCCGACGACTATCTACCTGGAACAATCCGTGGGACGGATCGAGGTTGCATTGGCCGTCGCGATTCTCATGTTGGCGCTGGCGACGGTTGCACTAGTGGGTATTCGGATGTTGGGATTCTTGACGCGATGATCCGCATCGAAGGACTACACCTGTCGGTTGGCAACTTCGCGTTGAAGGACGTGAACTTGGACATTGCGCCGGGTGAGTATTTTGTGCTACTCGGACCAAGTGGCTCGGGGAAGACGCTGCTACTGGAGACCCTTTGCGGTTTGCGTCGGGCTGACGCCGGAGAGATCGTGATCGGCGACACGTATGTGACCGATCTGGAGGCTCGACAACGAGACATCGGGTACGTACCACAGGATTACGCACTGTTTCCGCACTTGTCCGTCCGCTACAACGTCAGCTTTGGTCTAAGCAATCCGCTGAGTTCGCTGATCGGCGACAACTGGCAGGATGTTGATCGGTTGATGTCAGCGGTTGGCATTTCGCATTTGGCAGACCGACGGCCTCGATGGCTTTCCGGTGGTGAGAAGCAGCGAGTTGCGTTGGCTCGGGCGTTGGCTACCCAGCCCCGCCTATTGCTGTTGGACGAACCGGTCAGCGCGCTCGACGAGGATATGCGAGACACCCTGTGCCGGCAATTGAAACAAGTGCAGCAGGCAACTGGCACGACGACTGTGCACGTCTGCCACAACTTCGCGGAAATGATGACGGTGGCGGACCGAGTGGGCGTAATCCATCAGGGCGAGATTGTCCAGGTCGGTACCCCCGAGGAGGTTTTGCGCCGTCCCCGGAACACATTCGTTGCCGGATTCGTGCAGGCCGGCAATCTGCTGGACGCGGAAGCCCAGGCCGACGGCCAGTGGCTTCGGCTCGTGTGCAGTGGCGGCACCGAGTTTCGGACGCTCCAGCAAGCGGTTGTATCTGAACGACCGAACGTACGTTTCGTCGTACGTCCCGAGAGCATTCACCTTTCGGCCGACCGTCCAGCAGACATGCCAGAAGGAACGGCGTTTCTACAAGGCCGAATCTCGCACGTGACCAACCTCGGACCAGTCGTCCAACTCGCCATAGTGTGCGACGAAGACCTGCAACTAGTGGTGTCGCTGGGCAAGAGGGAATACGATACCTGTGCCTGGAAGGTCGATCATCACGTGCACGTCGCCGTGGCACCGCAGGACATACACGTGTTGGAGGACTAGAGGATCGTCCATCGATCAATGTCAGATTGGGTGGCCGGGGCTGGACTGAGCGTCAGCGAGGGAAGCCTCGGAGTTTCGGACTTGTGCCCTCCAACCCTGGCCTCTATCTACGTCACAAATATCGATAGACGCTCCACTAGAGTCCACTTTAAGGTCGACCCAGGAGGTCAGGCGTTCCTTGCCTGCGTTCGCCTTCCACGGTTTCGGAGTCCACGTGAACGTCATAACCACGAACCAGCTTTCGAAACGTTACGGGCGTCGTAAAGGAATCGACGACGTATCGCTGGAGATACCCGAAGGCGAGATCTTCGGGTTTCTCGGGCCCAACGGTGCTGGCAAGACAACGACGATTCGCATGTTGCTCGGTTTCCTTCGCGCCACCAGCGGTCGGGCCAGCATCTTTGGCCTCGATGCTTGGCACGATAGTCCTCGCATTAAGCGCCAGATCGGCTATCTGCCTGGCGATCTTCGGCTCTATCCGTGGCTGAGCGTCACGACGGCGCTCAGCTTGCTCAGCCACGTCCGAGGAATAGACTTGATTCGACCAGGAACGGATTTGGCGGACCGATTCCGCCTCGAAACAGCTCTTCCGGCGCGGAAGATGTCTCGTGGCACTCGGCAGAAACTTGGGCTGCTGCTGGCAATGGTACACAGGCCGCGTTTGCTGGTCCTGGACGAACCGACGTCGGGGCTAGACCCGTTGATGCGTCAAGAGTTGGCAGTTCTGCTCCGCGAATTGGCTGCGGGGGGCCATACCGTATTCTTCTCCAGCCACACGCTAAGCGAGGTCGAACAACTGTGCGATCGAGTCGCCATCGTCCGCGAAGGGCGGATCGTGGCGGACGAGACGCTTCAGTCGCTTCGCAGCCGAGCCCGGCGAGTCGTGACATTGGTCTTTGACGATGCCGAAACGGCCCAGCGGGTCGAGCCGCCAGATTGTCTCTCGATCGAGGAACGAGGTCGTGACACTTGGCTGTGCCAGTTAGCTGGGCCTGTACCAGCGTTGATTCGTTGGATCACGGATCAGCCAATCGCCGATGTGACCATCGGCCACCCCGACCTGGATCACCTGTTCCGTGAGTTTTACCGATCGCCAAAGGAGATGCAGTGATCCGCGGGCTGTTTGCCAAAACGATTCGCGAGACGTGGCTGGCAACGCTGTTGTTCGGCGGTGGACTGCTACTGGCGATGGCCCTGTTGACGCACATCCTGCCGCAGATTCAGGAGGGCCTGAATACTGTCTTCACCGAGATGCCGTTTGTCAGAATGCTGGTGAACGCTCTGTTGGGCGCGGATTTAGGCGAGGAGATAACTTCCGAGGTAATGCAAGCCATTCTTTGGGTGCATCCCGTAGTGCTGGCTCTAGTGTGGGCCCACGAGATCGTATTCTGTACCCGCGTCCCAGCCGGTGAGATAGACCGTGGCACTATCGACATTTTGCTCAGCCTGCCTGTATCTCGGCGAACGGTGTATCTCGGGGAAACGGCAATATGGCTCGTGTCCGGTGCTATCGTTCTGGCATTGGGCCTTGCCGGCCACTTACTTCGTGTACCGGGAATGCCAATTGAGATGCGACCGGCAATGTCTCGAATCGTGATGGTGATGATCAACTTCTTCTGCGTCTACGTGGCAGTCGGCGGTGTGACGTTTCTCGTATCGGCGCTGAGCGACCGTCGCGGTCGTGCCGTCTCGATCGTCTTCGCCATCGTGCTGGCATCGTTTCTTGTGAACTTTCTCGCCCGATTCTGGGAGCCTGCTGAACAGATCGCATTCCTGAGTGTGATGGAGTACTATCAACCGGCAACCACGCTTCGCACGGGGCAGTTTCCGATCGGTGATGCGATCACGCTGCTAGTCGTTGGCGGTATCGCATGGCTGCTGGGCGGCGAGGTATTTGCTCGACGTAGCATCTGCACGCTATGAACTTGCAGCCAGCACTTCTTGCCTACCGTGTCCGGCGGCGCACTCTGCGAGCGCGTGGCCATGAAGTAGCGGCTCGGATTT
>CAZUAH010000737.1:0-6212 GCA_964617665.1 uncultured Pirellulaceae bacterium
GTGGCAAGCCTTCATCCGAAATGCGCGTGCGCCAAAGCGAAAGTCGCCGCAAGGTTTTGACTTGCCCTATCGCCATGGCTGCCTGATCACCCGCATCGGTCCCGCTCAGATAGAGTCGCTCCAGGAACGGCATGTCGGCGATTGGAGCAAGGTCCTTATCGGTGATTCTTTGGCCCTCAGCGTTGTAGGCTTCGACTTTGTGAAAGCGATCCTCACCGACGATCCGTGCCATCCAATCTGGCTCGGCTGCCACTGTTTCAGCGCGTCCACCGATTGCCACGAGTTTCTCGCATGCGATGAACTGAGCCCGGTAGGGTTCAATCCATTTCAGATAGAATGCTAGTCCAAGGCCCACGAGCGCAGTGAGCACGAAGATCGTGCGCAGCCGCCATCGAAAGATCTGTCTTATCTTCTTCAATCGCATTTCATCGCTCGGTGGACGACGAAGTGAGGATTTCCAGCGACACGCCAAACTGCTGACGCGCGAAGTCATAGCCCGTCGGGTTGTGGAACTCCGAAGACCATGTCGTCGAGCGTCACGCCGTCTCCGGCGTCGGAATCGGGCCAACCCGTGCCATTGATCAATTGGACACGCGAGATCGCGGGTATGGGGTTGCCGTTGGAATCGACTGCGATGAGCCCTCGGAATATCTTGCTTCCATTGGTGCCGCAGAACCCTTCGGCAACGCCGATCTGGCGGTCGGCCCATCCGTACGCCGTAAGACTGCTGGGGCCCATTCCTGAATAGTCCTCGTCAATAAATGTGACGCCGAATCCCGTCACCATCGCCCCTTGTTTTCCCACGGTGAACGTTACGTCCGTTGTTTTTGCACCGGGAATCGTTTTTGGACCGGGGGCGTAGGAGTTCGGCTGGGACGCCGCCGGGTAATCTTCGGGATGGCCAAATGTTCGCCCTGCGAACTGCCCTGCGGTGCCCTTGATGTGAATGCCGCGCGACGCGTAGCGAGTTGTCAAGAAGGGGACGACATCAGATTTCGTTGTGTCAATGTCATCAAAGTCGATGCTCCGAATCAGTCCGCCCAGTCGCTTCTCGAACGAAGCACGATCCTTGTAGACCTCGATTCTTACCGTGGCAACTTCTCTGGTCCTTTCAAGCCGGTATCGGTCCTTTGCCCATGCGATCAACAAGGCGCAAACGAGCGTGACGACGAAAGCTGCCTTCAACGAAAAGCGCAATCGCGGAAATTTTCGTCGATTACTGGCAGGCATCTTGATCCTCCACCGTGCGTCGAGAATACGGTCTGGGGGTGATGCCGTCAAAAAATCCGCCCATTGCGCCCACCTTATTGGCCGCCTTGTCCGAATCTGGCTGGGCTCGCGGGGAACGCCGGCAGCCTGACGCGCTGTTGAACGCGACGTGGGCCTCGCGAGTCTGATTCCTTCGCTGTCAGAGGGATTTGCCGGCCTCTTTCGGTGCTTTCCGCGGCCGCTTGGCGCGCCCCTCCCCTGTGGTTGGACAATCTCACATCTCAAACGCCATCACCTCAACCAGGTGCCGGCCCGTGTTCGCCGAGTTGCTCGTTTGTGTGATCTTGATATGACGTATTGTCCTCTGCTCGAACTCGCAGGTGGTGCCCTTGGCCGTCGATGGCGCTTTGTTGTCACGCTTGTCGGCGACCATCTCCCATTTCTCTCCATCCAGCGAGGTCTCAACAGTGAATCCGTAACTGCGCTGGTCGCCGTAATAGCCGACAACCACGATGCGGCCAACAGCAGTCGGCTTCTCAAGGTCTACCTGCCACCAGGCAGGATCGCCGTTGGCAACATCCATCGCCCAGTAGCGATCAGTGTCCTTTGCACAACCGTCATTGGCCAGGTGCGCCGGGTGCTGTGCCATTGCGGTTGAGCAGGTCGCCGGTTTGCCGGTGGTCAGACTGACAGAATCCGGCTCGATCGCAACACCGTCGGGGGTCAGGGTTCCCTGGATGCACATGGATCGAACGGTCGGGTTCGCGTGAAGCTTGGGCTCTTGACCGGGCAGATGATGACCGGTGACCGCGTTCCAATAACGCCTGTCGATTTCGTGGGGATCCAGTGGATCTGTTTCTCGATCGAATGTTTCAGGGAGAATCCCGTGGCGTTTCATCTCGCGGATGTACTCCACAGGCGCCTTCCACCCGGGCGTATCCCAGCGCGGGTCGGAATCGTGCAGGGCCTTGGTGTCCAGAATCGCGGCCAGCAATAGCTGGTAGTCCGGATCATCTTTGGACGCGAAGACGGAGGCGACCTTGTCGGTGATTGTCTCCGCGGGCTTTCTCGTACGATGGGCCTCCGAGCCCGTCGATTCCCCAGAGTCCTCCTGTTTCGACGGCCTCGGAGGGCCATCGTACGAACTTGAAGACGCGACCTCGAGGCAAGCCCCGTATCCGCCGGCTTCCTTGGCCAGAGGCGCCAGAAGCTGGACGGACTGCTCGGGGTGCGTCAAGTTGTAGAGGATGTGCTGCTGGAATCGCCAGACGGCCCGGTTGTCTGTCTGCTTGATCCTCCATGCGCGTTGGGGCTGGATCAGTTTGGTGCCCTGGCCCCAGTCCGCCGCATGCTTGGGCACGGTGCGCACGCCCGCGTGACAACCGCTACAGCGATGCTCGATGACCTTCGATGCTCGCTGGACGCTTTCGAAATTCACGATCCGCGTATCGATGGCCGTGAAGTGGGATTCCTCATATCCCGTGCTGCCAATCATTCCCTGGATCAGGGCCGCGTAGGTGCCGATATACGGTGCGCCGCAATGAATCCAGTGCCGAATCATCTCGATTTCATGCCCGCTCAGTTGCACGGAATGGTGTTCACCTCTCAGCATCTTCATGATGGGGCTTGCCGCGTCACCCAGGCCGTAGGGCGGATAATTGCTCTGTGGCAGGTTTCGACCGTCTGAGACTTGGTAGGTAGCGCTCAACGCGTAGTAACTGTGCGAATACACCGGACCGTGGTCACCAGTGAGGATCATGCCCCCGTCGCGTTTCTTCGGGTTGTGGCACTCGACACAGTGCTTGTCGAGGATCGGCTGAATATCGCGAGGATAGTCGATGACATCCCGGATCCCGGGCACGGGAGAAACTCGGCTGGGCTTACGCTTCATCGCCTGGAGTTGATCGGTTATCACCGAGTCTGGGGCCGTCCGCCTGTTCCCGTGACAGCCTACGCAACTGGTTTCCTCGCCGGGCATGACGGAAAGAAAACTCTGCATGCGTCTGACCGCCTTCCCCTCCTGATCCAACGCAACCAGAATGAGCGCCCTGTTGGCGGGCACTTCGAAATGGGCCGAACCATCTTCCTCGACGGGCACGGTGCCGAGGATGCGCTCCAAGGTGAACGTTCCTCCGTAGCTTGTGGGCTCCATGCTGCCGGTGTAGTTGATCGGTTTCGGCAGCGATTCCAGGATCAACAGCCTCTTGATCTGTCCCTTTTTGACGCCGTCCATGTTTCGACCAACCGTCACATCGCTCAGCGTCAGCGTTCCCGTGGTCCGGGACAGGTCGATGCGACTGGGAACGATTCGTTCGCGCTCGCGCGGGATCAGCGGACGCGGTTCGTTCAGCTCGAAGCCATCGTGGGTGTAAAGGGTCGTCATCTCACCCGATCCGCACAGATGAACCAGGCTCGTGCCCTGCGCGGCCAGGAAATCGTCTTCCGACAACGCCCATGGATCCCGGAGATTGCTTGCTTCGTGCACTACGCGGAGCGCATCGAGGTCGTCAGGCCCGTTGCGGTCGCTCACGGTGCAAATCGTCCCCGCATGCTCAGCTCGGCCGTGGCTGGGCGAGTTGACAAATACGATCCGGCTGGAGCCGGGGATGGGTTGCGGGTCGATGAAGACTCCGCCGGGACGCATGTTGCCGTAATAGACCATCTGGCCCGTGCCGTCCGGATTAACGCTCCACAGATGGTGATAATGGACCTGGCTGCGATCAACATACTCCCAACGCTGAAAGACAACCCGTCCGTCCGGGAGCACGCACGGCGTGTTGTCGTGTTCGACATTGGCCGAGATCTGCCGGATGTTCTGACCATCACGGTCACATCGGTGTAGCGTTGCCACCTGCGTGACCCAGCATTGCACGTAGCGTCTGGCGCGGCCGCTGACAAACATGATCGAGTCGTTCGGAAGCCAGCACGGTTCGATATCATCGTAAATCCCGAACGTAAGCTGCCGCAGCCCGCTGCCGTCGGATTGGATTTCGTACAGATGAAACGGCCCGGTTCCTCCCTTGCGATAGCTGAACAGGATGGTTTTGCCGTCATAATGCACTGCCGGATCGCGAAACGTTCCCTGGTCATCCTCAAACAAGACCGTGCTTTTGCCGGTGCTCAGATCGAGTTTGCAGAGCGAACCGCCCGAGGAGTAGGCTTTCTTGTGCGGGTACCGAGCGTAATAGCCGAGATTTGCGTACCAATGTCCATCGGGGATCTTCCCTCGCCCGTTGTGCGCCCGTTCGGCAAAGACGATGTCCCTAACCTCGTAACGATCGGCCAATCGCCGACAAAGTGATTCACGATCGCTTTCAGCCTTGCCCGACACATTGTGGGGACTTGCCGCGCCTGCACTGACGGGCAAACCAATCGCGGTTGAGAGAAGCGAAGCCGTTGCGAGGAACATGACGAGTGTCTTTCTCATGTTGAATTCTCTCCTTTTCCGCCGGAGTCCTTCAATGCATACAGCGCCTTCAGCCGCCACATGACCTCGTCGGATTATACACCGCGAATCGGATACGTGCCGTGCTTCTGGATCGTCCTGATCATTGCCATGTAGTTCTCGAACGGCACGTATTCCGGGACGGAGTTGGAAGTTCCGCAGCAGTAGCCCCCGCCGGGGCCAATGGTGCGAATTCGCAGCTTCACCTCCTCCTCGACATCCTCGGGCGATCCCATCGTCATGGTCGAATCGAGGTTGATGTTTCCGTTCAGGCAGAGACGACCGCCGTAGGTGCGCTTCAACTGGGCGATATCCATGCTGGCCGGTTCGCATGGATGGAGCGCCTGAAAGCCGCACGCGATCAAATCATCGATCACCTGGTAAAGTCGACCGTCGGAGTGGTACATGTACAGAATTCCCTTGGCATGCACCAAATCGCCGATTCGCTTGTGCCACGGGAAGATATACTCTCGCAAGAAACGGGGCGAAACGATCGTCCCGCCGGTGTGGCCCAGATCGTCCGGCATGCGGACGGCGCCGACGCAATTGTATTGCAGGATATTCTCCACAACGCGCAGCTGCGTCTTGGCCACGCGCTCGATCACTTTTTCGACCAGTGGTTCACCCGCGGCCAACGCCATGCAGAAATTCTCGAGGCCCATCAGCATCCAGGGAGCCGTGAAGACGTAGCCCACGTTGACAATCGCCTTGGCCTCGTCGGGCAGCAGTGCGTTGAGTCGAGCGAGCGTGTCGTAGCTAAAGGCCGTGTCGGGGTCTGGCCACTCGAAAGACTCGAACGAGGCGGCGTCGTGAATCACACCCACGCCCTCTTCGGCCCACATCCGCGTTTGCCCTTCATCGCTGCGCGGGTTGTATTGCGCTTCCAGCGGTTTCAGTATAGTCGTCTCCGACTGCTTGCCGCCCATCACGCCAGTGGTTTCCCCGCGGATCGCCTGACGGAACCCCAGACTCAGCGGCACGTAGTCGTAGCCGACCGTCATTTGGAAATCGACCTCGTCCTCCAGGCCGCGGATCGGCCTACCGAGGAACTCGGTCTTGATGTCCTCGGCGACGGTTCCGTCGAATTGCGGTATCCGCTTGGGTTCGCCCTGGCACAGGACGGCCGTCCGGAAATTATCAAAATCAGGCACACTTGCCCTCCTTCGGTTAAAGCCTGACCGTTCCTTGACGGCCCAAACGGCCGCAAGGACTACAGCGAATTCAATGTGCCCCCATGCTCGTCTGTGCGGCTCGTGCTGTCAACGTCCGCCGCTGCCCTGCCAAGAGCATTTCGACATCAGGCCGTCGTCGGTTGCCACGGGCGCGTCGGTCGCATAAGTTGGTTGATCGCCCCAAAGCCGGGTCATAGGGCCGGCGATCAGTAGCGTGAAACCACTCGGGAATACCACTTGTAGACAAGGAGAATCCCATGCTGTACCGAACCGCACTGGCCATTTTCGCATGCTTGTCGCTGACGGCGCTCGTTTGCGGCGCCGAGCAATGCGACGGCCTGCCGTTGATCTTTGCCGACGACTTCGAGCAGGGCGCCGACCATTGG
>CAZUAH010000738.1:0-6192 GCA_964617665.1 uncultured Pirellulaceae bacterium
TCCGAGCCGCTACTTCATGGCCACGCGCTCGCAGAGTGCGCCGCCGGAACTGGTGTACCGAGCAACAGCCCGCTATGGCTCGCGTGGGACGGCGGTAGCGATTCCGGTCTGTGGGACGAATCACCAGCGCACGAACCGGCCGCGGACTCTTCCCGACGCGCCAAGCCAAAATCCATCAGTAGCGGCTCGCCTGATTCGTCGATCATGACATTCGAGGGCTTTATGTCGCGGTGAATGATTCCGGCGGCATGCACGGTTGCCAGGGCGAGCGAGACCTTTTGGACGATTTCCGCCGCTTCGCACGGATCGATAGTGCCCTCTTCTATCAGGGACGCCAAGGACGGTCCCCTGATCAGTCGCATGGCGATGTAGTACGTGCCTTCGATCTCGCCCGCGTCGTAGATCGTGCAGATGTTCGGATGCTCGTCGATCTGTGCAGCCGCTTTGGGCTCGCTGATAAACCGTCGGATTGTCGCAGGGTCGATGGCAGCGCCGAAACGAGGGATCTTCAGCGCCACTTCGCGTTCCAGATGCGAGTCGTACGCGCGGAAAACCGTCCCCATGCCGCCTTCGCCGAGCAGTTCGCGGATCTCATAGCGTCCGAACTGCTCTTCCACTCTCAGAGTAAGTCCGCAACCGCCTCGGGACGGCGTGTCGTCCCATTTGGGCGCGGAGGTGTCGGACACGCCGCGAGATTCCGCGCTGTCGTCAAGCCTGCGACGATCCTTTTCAATCTTGGCCTGTATCTGGGGTAGATCAATCTCATCGCAGATATTGGGGAACCGGGATCGAATTTCTTCGACCGTTGGAACGTCATCCGCGAAGGCCCGAATGGTGCACTCGGCCTCCAGAAGCTCCGCGAGCACGATGGGCTTGTTGGCTAGTTCCGGCCAATCCTCCAAATACGCCTCCAAAGCTCTTCGCTCACCGTGTCGCCACCGATGCTCCTGATCCACTTTGATCAAGGTGAGGAGCACGCGTTCCCGCTGCGGATCATCCGGCGGGGGCACTAACTGCCGTAGGTCCGAATCACCGCCGACTACGCGGGATTCCTCCAGACGCTGTACTGCCTGGTCTACGACATCCCAGACTTCATCGTCCCAAACGGCCATGACTTTCGCTCCAAATGCGAGGCCGGCACAGAGCCAGTGTAACGGTCCACCAACCGGCAAAACAAGTCAAACACTGGGATACCAAACGAGACCGTCCCCTGTCACGCCGCGAAGATGAGGGCAGCCTCCGCCCGGCTCTTGGTCAAGTCTCAAGTGCCTGGGCGCGGTTGAAATCGGCCTTGGCTTTGGTGTAGTCTCCCATTTTACCATAAACCTTCGCGCGAAGCAGATAATCCTCTGACGAGTGTGGCTTCATCTTAATGACTTTGTTTGCGTCGCGAAGAGCTTTGTCAAGTTGTCCAAGCTCTAGATGGGAAGCGGCTCGGACATAGTACACAATCTCAGCCGAATCACCTCTCTTGATCGCTTCATCTGCATCGGCAGCAGAGCCGCGATAGTCGTCTTTCTTGAATTTCGCCAGAGCGCGGTAACCATGGGCATCTCCATTCTCTGGATTGACCTGCAGTGCAGTATCGCAGTCGCTGATTGCTTTGTCGTATTCCTTGAGCTTGAGGTAACACATGGCGCGACCAACATGCGCACCATCACACTTGGCGTCGAGACGAATGGTCTGAGCGTAATCCTCGATCGCTCGCCGTGTATCGCCCGAATCTCGCTTCGCCACGGCGCGGGAATAATATGTGGGAGCTTCGTCGCCATCGAGTTCAAGAGTCTTGTTCAGATCAGCGATGGCTTCTCGATAACGCTTCAGTAGAATGTAGGCCGAGGCCCGATGGAAGAGAATGTTGCCATTGCCCGGATCGAGGTCGGCTGCTTTGGTCAAGTCGGCAAGGGCTTCCTCCGGCTCTCGGTTCGCAAGCCTTGCTCTCGCACGGAGAAAAAGGACTCGGTGTGAATCTGGAGCGAGAGCAAGTGCCTTATCGGCCAGTTGGATCGTTTTGTCGCAATCGCCTTCCTTATAGGCCATAACCGCCAACATCGCTTCGAATGGGATGTCCGGCTTCTCGTCCGGCTGACTGGCGTCGGACGGATCACTGCCCTTATTGGCCGACTTGTCGCCCTCGGTGTTTTTTGTCTTGGCGAGCTTGCTATCACGGTCGTTTGATACAACCGGGGCTGGCGGAACCTCATCAGCCGATTCTGCAGGCGCCTCGCCCTTGGGCTCATACCGGTCTGATGCCTCGTCACTCCGTTCCTGACCCTCCGCCTTCTTTAGTCGCTCTTCTTCCAGTTTCTTCCGTTCCTTTTCCTTTTTCTCTTGAGCTGCCTCCTCGCGTTCCTTGTAGATGGCTTGTCGGTCAGCCTCAACGTGCTGCACCCAGCCAATATCAGGGAACTTCGACAGAAACCACTCGTGACGGTCGAGTGGCGAGTTTCCGTTGTCGAACGACACCTCCATTCCGCCGTCTGGATTTGTTCGGCAGGAAAAGTCTGGGTTGTCGACGGATGTTTCGACTTTGCCGCGCGCGGTGACTCGCAGGGAGAAGCAACCGACATCGTGGACCCACTTGTTTTGCTCTTTGTCGCCGCGGAATGGGGAAGTCACGATGCCGCCGATCGGCGCCGCGAAGGCTGCGCCGTCGAGCTTTTGCACACGATATTTGCAGTTCGTGTCAATGTTGGCCAGGAAGAAATACCCTTCCTCGTCGGTTTGCGCCTTCAGTGTTCTCACGTCATCAGCATCGTCGATGCAGTCGACCAACACGCTGTAAGGATCGTTGCATGTATCGTGACGACCTTGATACCCATCGAAATCAAGCGTCACTCTTCCGATGATCAAACCTTCACCGGGCCGAGGTTCATCCGGTTTTGGGTCCTCCACGCAGTAGGCCACTTTGTACTTGATGGTTCGGCGTGAGTTGGCCCCGCCATCAGGGAAATCCGTGTTGTCGATCAGAAGATAATACTGGTTGTCGTCCGGAGGAATCCATTTGAACATCCCGTTTCTCACATTCCACTTCCTGATACAACTGGACATGTGTCCGTAGCCTTTCTCGGCGACCCACTTGTACGAAGCCTTTCCTTCTTCCGAAACAACGAAGATGTCGATCGAGTAGTCGCTCTCGTACCTGATCGTTACCGGGCGAGCCTTTGCGAGTTTCAATGTCTGTCCCTGACTGCGGATCAACGTGTCCTCGGTCGCATACACCGCTCTCTGATTCCTGTCCAGCTTCAGGACCTCCTTCTTCTTGACCCAGCCGCTAATGAACTCGCCGTCTACTTCCTGGCGGCAAGCTACCCAACTACCGTTGACACTGTGGACACGGAAGTTCGTTCCCGCATCAAATCGTGTCAAGAAACGCGGACCAGCCATCACCTTCGTCTCAGTCACAGTGACGACATAGTCGTCCGTTGAAATCCATTCGCCGCGAGCAATGTTCCTGCCGTGCAAGGCGCAGGTCGTCAGCAATACAGCGAGCCACACAGATGACCGTAACTTTCTTGCGTTCATAGCGGTTTCTCCCTATTCGTGTGAATACCCAAAGATCTGCCTCCTCCGGCGGTCTCTCAACTCGAAGGAAGTCTGAAGAGAGTCGGTGTCCGGCACCGTGCGGGCCCGAATATCAGCGGAAAATTCGTCGGCCCGGATCAGCTAAGCCGCGTGGCGGTGAGATTTGGTGCAAGAAAATTCGCTTAACCTTCAGAATCCTGACCCAGCATTTTGGCTAGACGCTGCTGAATCCGCCTTAGCTTGTAGCGAATGGCCTCGCGTCCGCACCCGATTCTGTCGGCAATCTGCGTCTCGGTTTGCCCTTGCAGGCGCAAATGCAGGATTTCGGCGTAGGGGGAATCAAGTCCTTCGATCACGATTTCGACGATTTCGGCTATGCTGTACCCAAAGAGCTGCAACCTGAGAATCTCCGGTTCCAGGGGCTCCAGTCGGGCAAGCACAGCCTCCAACACGTCGCCGAGTAGACGCGCTTCACGCGCGCCTGGCGGCCTGTCCGCGAGCAGGTCGTCCATTTCGTACCGTTCTCTCTCCGGCGTGCGCCTATGGCGGAGATGGTACTCGGCATGCTTGAGAATCTTTCGGCGTGTGATGTGCTGCAGGAGTTTCCATAAGGCTCCAGAGTGTTCGACCTGAAACTCCCCTTTGGCAGCGCGCCGGAAGAATGTCCGGAACACCGACTGCACGATGTCCTCGGGATCTTCTCGCCGACGGAATCGTTCGTTCATTTCACGTTCGACAAGTGCGCACAGCCGTTGTCTGAAACGGCGGTCCAAGTCGCCAGCCGCCGATTCGCTGCCGGCAAGCACTCGCTGGTGAAATGCGCTCTCCGAATCTGAGCCAGACATCTCATCGTCCTCCGCCGCCCTGTCGGCGGTGAAGAGTGGCTTCAGCCGGCTCGCGACCGCACATGATCCTGCTTTCCACCCGACGGGCAAGCCGCGTCCGTGAAATCACCGCAAATGACACATCCCACTATTGTGAAAAGGAGCGAAAGATTAATTGTGTTTCCCGTAGAAACAGACGTCAACACCATGGGGTGGGCCCAAACGGTAAAACGAGCAACAGACACCTCCGATCAAGGCGGCAAGTGGCCAAATCGCGATACTCTTTGTTCGCTCCGTAGTATCGTCGCGTTCCTTCGAGCGAGAGTTTACGACATGCGCCGGACGCTACGCCCCGTATTTGTCGAGGTACCCTCGAACGCGGAGTTTTCGGGCTGTGTTTTGGCTGCTCATATAGCGTACTTTGCCGAAAACGGGCCTTTCGGGGCCCCAAACTCGGTCGTAGCGGCCAAGGCACCAGAATATGCCGCTGTAGCTGTTCGGATTGCGACCGTCCAGAGCGTATTTGTTGTTCAATTCGATCATGGTGGCCAGCGCTTCTTCCGGACTGGACGACCATTCCAGTATCTTCTTGCCCCATAGCATTCGCAGATAGTTGTGGATGCGACCTTCACGCACCAATTGGCGTTGAGCCGCATTCCAGAGGTCGTCGTGCGTCTCGGCTGCCTCGAACTCCTCTGCCGAGTAGACGTATTCGCGAGCATCATGTTCGTGATCGGCCAAGGTCTTCCTTGCCCAATCAGGCAGCGAATCGTAACGATCGTAGTCATCTCGCTGCCAGCACAAGTTGCAGCCCAGCTCGCGCCAAATGATTAGCTGGTCCACGAATGCTTCTACGTCCGGGCTTGCTCCCCACCAACCAGCCGACTTGCCGCTGGCCTTCTCGGCAATCCGTTCCGGCGTCCAGTCATCGTGCGCCATCAACTCATAGAAGAGCTGATGAGCCGAGATGTGTCCGAAATGCAGGTATGGCGACAAACCGCTGGTCGTTTCCTCTTCCGGTTCATTACGCGACGCTTCGTAGGCAGACAGCTTGTTATCAAGAAAATCGCGCAACATCCACTGAGCAGCTTTGGCCCCACCAGCGATCGATGCAACGGCAACGGTGTGGTCGATGGGCAACTTGGCCAGCAGACTCGGCTTGGCGCTCAACTCATCGAGGTTTGCAGGTGGCCATCTGTGGCGAATCTCGGTTGCCAGAGAATCGAGCTTCGGCAGCCGCGCGCCTGACAACGGGTCTGCTTCTGGAAACTCGTCCAGATGCGGTCGAATGTTCTTCTGCAGGAAACGGCGAAAGTCGAATGCCCGCGAGAACACCTTGTCCACGGCCCGCATTGGTAATATGCCGTTGGAATCGACAAGCTCGAATCGAACGGGGACCTGCCGCCCAGCAGCGGCCATCATTCGTGGCAAGAAGAAACAAGGAAAGTCGTCACCCACTACGACACAGGCATGTTCGGCCACCGCGGCAAGCAGCCCCTTTCCCGCGTCGCTCCTTGGCTCGACGTAGGGATAGTACACCACATTCTTTCGCTTGAGCCGCGCCGCGTTATCGGCCATGCCCTGGATAACGAAATGATGAAAGCGGTCGCACGCCCAACCGTAGCCACAACGGAGCGCTTCGAGAACGACCAGCGGCTTCTTCAAATCGCGGGCCCAATTAACGGCCCGCTGCAGGCTGAAATTCCACTCGGTGCGTCGAAAGGCCGTCATCCAATACAAGACGTATTGGCCCCCGGCGTTGAAATCCGCATCGTTCGCCTTGCGGATACGGGTCCGGCGGCGCACTCTGCGAGCGCGTGGCCATGAAGTAGCGGCTCGGATT
>CAZUAH010000739.1:0-6186 GCA_964617665.1 uncultured Pirellulaceae bacterium
TGGAGTCCCTCAAAATGATCCCCAATCGTGAAGAGAATCTGGGCCGCCGGAAACGTCGCTGACACGTGGCGCGTGACAGCGCAGGTATTCCAGGCTCTTTGCTTCTTTCAAGCACTCCAGCCCGGCATCAGTTACCTGGGTGCAGTGAACGTGCAAGCGATTCAGATTGGTCAAGTCCTTCAGGTGCACCATTCCGGCGTCGTTAATCCGATCTCCCGAGATCGACACGTCGAGCTGGCTTCGCAGGTTCGCCAACGCTCTGATTTCCAGCATTACGGCGTCAGTGGCGTTGTGGTCGCCTGACTCGGAAAAAGACACAGACACCCAATTGGCATTTGTTCGGACGTAGCCTCCCAACCTCTTGATTTCCGCAATGGCCGCGAATTGCCTCGAACTGGGCGTGATACGTGCTTCTGGCAGAGCCCGCTGGAGGCTGTCAACGCCAATGGAAGTCACGGCCGTGTCGTCCAGCCGCAGTTGGCGGAGGCTGGCGAGTCCTTCGAGATGCTCCAATCCCGTGTCGGTGATGGATGATTGGCATGACAGGTCCAGGCTCTGGAGACCTGCCAGACCCTTCAAGTGCTTCAGCTCGGCATCGGTGACCGCACCGAGACTGCCGTCCGGCCGGCTGAGATCCAACTCCCAGTGGTGAAGCATTCCGTGCAGGTCTCTCAGGTGTTTCAATCCGTTCTCCGTGTTCCGGCGCGTAGTCACTTTCTGGACACTAATCACGCCGGGGTCGCCCAGCATCCTCTCCAGCCAATTGGGAGACCCCTTGGCATGCGAGTAAAAGACTGCAAGGCCCCCACTAGCGTTCACACTGCGGATCTTTGCCTCCGCCAGCCGGTTTTCTCTCGCCCGCTTGAGCCGGGTTCCAAGCCAACCAAAGAAGACGCCCAGCACCAACACCAAGATCAGCAGCGTCCGCAAGCTGAACCGAAACGGGTGACGTTCAGGTTTCGGCGGCTCGGAATCGCTCATGGTCATGCCCTCCGGACACAGAACGCAGCACGCCAATCAGTATACCGCGTCCGACGTCGGGAAGGCCATCGAAACGTTGGAAAACGCTATCGGGTCTAAAGACAAAATGCCACGTCATCTGTGCCAACTTCTTCGACAACGTCCTTGTGGGTACTGACCCCTAGCCCGTGCTCTTCGTCCCACGTGCACGCGAAAGACCATCCGACCCTGGCCAAGCCCCCTTGGGGTTCCTCACATGGTGAGCCCTCGAAATACAGCTCGTGCAAGCGAATCAGCCTCTTCAGCCCCTCGGGCGATTCGAGTTTCGGTAGGAATTCCTCCAGTTCTCTCTCTGCCGAAGAGGAATCTTGTCGAACCATCTTTTCCTGCAACGCCCTGAGATACATCTTTCGCTCCGCGTCGTAGAATTCCTGATAGCAGGCAAAAACGGCCTGGACGATTGCCTGGCCGACGGCGGTCTCATTTTCCTGGAGATATATGAGCGCGTTCTCCTGCTCCGCCGATGGTCCCTGGCCGGTCTCGTCGTAGAGAGTGATGGGAAGCACCATCCGCTTCAGCCGCATGCCCAACAACGACAAGAATCGGATCCTCTTTGCCAACCCGCACAATGTCGAACGCCGCGAAGGGAAGCCCGCCCCGGGGAAGTCATAGCCCACGAAGAAAGCGAGACGAATTCGCCCTCCCCAAGCTTCGACGGAAGAGTTCCATTTGAGTTTGCCGAAGAGCGGGTGACGAATGGTTGGCAATGGCATCCCTTTCTCGTCGACGAGTAGGCTATCGTTCCAAGTCGCAGTACCGGCCGAACGGTCAAGCTGAGCGGCGTTGAGTAGTCCTACTCAACGTCCGTCTCCAGCGTCTGGTTGGGTGGTCTGAAATTCGGGTGATGTATCGTTTCGCCGGGCTTCAGCGCACGAAAGGACTCGACTTTGAGAAAACAGGCGTCCCCGGCTCTCTCAAGACGGCCCTTGATCTCGACGTGAGTCCCGTTCTCAATCCGGGGGCCGTCCTTGCCTTCCTGCCGTGCAAAACGCAGTTCTATGGACACGAATTGCGTTGTGCGGGTCCCAGGAATCACGAGGGAATCCGGTCGCTCGTCTTCTGCCTCGTAGAAGATGCCCCGGGTAGTGAACTCCTTGCCTGATTCTCTGATCTCCGTGAACGCTCGTGTTCCGATCAACCTTGCATCGTGCCACTTTCCGTCATCCTTGACCGGCCCACCACCCAGCGCGACCCACCTGAGATCGGCGTGCGACCGAGTTGCTCCTTCGCCTTTGTAGTCAACAACATGTTCGCGAACCACGTTGCCTTTCTCGATGGTAATATAGCAATCCTTTTCGTACGTGGCCCCCATCCCCATGAAGCCGTCCGTCAGCTTCTTACCTCGTGGAAAGCAAAGAACGTCGGAATACCAATTTGCATGGATCGGCGGCTTCTTGTCTTTGAATAGCTCATCAAGCGACATGTCGTTCCCCAAAGGGGCGCACTCCCAGGATCGCCCGTCCTTGAGAGCGACGAGATAGAGTCGTTTGTTCTCGATCTTCCACACGCCGACGTATCCTCGCCAGCAGGCCGAGCTTGGTGCAGGAAGCCTGGGGCGAGGGTTGCTTGCCGAGAAGTACGACTCCAGGGGCGCTGCGAAGGGCAACTCGATTCTCTCTCCCTTGTAGATCAAGAACTCGCCAATCTGCGGTGTCGCAAAGGCGTCAACTGGCGCCAAGCCAAGTGCCAGAAGCACTGTCACTGAAGAAAGTCGCTTCATCGCTCTCTCCCTCGCCCAACGTGTGAGCTGAGAGTTCGGCGCGTAAGAGCCGATACTCTCCAGCTCTTGGTTAAGGATTCTTCTTTCTCGGTTCAGCAAACTTCTTGAGATTGGCCCAGTGAATATCTCCCGACGGATGGGGGAAATCGATCTCTAGCAGGGAGAACTTGGAATCTGCGAGAAAGTCGTTCCCAACGGTGAATCGAAAATATGTCTTACCACCTTCGGACTGAAGCCGAAGCGTCGAGCGGGAGACCAACTTCTTGCCATCAAACACCTCGAGAGTGGCCGAGCTTCCATCAGGCAACGCGCCACCATTGAATGGGATGGAGAACGTGAAAGTCGTAGTGTGGCCAGTTCTGGTGGTGACCACATTCCATTTGTGCTCGGCCGTGTTGATGGGAGTCACTTCCCATTCAAGCATATCCGCAGAGGCCACTTCCGTGAAAGTCGAAAGGACGATGATGGCGATGAGCTTCTCTTTCATTTCTTGATCCTCAACCAATGACTATCCGGAACGGCCTATCACGGGCGCGGTGCTGGCGATATGCCGACCGGCACGGCGGGATATCCCCGCTGACTCCAATCGCGCATTATCGACTCAAGCCATTGGCTGTCAAGCATTTCCAGTCAGGAACGTGCGTCGGCCGTCACTGCGATATGCCGACCGGCGCGATCACAGACGATCCGGGGAACTTTGCACGCCGCGTCTGTCTCGCTCGTTGCGGGTGGGGTCCACACCTCGACACTGTTTTTGACTGCGCATAGACTGCATCGGTGAGGTACACCCAAGTCAGCTTTCAATCCGATCACTCCGGCTCGTACCCGAGTTCCTTGCCCTTGGCGTTCTCGACCTTTGCGCGGTACCCCAACCAGGCTTTCCAGCGATCGTTCCACTTGAGCGGTCCGAACAGCGGATCTTCGAACGTCTCCCCGTCCCGTCGGGAATCTCCCTTGCGGACTTCCAGATCCTCTCCAGGAACTTCACAGGAGATCCGCACCTCTTCGGGGCTATGGTCTACGTTCGAAAGTCCACGGTCTTGGCTTGCCCGCCTCCGCCTCTCTGCCGAGAGCTCAGCCAACGGCCCTCGCCATCTTGCGAGCTCTGCGTGCCCCGGACCGGCTCTGTGCGGACGTCAATCGCTCTCCCGGTACAGCATCTTCAGGAACGTCATGAAGTCAGGCGCGACCTCCTTCAGAACCTCCGCGAGCAGCGGCTCTTCCATCTCAACGTGGACAACTGAAGGCTCCCCCTGCCTGCCACACTTGATGTAGTTCAGGGCAATGCCGTCGTGTACCTCTGGAGCCACAAACAGAACTGCTTCAGGTAGCCTTGGTTTGTCACCCCAATCAGGATGCACATGGTCCAACGTATCCCGCCACTGATCGTAGAACTCATCGTCAATATAGCCCTCGAACGCGTCCCAAATGTACCGTGGCATTTCCTGGATTGGGTACAGACTACCATGTCCTGGCGCAATTCCACAGAAGTCGGGAACTGGCAAGCCAAAATTGGGAACAGCCGAATCTGGATATGTGTTTTTGTAAGGACGACCCCCGTTTTGCATCCTTAAGATGGCAATATATGACGCCGGCAACTTAAGTCTAACGGCATTCTCAGCACCAGCTACCATCTCATCAGTAAGGGGCTTCATCTCAACGTTATCCAACGAGCCGTCTGAGGGCTCTACCCCATCCAACGAATCCCCTGCGAACAATCGTTGACCTGGACCCTCGGAATATCCATCCCAAGAGAAGACGCCCCCCAGAGATTCCAACGCGGCTTCAATCTCTCTCGGATCCCTTTCAGCGACAAAAGGAACTGATCTATCGATGGGTGTGTAGGGTCTGATATGGCCATCCTCGTACACTAGCTCAAAGCCAGGGCCCTCAATAGGTTTTTGGGGGGCTGTGCCGACCGGGCAAGTGGTGCGTCGGAGTCGCCTTGCCCTCAAGAAGCAAATCGTGCCTAAGGCACCGCCCCCCACTGCGGCTAATAGAAAGAGTATGGCTTCCCCGGTCACCCCATTTTCTGATATCTCAAGCCACGTTCCACAAAGGCCGATGATCGTCAGCAAGGAGCCGATGACGGTCAGGAAGAACAGGAGGGCCGATGCCAGGAAGACGGGCAGCTTTTTCACGAAACGCCACATGGTACAGCTCAATCGTCTAATGGCTTAGTGTTCGATCTTGCAGTTCGGCAACGCTTCCTGGAACTTCTTCACGCCTTCCTCGGTGACTTGCGTATCAATGAGCTCCAGCCGTTGAAGGTTGGTTAATCCGCTGAGATGCACGAGGCCGGTGTCGGTGATTTCCGTTCTCGAAAGGGTGAGGTAATACAATTTGCCCCGTCCTTTCAAGTGCTCCAGTCCAGCGTCGGTGACTTGTGTGTTTCTGAGCTGCAGTGTCGCGAGCTTGGTTAGCCCTTTGAGCTGTTCCAGTCCGGCATCGGTGACTCGGGTGCCGCTGAGCCCCAGCGAACTGAGCTTGGTTAGCCCTTCGAGATGCACCAGTCCGGCGTCGGTGACTTTGGTGCGGCCTAGGTCCAATTCTGACAGGTTCGTTAACACTCGCAGGTGCTCCGGTCCGGCATCGGTGACTTGCGTGCCGTAGAGTTCCAAATGCCAGAGCTCGGTTAGCCCTTCAAGGTGTTCCAGTCCGGCATCGGTGACTCGCGTGCCGTTGAGCCGCAGCCAACCGAGGCTGGTTCGCCCTTTGAGGTGTTCCAGTCCGGCGTCAGTGACTCGGGTGCCGCCGAGGTCCAGTGTATTCAGGTTGCTCAAACCTTCCAGATGCTCTAGGCCGGCGTCTGTGACCTGCGTGCGCCAAAGACACAGCTCTTGAAGCGTGTTCAATTCTTTGAAGTGTTCCAGGCCTGCGTCCGTGAGTTGAGATCCTTCGAAGTCCAAGCACATCCAATCTTGCAGGTTCGCCAGCTCTTTGAGGCACGCCAGGTTGGCCTGGTTGAAATCGTTGCCGTGGGGGCCAGGTTGACTGACTTCATCGAAAACTATCTTTATCCTTTTGGTACTGGGCCCCCCGCCAACCCAACCTCCCCAACTTTTGATTTTGGCCATGGTCGCCCATTGCCTTGGGCTGGGTGTGATACGTGCGGTTGGTAGAACGTCTTGGAGGTCTCTGACCCCCGCCGGCGTCACTCGCGTGTCCCACAGTTCCAGTTCCTGGAGGTCGGTAAGCCCTTTGAGACGCTCTAGGTGCGCATCCTTGACACGCTTTCCGTGAAGGACGAGCTTTCGGAGACCCTTGAGTCCCCGCAAGTGTTCCACCCCCACACCGTTGAAGCTCTGGGAGCCTCTGACATCGACGTCCAACGACCAGGAATGGACCATCCCGTCTAACCTGTGCAGGAGTTTCAGGTCGGCCTCGGTGGGCCTTCCGGCGGCCCAGATTCTCTTCACGATTGGGGATCATTTTGAGGGACTCCA
>CAZUAH010000740.1:0-6162 GCA_964617665.1 uncultured Pirellulaceae bacterium
GGGGCCCAGCGTCTTCAGTCGTGCCATCAAATCGAAATAACTGAAGCCCAAAACGGCGCCGCCATCCTGCACTTGGTCACCCCACGGAATCGTCTCCGGGCCATGCCACGGCCAGACATAGGTTTCGACGTTTCGGAGCGTAGTGGCCCGCGGGGCAAATCGCCAGCGATAGATATCCGCGCCGCGCGACGTGTCGCCTTCGATCTCGCGACGGCCGTCGAGCCAGTCGAAGATACTGCAGGCTTGTTCGGTCGTTGCGAGGCCATAGTGGATGGCTTCCAGATTCACGAACGTGAATCCGTAGTCGTACGCGCGACCTTCGACGTCGATCCAGCCGACGAACCGACCACGCTCGGCGTTCCAGAATCGCTTCCGGAAATCGCCCCGGATGTCGGCGGCGAGCGAAGTCAGTTCTTGAACGTCGAAAGGTGACTCGTCCGTCGGTACTGACCACTCGGGATGCGCACAGATCGCTCGTTCGATAGCCGTGAAGTGCCGCAGTGCGTCGAACAGATACATCGTTGCGATTGCGTCATGTCCACCGAAAGGTAGCAGGTCCCAGTAGTTGTTGCCAACGCCCAGGCCGGGGCGGAGCGTATTCTTTCCGTCCGCGGCCACCACCAGCCCGCTGCGACCATCGTGCCCCACCCATGGCACGCGCACGTGCTTGCTCCGTCGCACTTGGAATTCGTCCAGTGCGAAACGCAGTGTCCTTCTCATTCGTGCGATATTTGCGGTCAAGAACTCTATGTCGTGTGTCCACAGGAAGAACTCGCTGCAACCTCGAAGAAACAAGGCATTCGTGATCGGATGCCGCGTGTCGACGGCGGTGATGATGGACTTCAGGTCGATCCGGGAGCCGGCGGCTCGATCGATCGTTATGCGGTAGCGTGTAAGGAGGCCCGCGTAACCCGGCTGCCGGTAGAGCGGCACGTTTGCGTATTGCAGGCCATCGTTATCGCGCAACGATGGAAAGGCGGCATGGCGTTCCGGCTTCCATTCAGCTTCCCCGTCCAGCAGCCACGCAATCTTCGGCTTCGATTCCGTCGACAAATCACGCGCCGCCCATTCGAGCCGCGCAAACGGGGCCACGATGGTGCCGCAGCGAAACACGGGCGTCGTGATACTCACGACATCGCTCGTGGCCTTCAGTCGCAGCCCCCACACCGGATCGATGCTCTCGACCTCGGCTCCAGTGATTTCCCAGCCGTCCGAGTTGGTCAGCGCCGTGAGTTTGAAATTCTGAATCGCCCACACCTCATGCAGCGTGGAAAAATGCCAGCCGCTTCCAGTGCTCTGTTGCCACGCTGGGAACGGCCAGCCTTCGCTGTGCGCCATGCCGCGATGCTGCTGCATGGATACATAGCCTTCGGCGTCTATGCGTCGGTTCAGAAACGATGCGCGATACTGATCACGCTTCTTCTTGCCGGTCCACAGCGTCGCGTGTGGCAGCCAGGCGTCCCACAGCGTGCAGTTGGTGAATGCGCGATCATGATGGAGAGCGTGCAATTCGTTCAACGACGCCATGTCCGGCTCGTGGCCCGGAACGATGAACTGAGGGAGGTCCGCTGCGTGAGCCGTTGCGGCTGCGAGCAGGGCCGAGAGGCAAAACACGATGTGTTTCATGGTTTCCACGCTATTCGCAGTCGGGAAGCTCGTCCAGCGGGGCGTAGGCGATCATGCCGCTGTACAGATCAAGTTGCTTTCGTTCTTCGGGCTCGACCTTGTTCCGCTGCAGGCGACGAGTGAAACCTCCGATGACGGTTCCGTTCTTGATGATACACCAGTCCGTGACGTCTTGCTTGGCCACCTCAACTCGTTGACCGGAACGAAGGTTTGGAAACTCGGGCGGCACCTCAAACAAGTCGCCGATCAGAGTGTCGCCAGATACGCCCGACATGTACAACCAGAAGTGAGCAGATTCGTCCCCGTCTTCGATGAACGTTTTGAACATATAGCTTCCGTACTCGAAGGGGCAGCGGAAGTGGTCGATGAAAGCGTCGACTGTCTGCTGAGCACGGCGGACGCAGGCTCTGACTTCCGGATCATCCTTGCCCAATGTCATGAAGAGAGGCCCATCCCGATCATAGAATGCTAATCCATTGGCGCGCTGTTCCGGATCCAACTCGAGATGCCAACGACCGAAGGGGTTGTTCGTCAGGTCATCTTCATCGTAACCGTACTCGCACCGCGACATGCGAAAGTTGGGCTCATCGCTTGCCATCGAAAACGTAGCACCGTCGGTCACCTTTGGCCGGTCGATGAGCTGCCACTGGTTGAAGCCGTTGAGTATCTGGGGGGCCTCGTCTATAGGCACGTCTGTTGTCAAGGAGACGTCGGGCAATCCGAAGGCGTGCATGCCGCATGTGTAGTTGAATTCGCCCCCACCGACCAGCACGACAAGAGCATCATACACGGACAGAATACTCCCCGTGGACGCGTAGTAGCGCCAACGATCGGCCGAGTGTGCTACGCCCGACGTCTCGACTTTGACGGCAAGTCCGCCGGCCTTCAGCAGGAAGGCGGCCGCCTGCAGCATCTGTCTCGCCGCGTCCGGCGACGGTTCGTTGTGCACGAGATATGTGGTATGCGAGTGAGCGTCGATGGCCGCCAGTTCCTCCGGCGAGAGGCGGCCCTGACCAGCGATTTCGAATGCTTCTGCCATACGCGGATCGTGATCATAAATCTCGAACTCCAACGTTTGCTTGGTCTTCGCATTGAAGAAGATGTTGCCGGCCGCGAGGTATTCTGGTGCGTCGTTCGACGTATTGGCCAGCGCGATCGATCGAATGATATCGTCCTGGTCCTTCCACTGCCCCGGACAACCGATGATGAGTTGTTGCGTCACAATTGGCTCCTGCGATTAAGACGAGCGCATTTCAAGACGTCGCTGCACGATGATTGTCATTCTGAGCGCAGCGAAGAATCTCGTGTTTTCCGACACAATAGATCATTCGCTGCGCTCAGGATGACAGGAAACCGGTTTTGGAATGCGCACATCATAGTCCCACGATCAACTCGGATTCCACATGTCCATCCTTCGACACCGAGACTACTGCCACACCTTGTCGTGTTTCCCGTGGCTCGACCCAGATCGCGCGCATGCCTTTCACTCGGGCATTACGCGTCCGGCCTTCTCTGCCATCTGGCGCACCTTGGCAAGGACCACGCCTTCCACTTCGGGCGGGAAGAAACCGGGCTCGGTGTACAGGCATCGCGTTTCGTATCCGCCTTCGGCCAGTACCTTTGCGGTGGGAAGGTAGCCGAAACAGTCGTTCGAGAAACCGGCGATCCACAGCTTGCGAGGTCCGAGCGCCGTTTCTATAAGCGGCACGTATCCGTTGACCACTTCGCCTGAAAGGGCGACTAGGGTGAGGTCGTCGCCAAACTGCCATACGGCGATCGGGGCGGAGTACTTGGTGGGGAGCGACTCGCCGCCGTCTAGAGCCTCAATCATCTGCCGAGCGTTGAATGCGATATAGCCTGGCCCCTTGACCATTTCCTCCAACTGTTCGCGTGCGGGCACGGGCTTCAACGGCAGATCGACGTAGTCGTTTTCCACTCGCAGCGGCCCACGCACCGGTGCCAGCTTCTCGACCGCCACACGGCATACCTCCGCGCCAAGGCTTCGTCCATTCTGCTCAGCCGCCTCGACTGTGCCGCGGGGATACGGATTCGCGCTGCCGCCGCAGCCGATCATGAACATCGCCTGCACACCAGGATGCTGCTCCTCGATGTATTTCTGAGCAAAACCGGCGTAGTCGCCTGACAATTCGTAGTGTTTGCCAGTCAGCGTGGTGTTATGGCAGGCACAGCCGAACACGATCGCTCGAAGTTTGCCGTCCGGAGAATCGACACGCAACACGGGCACGCTTCGATCGACGTAGCCTCGCGGGTTGAATCCAAGTCGGACGCCACGCTCGGTGAACTCGCGCCGATTCATCACGATGTTAGTGACACCAACGCCCCAGGACACTTTGGCCGGCTTCAGGTCGGCCAGGGCCGCGGCCGCCAGATCGGCGAGTTGGCCGGCCAGTCTCTCGCCATACCGGTGAACGCATGCCGCCTCTTCGCCCTCCAGGCCGTAACCGGTCGCGCCGGGAATGCCGATCACCGGGCCCGTGTGCGTGTGCGATGGGTTAAGGAGGATTTGCCTGCGTTCGAGAGCGGTCTTCTCCGTGATCTGGCCACAGATGAAATTGGCCACCTTGGCGCTATAGCCAATCACGTCCGCCGTCAGCAAAACCGTTCGCTCGCCCCGACCGTCTTCAAACGCCATCGCCTTGGCGTACAGATCGGCCAGCACGCCTTCTGACGGCTTGTTCCGCGAACCGTAGCCAGCCATCCGAATCGGCTCTTCGGGCGTGATTTTCGCCGACGCAAGTCCGATCTGCAGGTCAGTTTCATCGGGCCTGGCCGTGTTTGGTGTGCAGAGCGCGACGCCGATGATCAGCAGAACAGGAATCGCCAGACAGTTCTTCGATCTAGTCTTTAGGAACATGGGCATTTCTCCTTGTAGTCGAACAACGCAATTCCGTTGTCACCAATCGTGACCTTGCCGAGTCGTCAAGAAAACCTGACGATTCCAGGGCGGCCTGTCAATACTCTTGCGCATCTGCTGACGAGATGCCGGACAGTCGCTGACATCTTTGGGCGACGAGTTTGGCTTCATTTGGAACTCTTTGCGGCCTCTGGACTTCTGTCGCATTTGCGTTGTCCATTTGGTACGCTGTGCTGACACGGTTGCGGTCACGGGGAATGCGAGGACACCGAGGGGACTATCCCATGCGCGACATCATTCTTCCTTCTCTAAGTAACCTATTGGTCCAGACGCCAGTACTGTTGGTGTATCTGATTGCGATAGTCCTTGCTCTCATGTTTTGGCGTCGATCACCATCAACTGGGATTCTGGTCTTACTTGGGGCCGGGTTGTTGCTGTTCGTCGGGGTCTTGTGGCCTTTCGCATTTCAGTACGCGATTGTCATGCGGGGAGAGTTGGGCTGGGAGCATGAGAATCTCGGTGTAGCGTTGCAAGTGTTGGGGCTAATCAGCAGCCTCGCTCGCGCTGTCGGGGTGGGCCTGTTAGTGGCCGCAGCGTTCGTGGGGCGTCGCGCTAGTGCTAATGGGCCGAGCAAGCCTGACGCGGCGAAGTTGTAGTTGCCTACTTTTGTGACAGGGTGCCCTTATGTTCCTGGAGTACACCATGGAAGGTTGAAGTCGAGAGAACCGGGCTGCGAGCGTCCTATGGCCGCAAAGCCCGGCCTCCATGCCGGGACACCTTCGCTATTGATTCTCTGCCCGTACCCTTGGACAATAATCCGTACATTATGTCGAGGACAGTCGCCTTGGTTGCCAGCCGCATCAAGTTCAGTCTACGGGGGTTGTTCATTCTTATAGCGTGTTTTTGCGGGATCGCTGCCATCTGGCATTATGTGATGAAGGTGGACTCGCTATGTGTACTTGTACCGATACTGTGTGCCGCCTGCGCTCTTCCCTACCTTGTGCGAATCACAAACGAAAGCGCAGACCTGTTCCATCGCGTAGTTGGGTTGCTTGCGTGCGTTTTTGCCGTGATTATTGGGCTTTTGCCGCTGACGTTGGTCTTGTGCGTCAAGTGACTCTGAGTTCTGGACGTTCTTCTCGCTTGTCGTTCGACTTTCGCTCACAAGACGCAGCCGCAGTGCTGCTGTGACGTGCGGCGACGGATGTTCTTCCCGTTGTGTGATGCTAGCGATGACAAATTCAAAGCACTTTCGAGTTCGCGTTTACGATGACAGCAGAACGACCGCCTACTTTGAACTGCGTGATTTTCCGCGCGGGGATGCGAAGGGCTGTGTCGGCAAGACGGTAATGCTCCACCAACTTCTTGGAGACGATTACGCCGGCCCATCGCTGAACCTGGACTTCGATCACGACGGTCGCCCCATCGGAATCGAAGTTCTCTACCGATCGGATGACGTCGAGGACTGATGAGCCTCTTTTGCGGATGGCATCCGGGTTGGCTTTCGCCGTCCTACATCGGCGATGCGACCGCCCCTAGACTTTCTGAGGTAACGGCCTATAGTAGCTTGTTTCGGAGGTTGTAGCTCAGCTGGTAGAGCAACGGACTTTTAATCCGTAGGTCCGGGGTTCGAGCCCCCGCAACCTCACTGGCCGTACGCG